>JAAZAP010000217.1 GCA_012514255.1 Bacteroidales bacterium | reverse complement strand
TGCTATTCTGCGGGCAAATTTTTTCATTGCGGTACACGGGAGATATGCAAAGATATCTGTTATTTTTAGACCAAATTAATGATGTGATGATTGAAGAGTCCTTTGAGGCGAAAGGCAAACGGAAAAGGCTTATTGAAGAGCTGCGTGGCAAAGGTATCAGTAATGAACGTGTCCTTGATGCCATGGGTAAGGTGCCCAGGCATCTCTTCATGGATGACGCCTTCCTGAAGCACGCCTATCAGGACAAGGCATTCCCCATCTCCGCCGGGCAGACTATTTCACAGCCCTATACCGTTGCCGTTCAGACCATATTGCTGAATGTGGGCAAAAGGGATAAGGTTCTGGAGATAGGCACAGGCTCGGGGTACCAGGCAGCCATCCTGGCCGAGATGGGGGTGAAGGTCTATACCATCGAGCGGCAGAGAGAACTGTATAAAAAGGCCCAGATAATGCTCGGTGACCTGGGCTACAGGGTCCACTTCTTCCTGGGTGACGGCTATGAGGGGCAACCTCAATACGGACCGTATGACGGCATTGTTATCACTGCCGCCACAGCTGATGTGCCCGAAAAACTGCTGAAACAGCTGCGCACAGGAGGAAGACTGGTGGTGCCGAAGGGAGACCGTGACTCACAGGTGATGACGGTCTATGAGCGACTGGGAGAAGATAAATATGAGATCACCACACACGGATATTTTGTGTTTGTTCCCATGCTCAGGGGCATAGCCAACGGTAACGATAAGGGTTGACAACATGAAGATTTACAGGGGAGTGTTCTCTCCCATACAGGTAAACACATACATAATCACCGGCAATGAGACGGATTGCATTATAGTAGATTGCGGCTGTTACGGTGAGACGGAAGAGAGGAAGCTTGATGAGATGCTGGCTTCCATGGGCCTGAATCCGGTGATGCTTATTGACACACACTGTCATCTTGACCACGTCTTCGGCAACAGGTTCATGCTTGAGAGGTATGGGCTGCGGCCGAAGTTTCATGAGGCCGACAGCTATAACTACCGCAATGCACCGCAAATCTCACTTATGTTTGGTCTTACCATGGAGGCCCCGCCGGAGCCGGAGGGATACCTTGCTGACGGTGATCTTATTACTGCGGCCGGCATAACCCTTCAGGTGATCCATGTGCCCGGACACTCTCCGGGAGGTATAGTCCTCTACTCTACGGAAGACGCCGTGGTCTTCACCGGTGATGCACTGTTTGCCGGAAGCATTGGACGCTCTGATCTCCCGGGCGGTGATCATGAGCAACTCATGGAAAACATAAGTGCAAAACTGTTCACCCTGCCGCCGGAGACAGTCATTTACCCGGGTCACGGTCCTGAGTCGACCATTGGCGGGGAGATGAAAAGCAATCCATTCTTCTCCTGAAACATGATGAATATGCTTTTTTTTGTTCTTCCCTTTATGCTAATTTCGCTGCGAACCTCTGAAGCAAACAAATAATCAATCATAATATGACATCAGATCATTTTGTTAACCGTCACATCGGACCGCGCGAAAGCGATACAGCGGAGATGTGCAGGGCCATAGGCGTTGATTCACCGGAACAGCTTATTGACCAGACAGTGCCTGCCGCCATCAGGCTGAAGAAGAAGATGAACCTTCCGCCTGCGATGAGCGAGTATGAATATCTTGCCCACATCAGGGAGCTGGGTAAGCGGAACATCCTGTTCCGTTCATTCATCGGCCAGGGTTATTACGGGGTGGCAACCCTTCCTGTTATCATCCGGAATGTGCTTGAGAATCCCACATGGTACACCTCATATACTCCCTACCAGGCTGAGATCTCGCAGGGGAGGCTTGAGGCGTTGCTTAATTTTCAGACAATGGTTTCAAGCCTTACCGCCATGGATATAGCCAATGCCTCATTGCTTGATGAGGCCACTGCCGGCGCAGAGGCGATGATCATGATGTACAACGCCCGTTCACGTGACAAGGTAAAGGCAGGAGCCAATCGCTTCCTGGTTGACAATTCAGTCTTCATGCAGACAAGGGATGTGCTTATCACACGTGCAGCACCCCTTGGCATTGATATTCAGTTTGTTGATTATACCCAGATTGAACCTGATGAGCAGCTCTTCGGGGTGCTGGTACAGTATCCTGCTGCCAACGGAGAGATACGTGACTACCGGGATATGGTGGAGAAGGTCCATGGTGCCGGCGCCCTGGCAGGTGTGGGGGCAGACCTGATGAGTCTTACGCTGCTGACACCTCCGGGAGAGTGGGGCGCTGATATCGTCTTCGGATCCAACCAGAGGTTTGGTCTTCCGATGAGTTATGGCGGTCCGCATGCCGGATTCTTTGCCGTGCGTGATGAGCTGAAACGCAACATGCCGGGTCGGCTGATAGGGGTCTCGGTTGACGCCCATGGGAACCAGGCCTTGCGCATGGCGCTGCAGACGCGCGAACAGCATATCAAGCGTGAGCGGGCCACATCAAACATCTGTACTGCGCAGGCGCTGCTGGCCACAATGTCAGGCATGTATGCCCAGTATCACGGCCCTGAGGGCCTGAAACGGATTGCCCGTCATATCTTTTCCACAGCCTGCACCCTGGCCGGTGAACTGAAGAAACTGGGATACACAATAAGGCATGAGCAGTTCTTTGATACCATCAGGGTACAGGCAATGGCAGGGGTCACGGCTGACATGATACAGAAGATTGCCCTGAAGAGGGGTATCAACCTCTGGTATCCCTGTGCCAACTGCGCGTTGATAAGCACTGACGAGGTGACCACCCTGAGGGAGGTGAATGATCTTATTGGCATCTTCGCGGAAGCGGCAGGGAAGAAGGCTGAGGAGGTCACTTCGCTCTGCGACTGCTTCTGCATAGATGAAAAATTCCACCGCAAGACAGCCTTCATGCAGGAGCGCACGTTCAACAGCTACCACAGTGAGACTGACATGATGCGTTACATCAAGATGCTGGAACGCAAGGACTTCTCGCTGGCCAACGGCATGATACCGCTGGGTTCATGTACCATGAAGCTCAACCCGGCAGCATCAATGTTTGCAATGAGCTGGCCCGAGTACGGGAACATCCACCCGTTTGTGCCTGCCGAACAGGCTGCCGGTTATCACAAGGTCATGGAGGAACTGGGTGAGACTCTCAAGGAGATAACAGGCTTTGATGCCGTATCATTCCAGCCTAATTCAGGAGCCGCAGGTGAATATGCCGGCCTGATGGTGATCAGACAGTATCATATCAGCAGGAATGAGAGTCACCGCAATGTGGTGCTTATACCATCATCGGCTCATGGCACCAATCCTGCCAGCGCTGCCATGGCCGGAATGAAGGTGGTTGTTGTGGAGTGCGACGAGAACGGGAACATAAGCGTTGAGGACCTGAAAAAGAAGGCGGTGGAACACCGTGATAACCTCAGCTCGGCTATGATTACCTATCCGTCAACCCATGGCGTCTTTGAGGAAGCCATTATTGAGATGATAGAGATTGTGCATGATAATGGCGGACTGGTATACATGGACGGGGCCAACATGAACGCGCAGGTTGGACTGACCAGTCCCGGACATATCGGTGCTGACGTGTGCCATCTCAACCTGCACAAGACCTTTGCCATTCCTCATGGCGGCGGAGGGCCTGGCATGGGGCCCATCCTGTGCAACACGAAGCTGGCTGAGTTTCTGCCCTCGCACCCGGTGGTGAAGACCGGTGGCAGTCACGGTATCACCGCAGTGGCTGCTGCCCCGTACGGGAGTGCACATGTGCTCACAATCAGCCATGCCTATGTGATGATGCTGGGAGCCGGGGGACTGACAAAGTCAACCGTCTATGCCATCCTCAATGCCAACTATCTCTCATCCAGGCTGGGTGAGATGTACAAGGTACTATATACAGGCGCCAACGGCCGCTGTGCCCACGAGATGATACTTGACTGCAGGGGCTTCAGAGACGCAGGTGTGGATGAGTCGGATATTGCCAAGAGGCTGATGGACTATGGCTTTCATGCACCAACGCTCTCGTTCCCGGTGCACGGAACACTGATGGTTGAACCTACTGAGTCAGAACCAAAGGCAGAGCTTGACAGGTTCATTGACGCCATGCGCAATATCTGGAAGGAGATAGATGAGATCAGGAAGGGAGAGGCAGACCGGGAAGATAATGTACTGAAGAACGCTCCCCATACGGCAGCGGCTGTCATCGCTGACGGCTGGAACCATGGCTATCAGCGTGAGAAAGCAGCTTTTCCCCTTCCATGGGTTGTGGAGAACAAATTCTGGCCGGCGACGGGCAGGGTTGATAACGGCTATGGCGACCGTAACCTGGTATGCACCTGCGCCCCTGTTGACGCATACCGGTTCGAAAATTTCAGTTTCGAATAGGATTTTTTGTTTATATTGTAGCCACAGCCAGGATCCGTTTGGCTTGTTGATAATGTTGCAGCCAGCTGGCAGCGACATAAAAAGTTTATTCTGACTACAATGGATTCCATTCACAAGTATGATATGGGAGTGATAGGCAACTGTTCATTCCTGGTCTACATCAACAAGGCAGCAGAGGTTAAATGGATGTGCCTTCCCAGGTTTGACAGCAGTTTCCTCTTCGGTTCCCTTCTTGACAATAAAAAGGGCGGCGAATTTTCAGTTAAACCGGTAGAGAAGGACTTCTATACCTTTCAGTCGTACCTGAAGAATACAAATATTCTTTCCACTGAATTCATTGCCGGGGACGGTAAGTTCAGGGTTACTGATTTCGCTCCCAGGTTTTACCAGTATGACAGGTACTACAGGCCGCTGATGCTTATCAGGAAGATAGAGCTGCTTGACGGCAATCCTTTTATAACTGTCAAGTGTGAGCCTGTTGGCAGTTACGGCGCCTTCAGGCCTGAGATAGTTGCCGGCAGCAATCATATCCGTTATCTTAACTTCGATACGCAGGTGAGGCTTACAACAAACATACCCCTTACCTATATAGTGAATAATCAGCCTTTCATCCTGAATGACACCTGTTATCTTGCCTTCACCTATGGCGTTCCACTTGAAGCACCTCTTGAGTCAACTGCGGAGGACTTCCTGGAGAAGACAAACAAATACTGGGTACAATGGATAAAAAACACATCCATCCCCAATATCTTCCAGGATGAGATCATCCGCTCGGCGCTGGTCCTCAAGCTGCATCAGTATGAAGATACCGGAGCCATCATTGCTTCAGGGACAACAAGCATGCCCGAGGCCCCCGGTGCCGGAAGGAACTGGGATTACCGCTACTGCTGGATGAGGGATTCATACTATACCCTTAATGCTTTCAATAACCTTGGCCATTTTGACGAGCTGGAGAAGTACTTTCTTTACATCCAGAATATTATCCTCTCGGAAAGGAAGAAGATCAAACCCATGTACACCCTGGCAGGCACTTCTGTTCCCAGGGAGAAGGAGCTTGATCTGGAAGGGTATCTGGGCAACAAACCTGTCCATCTGGGGAACGATGCATTCAAACAGGAACAGAATGACATATACGGTCAGATTCTTGCCAGCCTTCTGCCGCTGTATATTGACCGAAGACTGAGCTACCTTTCATACAGGAAGTCGAGGGAGGTTATCTACTGGCTCCTTAACCGCATTGAGGAGACTATGGAGCTGCCAGATGCGGGGATATGGGAGTTCCGTAACAGGATGCAGGAGAACTGTTATACTTTTCTCTTTCACTGGACGGGGAGCAAGGCGGCTGAAAAGATAGCCGCTTATTTTACTGACAAGGACCTGAGATCAAAAGCAGAGAGGCTTGCTGCCAGGGCTGCGGAGAAGATTGAGATGTGCTACAGGGATGATCTGCATGCCTACATGCAGGCCATTGACAATGATAATTTTGATGCTGCCACCATCCACCTCGTCAACATGCGTTATCTTGATCCTTCGGGTGACAGGGCCAGAGAGCACCTCTCTGCGCTGGCCGGGCATCTGAAGACAGAGGACGGACTCTTTTACAGATATCTGCATGAGGATGACTTCGGGAAGCCGGAGACCACCTTCCTTGTATGTGCTTTCTGGTATGCAGAAGCTCTGGCAGTGACGGGAAGCGTTAATGAGGCAATCAGCACTATTGAAAGGCTGCTGGGATATTCAAACCATCTTGGCCTCTTCAGTGAAGATGCAGGAGCTGACGGTAGCCAGTGGGGCAACTTCCCGCAGACATACAGCCATGTGGGGCTTATGAATGCTATCTATCGTATAGCAGCCCGGCTTGACAGCCCGGTATTCCTCTGAGCAGCTGAAAATATAATATAATCATATGGAAGAGTTTAAACGAATTGTTATTGTTGCCTACAGGCTGCCATTCACTATCAGGCATCGCAACGGCAAAATGACAGCCCAGCAGAACAGCGGCGGACTGGTCTCGGCAGTTCTCTCGCTGACTGAAAGGATGAAGAACAGCCAATCAGGAACCGGCTCAACAAAAACAGTCTGGGTAGGCAAGGGTGACTATGACGCAGAGCAAATGAACTCACTCAGAGAGGTAAAGGAAACTTTTGAGCTTGTCCCGGTAAAAATCCCTGACCATGTGAATGAGAAGTTCTACGGAGGTTTCTGCAATGACCTTATATGGCCGCTGTTTCACTACTTCCCCTCAATGGCGGTTTTCGGGCAGGGTTACTATGAGAGCTATAAGAAAGCCAATCAGCTTTTCTACAGGGAGCTGAAGAAGATTATCAGGCCGGGTGACTTCATCTGGATACATGATTACCAGCTTTTCCTTCTGCCGGGAATGGTAAGGAATGATTTTCCCGATGCCTCTGTATCCTTTTTCCTGCACATCCCTTTCCCGTCATACGAGGTGTTCAGGATCATGCCTGACGGCTACCAGGCAGCCATCCTGAAAGGGATGCTCGGTGCTGACCTGATAGGATTCCACACACATGATTATGCACAGCACTTCCTCAAATCGGTGAGGAGAGCCCTGGGCTATGATATCTCTCTCAATACAGTCATGGCCGAGGATATTTACTCAAGGGCTGATGCTTTCCCTATCAGCATTGATTATAAAAAATTCCATGACACCGTCTTCCTCCCGGAAACAGAGAAGTATCTGAAAAAGATCCATAAGCAGAAGAGAGATCGAATGCTTATCTTTTCGGTTGACAGGCTTGATTATACAAAGGGTTTTCTCAACAGGCTGGCTGCTTTTGAGCTCTTCCTCGAACGTTACAACAGCATGAGAGGAAGAGTCGTGTTCAACATGGTCATAGTTCCTTCCAGGGATACAATCGCCCGCTACCAGGAGATGAAAAAGGAGATTGAGGCAACAGTGGGCAGGATAAACGGAAAATATGGTACCCTTGACTGGAATCCAATTGCGTATCAGTATAAATCACTCAAATTCAGCGAGATGATAGCCCTGTACACTCTCAGTGATGCCGGGCTCCTCACCCCTCTGCGTGATGGCATGAACCTGGTGGCCAAGGAATATGTTGCCGCGCAGCACCAGAAGCACGGGATGCTCATATTGAGCGAGATGGCTGGTGCAGCTGCCGAGATGAGCGAATCAGTTCTGGTGAACCCCACTGACATTTCCCAGATGGCCGATGCCATATACAATGCGCTGATGATGCCGGCAGAAGAGAGGAAAGGCCGTATAGAAGCAATGAAAAGGCGCCTGCGTGACTATGATGTTTTTTCCTGGGCAGATGATATACTCAGGTCTGTTGCAAAGGTAAAAACCGACAGGAAGAGTTTCAGGGTTAGGCTGATAAACAGGGACATAGAAGAGAGGATCATAGATGCATTCTGCAACTCTTCCCAGCCGGTGCTTTTCCTTGATTATGACGGCACGCTTGTGCCTATCAGGGAATTGCCTGAGATGGCCACCCCGGAAGATTCTATTATCTCGCTGACTGGCAGACTGGCTGCCATATCAAACGTTGTAATTATCAGCGGAAGGAACAGGGATTTTCTTGATGAGTGGTTTGCAGACCTTAACCTGACACTGGTTGCAGAGCACGGAGCCTTCATAAGGTACCCGGGCGGCAAGTGGGAGTCTTCACTTGATCAGGATGACAGGTGGAAGGAGGGATTGAAGCCTGTTCTCAACCGGTTTACAAACAGGTGCAAGGGATCATTTGTGGAGGAGAAAAGGGCATCTCTCTCATGGCACTACCGTAATGCGGATGAGGATCTCTCTGCCCTGCGGGCCATTGAATTAAAGAATGAGCTTGAGGAGTCAATACTCAACATGCCATTGCAGGTGATTGACGGGCACAAAGTGGTTGAGGTCAAGATGTCAGGATACAACAAAGGAAGTGCTGCGAAGAAACTGCTGGCCATGGGAAAGAATGACTTCATCTTGGCAATAGGTGATGACAAGACTGACGAGGAGCTCTTCGGGGCGTTGCCGGAGAATGCCATTTCACTGAAGGTGGGCAAGGGGCCCACAAGAGCCAGGTACAGTTTTCTCAGGCAATCTGAGGTGGTGGCTTTCCTCACCCGGATGGCAGAGGCAATGGAGCAGAGAAGCAAGAGCTGAACAGGGGGTTCATTCCTTACGCAGATACTCTTTGCCGGGTTGGATCAATAAGGGGTATCAGAAGAGGTCCTCTATTACCATTGAGTAGAGATCGGTCTGAGAGATCCCGTAGACTGCTGCCTGGCGGGGTATGATGCTCTCCGGTGTCATGCCGGGGATAGTGTTTATCTCCAGGAACTGGGGTCCGGCATCTGTAACAATGAAATCAACCCTGACAATACCCCTGCAACCTAGGATATCATAGATCTCAGAGGAGAGTTCCTGTATACGTCTGGTCAGCTCGTCCGGCATCCGGGCAGGAGTGATCTCATCTGTCAACCCTTCCGTGTACTTGGCCTCATAATCAAAAAACTCTTTCTTGGGAACCACCTCTGTAACAGGCATGACAATCTTCAGCTGTTTTGTTTTGACAACTCCGCAGGCCACCTCCGTTCCCTTCATGAAAGACTCCACCAGCACCTCGTGGCCTTCGGCGAATGCCTGCTCAAGGGCATCTTCAAAACCCGCCATCTCCTTGACCTTGGTCACCCCGAAACTGGAGCCGCTGGCATTGGGCTTGACAAAACAGGGGAGGCCGGTCTGTTTTACGATGCTTTCTGCATCATACTTCTGCCCCTTCCTGATCAGCAGCCCGCCGGTCATGGGTATACCGTACTCATTCAGATAGAGTTTGCAGGCCTGTTTGTTGAATGTAAGGGCTGAGACGAAGGCATCACAGCTTGTATAGGGTATCCCTGCCATGTCAAAGTACCCCTGCAGCAGGCCATTTTCACCCGGATTGCCATGGATGGCAATAAAGGCGGCATCAAACCTGATACGCTCATCATCCAGCACAAGAGTGAAATCGTTCTTGTCAACCCTGAAGACCCGTCCCTTGGGGTCCTCGCTATACCAGTCAGTGCCCCTGATGGTTATGATGTAGGTTTCATATTTACCCTTCAGCGCCCTGGCAACACCTTCGGCGCTGCGCACGGAGACGGGATACTCGGATGAGTTTCCTCCCGCAACAATGGCGATAGTTCTCATGATCGGCAAAATTTTACACAAAATTAGCACATTTAGCTTCGCGGCACACCGCATATGAAAAAAAGAGACCGCAGGAACAAACGGGCAAATGAAAAGGGACTCCTTGCGAGTAATATTTTGATTATTTTTGAATTCAAATCAAACAGAATAAAAAAATGAAAAAAGGTATTAGCGGACTTGTAGTTCTTATTATCATCGTTGTGGTTGTCCTCCTCCTGGTCTCATGGGGTGTAGGCGTTTACAACAAGATTATTCCGATGAATGAGAAGGTTGCAACCGAGTGGAGCAACGTGGAAACACAGTACCAGAGGCGTGCTGACCTGATCCCCAACTTCGTGAATACGGTCAAGGGCGCAGCTGAGTTTGAGCAGGAGACCCTCACAAGGGTCATTGAGGCCAGGGCAAAGGCCACCTCGGTCACCGTAGATCCTTCAAACATAACACCTGAGCAGCTGCAGCAGTTCCAGGCAGCGCAGAGCGAAGTAAGCTCGGCACTCCAGCGTCTGATGGTTGTTGTGGAGAGGTATCCCGAACTGAAGGCCGTACAGAATTTCCGCGACCTGCAGGTGGAGCTCGAAGGAACAGAGAACCGCATTGCTGTTGCCAGGAATAATTTCAATGATGCTGCACGCGAGTATAACACCTTTATCAAGAAGTTCCCGAACAACTTCATAGCCTCCCTGACGAAGTTCAGTGACAGGCCTTACTTTGAGGCACAGGAGGGCACAGAGGTGGCTCCAAAGGTTGAGTTCTGACAATCATCCCATGAAGGCATCCACTTTCTTTACTCCTGAGCAGCAGGAGACAATCGTCAAAGCTATTGGTGAAGCCGAGCATGCAACCTCGGGAGAGATCCGTGTGCATATAGAGACATCATGCAAGGTTAATGTGCTTGACGAGGCGGCCTGGCTCTTCAAAAAGGTGGGTATGCATAAGACGGCAGACCGCAATGGAGTGCTCGTTTACCTGGCACTGAAGGAGCGTAATTTCGCCATCATAGGCGACTCGGGCATTAATGCCGTGGTGCCGCCGGGGTTCTGGGAAAGTGTTCGTGATCACATGCAGCAACGGTTCAGCAAAGGACTTTTTGCCGAAGGCCTGGTTGAAGGAGTGCTGATGGCCGGGGAGAAGTTGAAGGAACATTTCCCGAGATCGGAGAATGATGTCAATGAGCTGCCCGATGCTATCTCTTTTGATAATGATGAAACGGGGGTGTGATGAATAGACGAACCGGATACATAACGGCGCTCACGGCGCTGCTGCTTATCGTTATGCCTTTGCAGGCTCAGACACTGCTGCCGAGGCCGGAACCCCCGCACCTGGTCAACGACCTTGCAGGCGTTCTCTCAGCCGGTGAGATACAGGCGCTTGAGAACAAGCTGGTGGCGTTCAATGACACCACCTCCAACCAGGTAGCCGTGGTTATTGTCAGCGACCTGCAGGGATATGACCGTTCGGAATTTGCTTACATTGTGGCACGAGACTGGGGGGTTGGGCAGGGCGACTTCAACAATGGTCTGCTGATGCTGGTGAAGCCCAAGACCGCATCTTCAAACGGCCAGGTGTTCATCGCTACCGGATATGGCCTTGAGGGCGCCTTACCTGATATTGCATGTGCCGAGATCATTGACCGTGAGATCATCCCCCGGTTCAGGGATAATGATTATTACGGAGGCATTGATGCCGGCACTGATGTTCTGATGTCTCTTGCTGCAGGCGAATACAATTATGATGATTATGCGGGCGGCGATTCATCGGGCGCAATACCCGGAGTGATCATCTTCCTGATCATTCTCTTTTTCATCATCTTTATCTCTGCCGGCAGCTCGAATAATAAGCATATAAGGCGCACAGGTTCATCCAACCTGCCGCTGTGGCTCCTGATGAGCATGATGGGCGGAGGCAGGTCACACAGCGGCAGCTGGGGAGGATTCTCCGGCAGCGGCGGTGGCTTCAGTGGCGGGGGAGGAGGCTTCGGAGGTTTTGGCGGCGGCAGCTTTGGCGGCGGCGGAGCAGGAGGGTCGTGGTAGGTCAGTCGGCATTCGGCAGTAAGCAATCCGCAGTCATTATAAAATGTTAACAACTGCTGACTGCCAACTGCTGACTGTGGACTGATTTATTCTCTGCCGGCCACATATCCTCTCCACTTTTCAATTACTTCCACCATATCCCGGGGAAGGGGTGACTCAAAGGAGAGGCGTTGGCCTGTGGTAGGGTGATCAAAGGCGAGGGTGCGGGCGTGAAGCGCCTGCCGGGGGAGAAGCTCAAGGCAGTTGCGCACGAACTGCTGGTATTTTGTGAAGGTGGTGCCTTTCAGTATGCGGTGCCCCCCGTACTCCTCGTCGTTGAAGAGCGGGTGACCCTTCCAGGCCATGTGCACCCTTATCTGGTGCGTGCGGCCTGTCTCAAGGCGGCACTCGATAAGTGAAACATAACCGAGCGGCTCAATGATCCTGTAGTGAGTCACCGCGTGCTTGCCCTGGCTGCCGTCAGGAAAGACCTGCATGATCTTACGGTCACGTATGTTGCGGCCGACGTGGCCGGTAATGGTACCTTCCGGCGGATCGGGAGTGCCCCATACAAGGGCTGTATAGAGGCGACCGGTGGTGCGTCTGAAGAACTGCCTGGCAAGCCTGTTGTGTGCATACTCATTTTTGGCCACAACCAGCAGTCCCGACGTGTTCTTGTCAATACGATGCACCAGCCCGGGGCGCAGCTCACCTGTCTGAAAGAGAGGCAGGTGGCGGAAGTGGTGCATCAGGGCGTTCATGAGCGTTCCGGAGTAGTTGCCATAAGCCGGGTGAACCACCATCCCGGCGGCCTTGTCAACAACAATGAGGTCCTCATCCTCATAGACCACGCTGATGGGCAGATCCTGGGGTATAAGTTCAATCTCACGGGGAGGATTGGGGAGAAGTATCTGAATGACATCAAGAGGCTTGACCCGGTAATTGGGTTTGACGGGAGAATCGTTTACCAGTATGTTGCCGGCCTGTGCTGCAGCCTGTATCCTGGTACGCGAGACATTCTCTATGCGGGCTGAAAGGTACTTGTCTATCCGGAGCATCGACTGTCCGGGGTCAACAGTATAGCGGTAATGCTCAAAAAGCTCCTGTTCACGGTCTATCTGATCTCCACTTTCTTCCTGGTCCGGTAGCGGCCCGGGGCCGGGCTCTGTTGCCATCGCACCACTTTCCTTCTCTCCATGTCCGGGGCTCAACCTCTTGTCATGTGACTGTACATGAAGTGATTCCGGCTCAGTCTCCCTGCCTGATTCCTTTTCCTGCTCCCGGGTGCCGGAAAGTTCCTCTTCAGTCATCCCGGGATTCAGTTTATTTTTATGACACGCAGAATTGACAATGGTCGTCCGTCCGCAGTCTTCACCAGCAGCATATAGCTGCCTGCAGCCAGAGTACTCAGGTCATTCCTCTCTGACCTGCCGAGGGTCATCACCACAGCACCGGTGGTGGAGATCACGTCAACCAGGTAATCGTCAGGTGATCCTTCTGCTGCCACTATGGTCACCAGGCCGTCAGTAGGATTAGGGTAGAGGGTGTACAGGTCATTGATCAGGGTTCCGTTATCTGCTGAGGTGGATGAGCCGCTTCCCTTCATCACCGGGCGCATCATGATGGTCCCCGGAACCTGGCTCTCATGCCATTCTCCGCTGAGCATATAGTATTGTATGCCTGTCGCAGAGGTATTCAGGTCGAGGCCTGCATTGAGGAAAGTCTCGGAGTACTGCTTCCAGCCTATCCAGAAGTAGTCATTGACCCACACGGGAGTCTCGAATGACCATGTCACGAACCCGTTGATCTCATTTCCCGGGGAGGCCACAGGTCCGTCACTGCTGCCAAGCAGGGCTCCGGGCTTGCCGTTATCATCGGCCCAGACCATTATATCAAAAGCTCTCTGGTTGGCATTTTCATATGCATCATTGAAGCAGATGCTGATGGCTGTAACCGAATCGGGAACAAACGATCTGAAGCGAAGGGCTACCATGGCATTGCTCGTGCCCTGACCATTCAGGCCGTAGCCTGCTTCGGCTGTTCCGTCATCAATGGCGAAATAATCAGAGAAGCGCTGGATATACCTGACAGTGTCATTCTGTTTGGGATCAAAGTCATCTGTGATGAGTGACAGAGTCACCATGAACTGTGCCGTGTCCGGTGATGAGGCAGTGTTAAAGGTGTATAATAGTGGCGCCTGATAAAGCACATCAGTCAGGGGGGGAGCGTTTGACGCACCTGCGTCGAAGTCGCGCACAACCTCTTCGTTTGACATATCGGTAATTGTGACGTGCCGGGTCACATTCCGCACAATTGTATCATTATTGCGATAATTGATGGCGGCGGCGGGACTCATGGCCGAGAGGTAAGCCTGGCGGAAATGGCGCCAGGGCATTGATTCATACTCCTTGACAAGTGATCTCGCCGGCAGGGTAAGGGCAACGTCATGGATGACGGTGTCATGCACTGAACGCCCCCTGTCAAGAACGATATGGTCAAGATTCCACTGGTCCGCATTGCCTGCCTGTGACGGTTCAGTGAGCACACCGGCCAGTGATGCGTAGCCTGTGAACATGAACCGGAATCCTGTCATCAGGAATCTAGGGTCAGTGATAGGTATGATCACCTGCCGGAATCCGTCTGTGGGTCCGCCGGAGGCCTGCCAGATGCTAAACCATTTCTCTTCGCCCGGAGCCCAGAAGCTCAGCGTAAGGCTGTCATTGGCCTCAGGCAGGTCAGCAATGCCTCCTGCCTCAAAGAGGAAGCTGAGAAATATACTGTCTGAGGGCTGATAAGCAAGGTCAATGGCTCGTGATGTGAGCCGGTCGGCAGCAAAGACTGCCTGTGAAGCACCGTCATAAAGCCTGCCGGTCTCGTCGAGGCAGTCAAGGGTGGCAACACCCATAGATGGTTGTCTTAACGAGAAGGTGTTATTGATAAACACCTGGATATCAGACCACCTGGCTGATGAAGGGAAGATCCTGTCTTCTGAGAAGTCGTCAATAAAGGGTAGTGGCACAGGCTCTTCCGCCATACTGCTTTTCAACATTGCATGGGTAGTTCCGGCATCGCTTACCTGTCTGTTGAGGAGCAGTCCGGTAATGACCTCCTGTGCTGATACCTCAGGTATGAGGAGCGTGGCAATGAAGGTGAATATGACCTGTCTGTACTTCATTGGTTAAGTTCTGCATCCATCGCGTCAGGCCCTGACACATTGTCGGGCATAATACTGTCTATTTCCGCATCATCTTTCCGGATCTTCAGGCTGTCAGTGGTCAGCCAGATGTATACAGCCGAGCCCAGCTGGACTGTTGCATCGAGACGGTATTCGGGATTTTGCTTGTAGACGAAGGCATTGAGGGAGTCATCGCTGTTGGCTACCGTAGCGTCGAAGACATATGCCCCGAGGTTCAGTGATGCTCCAAGGATCTCATTTCGTGCCTGCTCCAGGGTTTGCCCCATAAGCCTGGGGAGGTTGGTCCGCTGACTGCTGAGGCCGCGGCCGAGGACCAGGTCAACAACCATTCCTTTCTGCACGGAGTCGCCCGGCGTGACCTCCCTTCCGTGAATTGTCTGCCTGAGGACAAAATCGACCGTCAGGTCAGGGACATAATTCAGCTGGCCTACCTGCAGTCCGGCCGTCTCTATTACTGATATAGCCTGTCTGCGCGGCAGTCCTACCAGGTCAGGAATGGCAACCATCTCAGGATTGAAAGCGTTGATGGTAGCCTTTATTGTCCGGCCTTTCTTGACGCGGTGGCCCGGGAGAGGCATCTGCTCGGCCACGCAGCCGCGGGGCACGAGTGACGTATATACTGAGTCAATAATCTGCAGCTTCATCTTGTTCCTTGATGTCACGTGCTCTGCCTCAATGATTGTAAGGCCCCTGATCTCGGGAGTGGGTCTCGACTGGCCGTGGCGGGTATAGATATTGAGCCAGATAATCAGGACAAGCAATATTGCAACGCCTATGACAATTGCCAGGGCAACCTGTTTCCAGAAGACCCGGCTTTTAAAAAATTCCTTGACGCTCATCGCAGGATTCAGGTATTAGATTATAAACGCAGCCCCAAAGATAAAAATTATATTGCGAGAGGGAGGGTTATCTACCACTCCTTAACTGTCCGGTAGTTGGTATCACGCTCCACGGGTCTGAATCCGGCGGACCGGATCATGGCCACCAGCTCAGTTGTTGAGAGTGTGGGTCTGTTCTCTTCCGATCCTGCCATGGAGTATATTCGTGTGGTATCATCTATGGTGCCGTCGAGATCATCGGCTCCGAAGGCGAGGCTCATCATGGCTGCGTTCTTTCCTGTGGCCGGCCAGTATGCCTTGATATGGCTGAAGTTATCAAGCAGGATCCGTGAGAGGGCATAGTTGCGCATGTCCTCCGTTACAGGCACCTCGCCCAGTTCGTGCATGCGGTTGTTCTCGCGCCTGAACTTGAGCGGAATAAAGGCGTTGAAGCCACCGGTACGGTCCTGCAACTCCCTGAGCCTTATCATGTGGTCAATACGCTGGGCGGGACTCTCGGCATGACCGTAGAGCATGGTGGCGTTAGAGGAGAGCCCCAGCCTGTGGGCTGCCTCATGTATGGCAAGGTATGTCTCTGCATCTGCCTTTTCACGGCATATCCGTTGGCGCAGCACGGGATCAAAGATCTCTGCTCCTCCACCGGGGATGGAATCGAGACCATAATCGCGCAGCACCGTCAATCCTTCGGTATAACTCATCCCGGCCTTCCTGATCATATAGTGGAGCTCAACGGCTGAAAAGGCTTTGATGCTTATGTCAGGCCTCAGGTTTCGTATTGCTGACAGTATCCTTCCGTAATAGTGAATGTCACGTGAGGGATGAACACCCCCGGTGATGTGCACCTCTGTCACCGGCACACCGTCAAAACGCCTGACGATGTCCAGAATTTCACTTTCAGACAATTCCCAGCTGTCCGGATCGCCCTCGGGCTTGTGATATGAGCAGAAACGGCAGTTGTAGACACAGATGTTTGTGGGTTCAATATGGAAATTGCGATTGAAAAAGACAGCGTCTCCGCTCTTCATCCTCTTGACTGTAGTTGCCAGCAGGGCCATCAGTGAGAGGTCGGCTTTGTTGTAGAGAGTCAAGGCTTCGTCAGGGGTAAGGCGCCTGCCTTCAAGGACTGCCCCTGCAATTTCCCTGAGCTCTGTGCCTGAATGATTGAGAATAAGATCTTTCATTTCGCGAAATCCTGACAAATTTAACTGAGAGTGTCTTAACAGAAATAAAAAACCGCCTTAATTGTTCATTAAGACGGCATTTTTATTATGAGTCAGTTATCAGTTCTTGTGACCTGTCTCGTCTGAAACGGTCAGTTTATTCCTTCCCTTAGCCCTTCTGGCTGCCAGAACGCGCCTGCCGTTGGGAGTTGACATTCTCTTACGGAAACCGTGAGTGTTCGTCCTTTTCCTTCTCGATGGCTGAAATGTCCTTTTCATCTGATCTTATATTTTCGTGTTTTACTACCCGGTTTTGAGACTGCAAAAGTAGTAATTTTTTCAAATAAAGAATGATCGGGATGATTTTTTTTAAATCAATGAGGCAGCCATACTATCTTCTTTGTTTCAAAGAAGGGCTCATCAAACCAGTCACTGATAGCCGTCACTTCTGCTGCTTGCCCCAATGGTCCCAGCTCCGTCCGCAGATCACCTCCCTTGAGCAGTATCCATCCATTCTTCCGGACATTTAAGGAGCGGGGTGAGATCAGATGCCTGGTCAGCTTCACCAGTTTTCCCGTCTCTGTCACTGCCCTCCCAATTATAAAATCATAGCTTCCGCGCAGGTCTTCCACCCTGGAGGCGACTGTTTTGACATTATCAAGGCCTGCTTCTGAGGCAATTGCCTCTGCCACCCTGATCTTTTTGGCAATGGAATCAACCAGGGTGAATTGTGTCTCAGGGAATATGACAGCCAGCGGAATTCCCGGCAGGCCTCCTCCCGTTCCCACGTCCAGCACTGTTGTTCCCGGCACAAATGAGACGAAGCGTGCTATGGCCAATGAATGGAGGAGGTGATTGATCTCAAAATTGTCGATATCCTTGCGTGAGATGACATTGATTCTCTGGTTCCATTCCCTGTAGAGTCTGTGCAGCAGTGACAGCCGGTGTTTCTGAACGGGTGTCAGTGCCGGGAAATATTTATCAGTGATGGTTATCAAATCCCGCTTGATTTGCTCTGTGCCATGTTCTGTATGAGGACTTTTGCCCTGAAGAGCCTGGCCTTGACGGTGCCTATGGGCAGGCTTAGTTCACTGGCGATCTCCTCATAGGAGTAGTCCTCAAAGTAACGAAGCTCAATCAGCCTGCGGTAGCGGGGCTTAAGTGTCTTGACTATTCTGTTGAGCGAGGCAGCTGTCTCCCTGTTGATCATCAGTTCATCAGGGGCAATCATATCAGAGGCTACTGTGGCCTCAACCTCGTCCTCTTCACCCTCGTCCTGGTCAAATGGCCTGGGACTCTGGGTCTTGCGACGCATGAAGTCGATGCAATTGTTGGTGGCAATCCGGAAAAGCCAGGTGCTGAAGGCGTGTGACGGCACGTATTTGGCCAGGTTATGGAAAGCTTTGCCAAAGGCTTCAATTGTAAGGTCTTCAGCATCGGACGGGTTGCTGACCATACGGAGCATGACATAGTAGACTGAGTCGCGGTACCTGTTCAACAGCTCGGTATAAGCCCTGCTGTCACCTTTCAATGCGCGGTCAATGACCTTGAGGTCATACTGCGCCTTGTCAGATAGTCCGGTTACTACTTCCATGTCTCTTTGCCCTTGCCCTTTTTTCTTGTGGTCAGATACAGGATTGCTGTTAAGAATGGTGCCAAGATATCAAAAAAGAGCGAAATAAACCATAACTGCCTTTCATTGAATGTGGCAGCAGCCTTCCTGAGTATGACAGCCCTCATGACCAGCCGGAGGAGTGCCAGGAAGATTACAAGTGGCCATGATGCAGTCATGATCAGCATGGCAATGAGGAGTCCGTACCATGATATCCGGGAGAAAGGTTCGAGGAAGAGCCTGAATTTGTCTGCCGGCTTGTACCACGCTGATGCAGTCAGGTGCCTTCTCTTCTGTTTGACCCACTCATTGATGGTCTGGCAGGCTACGGAGAGAGTGAATGAGTCATGTGACAGCATCAGGCTGCAGTTGTCAGAAGTTGCATTCCGGTTAACGAAGAGGTCATCATCGCCGGACATGATATGGTTATGGGGTCCAAAGCCTCCCTTCTCAAAAAAGAAGCTGCGCCGGTACGCCAGGTTTCGTCCAACGCCCATGTAGGGAATGCCTGCCATCGCCATCCCGAAGTACTGCATGGCTGTGAACAAGGTCTCATAGCGTATGTAACGGTTCAGCAGCCCGGGTTCGGGCATATAGGCTCCGTATCCCAGGATAATGTCTGTCTTCTTTTTGGCTTCAGCGGTGGCCACCTCGCGCAGCCAGAATGGTGATGCCGGCTTGCAGTCGGCATCGGTGAAGACAAGCAGTTCGTTCTTCGCCGCCTTGATGCCTATAAGCATGGCCAGTTTCTTCGTATGGGTGAAGCCGGGATCCTTCTGGATCATTGATACCTTCAGATACGGGTACTGCTTCATCAGTGTGCCCAGGACATCAAAGGTGTTGTCCTCGGAACAGTCATTGACCACCACCACCTCAAACGAGGGGTAATCCTGGTTAAGCACATCGGGTAGGAACCGTTCGAGGTTCTCAGCCTCGTTGCGGGCGCAGATGACCACTGAGAGCGGGGGCAGGTAGGTCTGTACGCTTGAATCTACAGGTCTGGCAAAGGCAGCCCGGCGATAATAACCCAGCCAGTACCAGGCCTGGATGAGGAGCATGACGAAGAGCAGTGCCAGGAGTACAAGATGAGTGGTCTCTGTTGAAAGGATCATGGATTGTGATGTTGTCCGGAGCAATATTATAAAGAATTGAAAAACGGTAGTAAGAATCTTTTCAACAATTGATACACGGTTTTCTCAAATTGGCAACTGCGTGTTCATAATGAGGCTGAGAAAGCTTACTTTTGTGACCACCAGTCAGAGCACAATGTTCACCATAGAGAGCAGAGACGAAGCTACATCAGCCCGCGCAGGCATACTCCGGACCGCCCATGGCAATATACCCACACCAGTCTTCATGCCCGTGGGTACGGGAGCCACGGTAAAGGGAGTATTCCACCGTGATCTGAAGAATGAGATTGACGCGCCGGTGATCCTTGCCAATACCTATCATCTCTACCTGCGGCCGGGGACTGACATCATCAGCCGTGCCGGAGGGGTGCATAGCTTCATGGCATGGGACAGGGCTGTACTTACAGACAGCGGTGGGTACCAGGTTTTTTCACTGGCAGCCAACAGGAAACTGACAGAAGAAGGGGCTGTCTTCAGATCACATATTGACGGATCAAAACACCTGTTCACACCGGAGGGGGTTGTTGATATCCAGCGCGCTATCGGCGCTGACATTATGATGGCCTTTGACGAGTGCGCTCCCTGGCCCTGTGACCACGCATACGCGAAAAAATCGATGGAGCTGACTCACCGGTGGCTCGACAGGTGTGTTGCCCGGGCGGAACGAACACAACCGTTGTACGGAACAGAACAGATACTCTTCCCCATCGTCCAGGGGGCCGTTTACAGCGATCTGCGAAAAATATCAGCAGAGAAATGTGCTTCCACCGGCATGCCGGGCATGGCAATCGGCGGACTGTCAGTGGGGGAGCCGGCAGAAGAGATGTACAGGATGATAGAGGTGGTAAACAGCATCCTCCCGGAGGATAAACCCAGATACCTTATGGGTGTGGGTACCCCGGCAAATATCCTGGAGGGGATAGCAAGGGGGGTGGATATGTTCGACTGCGTCATGCCCACCCGCAACGGCCGAAATGGCATGCTCTTTACAGGTGAAGGCATAATAAACATAAGAAACCAGAGATGGGCAGACGACTTCTCACCGATAGACCCCGGGTCACATTCGGAGATCAGCCGGACCTATTCAAAGGCATACCTCAGGCACCTTGTGATATCGGGAGAGATGCTCGGAGCACAGATAGCAACCATACATAACCTGGCATTCTACCTCAGCCTGGTAAAAGAGGCCAGGGAAAGGATAATGGATGGCACATTCGGATCATGGAAGGAAAAGAAAGTTCGCGAAATATCAGAGAGAGTCTGAAGAGACTTGCTCCCGGGATACTTGACTGGTACATCATCAGACAGTTCCTGGGAACATTCATCTTCTCACTGGTGCTCATACTGGGCATAGCGGTGATCTTTGACTTTTCCGAAAAGATAGATGACTTTATACAGAAACAGGCGCCGCTGAAGGCCATCATCTTCGACTACTATCTCAATTTTATCCCCTATTTCGCCACCCTCTTCGCCCCGATGTTCGTTTTTATTTCGGTGATCTTCTTTACCTCCAGGATGGCAGTCAACACCGAGATCATAGCCATCCTCAACGGCGGGATGAGCTTTCGCAGGCTGCTGCTACCCTATTTTATCTCGGCAGCCTTCATTGCCCTTTGCGCTTTCCTGCTGCAGAACTATGTGCTTCCCCATTCAAATATAGCCAGACTTGATTTTGAGGAGAAATATTACAGGAGCTCCGACTTCCGGAGGGTGAACGTCTCATCTGTGCACCGCCAGGTCTACCCCAACGTCTATATCTACATGGAGCAGTACAACAAGATCTCCCAGAGCGGACGCAACTTCAGCATGGAAAAGTTCAACGAAAACGGAATGCTCGAGTCAAAGATGACAGCCAACATGATCCGCTGGGACAGCACCACGAACAAGTGGGGAGCATGGTGGTACTACATCAGGGAGACAGACAGCCTGGGAGAGAGGTTAACCTCCGGACGGCGCATTGACACTGTTCTCAATGTGGGGCCGGACGATTTTACCCGTGCGCCGGAATTCGTCCATACCATGACCCACGGCGAACTCATAGATTATATCCATGTGCTTAAGTCACAGGGTTCAGATGAGATAAAGCTGTACCTGAATGAAAAACACAGACGGTATGCTTCACCTTTTGCTTTCTTTATCCTGACCCTGATTGGCGTATCACTCTCATCACGCAAGATCAAGGGAGGTATCGGCATGCAGATCGGACTGGGACTTATGCTCACCTTTTCCTATATCCTGTTTATGCAGTTCTCATCGCAGTTCTCACTCAAGGGAGACCTGAATCCGGCCCTGGCAATGTGGATCCCCAACATCATATATACGTTCATTGCAGCAGGAGTATACTATGCAGCTCCGAAATAGCACATTATTCATCATATTGTGCATAATTGAATTTTGTATAAATTGCCGTGCGTTTCTGAAGAAAGAAGTTCAGGTATAAAAGAGGATAAAGTATGGCATTGGAAAAGAAGATAAGAGAGCTAAAGGAGAAGAGGGAAAAGATGCTTCTTGGTGGCGGCGAAGAGGCTATCGTGAAGCAGAAGGCGATGGGTAAAAACACTGCCCGTGAGCGTATTATGTCAATCCTGGATGTGGGTACCTTTCACGAGTATGATATGTTCGTGGAGCATGATGCGCGCGATTTCGGGATGGACAAGAAGAACCTGCCCAGTGACGGCGTGGTGATCGGCACCGGGACCGTTCACGGCAGTCCGGTTGCGGTTTTCGCGCAGGATTTCACTGTTGCCGGTGGCTCGCTGGGGCTGATGCACTCGCGCAAGATCACCAAAATAATGGATCATGCACTGAAGATGCGAATACCGCTGATAGGCATTAATGATTCGGGCGGTGCACGCATACAGGAGGGTGTCAATTCACTGGCCGGATACGGTGAGATTTTTTTCAGGAATACAATCTCCAGCGGTGTCATTCCCCAGATCTCGGTGATTCTGGGTCCGTGTGCCGGGGGTGCCGTCTATTCGCCTGCACTGACTGACTTCGTTTTTGTTGTTGACAATATCTCAAAGATGTTCATCACCGGCCCGGAGGTTATCAAGACCGTGCTGGGTGAAGAGATCTCCATGGAGGATCTGGGCGGCGCCAGGGTTCACTGTGAAACCACGGGCAATGCTCATTTCTTCTCCGCCTCCGAAGAGGAGTGCTTTAGCCAGATCAAGCGGCTTATCTCATTCATTCCCAGGAATAACCAGGTCAGGGCTGATGTCACGGAGATTCGTCCGCCTGATGCCGGGTATGACATAGATAAGATTGTGCCCGGTGATCCCACTCTTCCCTATGATGTCAGGGAGGTTATCAGGGCGGTGGCTGACGGCTCCGATTTCTTCGAGATACAGGAGATGTATGCGCGTAACATGGTCATTGGGTTTGGACGCATGGGTGGCCGTACCGTGGGCTTTGTAGCAAACCAGCCACTGGAGATGGCCGGCGTGCTCGACGTTGACTCATCGGACAAGGCAGCCCGGTTCATCAGGTACTGTGACGCCTTCAATATACCACTGGTCACCTTTGTGGATCTGCCCGGATACCTCCCCGGTATGGACCAGGAGCATGCCGGCGTCATTCGTCACGGCGCCAAGGTGTTATATGCTTACAGCGAAGCTACTGTCCCCAAACTGACCGTGATACTACGGAAGGCTTACGGGGGTGGTTATATAGCCATGAGCTCCAGACATCTGCGTGCCGACTTTGTGTTCGCCTGGCCGACGGCGGAGATTGCCGTCATGGGTCCGGAGGGTGCAGCCAACATCATCTTCCGCAAGGAGATCACCTCAGCTGCCAATCCTGATGAGGTGCGCCGTCAGAAGGTAGAAGAGTACAGGGAGAAGTTTGCCAATCCTTATGTGGCTGCTTCACGCGGATATGTTGACGCGGTAATCGAACCGTCGGAGACACGCAGGCTGCTGCTGCACGGACTGGAGGTGTCGGAGAAGAAGGAGGTTCAATTGCCTTGGAAGAAGCATGGTATTCCGCCCTTCTGATCCGGAAACAAAACTATGAAGTGATATGGAAAAGAGAGAAACGGGGAAACTGATAATAGATCACACCGGATATACCACCAGCCTCAGCCAGCGTTTTGTGTCGCGCAAACCCTATGCTCCCCCTGTACCTGGAAGGATACAGAGCTTCATCCCCGGAACGGTGGTGGAGGTGCTTGTCAGACCGGGAGATACAGTGAAGGAGGGTGATGACCTTGTCATCCTCGAGGCCATGAAGATGAAGAACAGGCTGAAGAGCCACCTGGAGGGCCATGTTGTAAGCGTGAATGTCGCTCCGGGCGACCGGGTTGCCAAAGGGGTGGTGCTGGTGGAGATCAGCTGAGAGGCCGGACGGTTACTGCAGGTGCACGGTATTGAGCCTGTAACGCGACAGCTCGGGTGGCAGTTCCGGTTCCTTCTCAAAGATGCCATAGACGGCTGATCCGCTGCCAGACATGGAAGCATATACTGCTCCTGCCTCATAGAGAGCCATCTTGAGCCTGCCCACCTGCGGGTAGAGCCTGAAGATATTCAGTTCAAAATCATTCACCACCCTGCCGCGCCACTCGCTCACAGGAAGGATGAGCAGCTGCCTCAGTGAGAGGCCTGCGGGGCAGGGCACACACCCGGCATATGCTTCAGCAGTGCTGATGTTGGTCTCCGGGTAGAGGATGACAATATTAAAGCTGCTAAGATCAAGAGGGAACTCGGAAAGTATATTTCCAACCCCCTCGGCAAAGGAGGGCGTGCCGTCAATGAAGAAGGGAGCATCGCTGCCAATGCGGCCGGCTATTGAATGAAGCTCTTCAGAATTGAGGCCGAAGTTAAAATACCTGTTCAATGCCTTCAACATCCACGCGGCATCGGATGAACCGCCACCAAGACCTGCTCCTACAGGGATATTCTTGTGCAGGTGTATGCGGATGGCAGGGAAGTCAAACGACTGCCTCATAACCTTAACGGCTTTCATAACCAGGTTCTTGCCAGGATCACTCTCCTCCATCAGGCCGGTAACCTTCAGGGTGTCACCTTTGCGATTGTCCTTCCTGACAACAAACTCCAGCGCATCGGCAACATCCACGGGATAGAAGAAGGTCTCAATGTTATGATAGCCGTCAGGCCTCTTTTCCATGATCCTTAACCCTATGTTTATTTTCGCCTTTGGAAATACAACCATGAGAGGTCACTCTTAAGTGATCAAAAATATACGAACCTTTTTAATTTCCCTCATCTTTCACAATTATATACGTTTTCAACATCTTTTTAACACCGGTTGTTTGAAACAAATAACCATGCACTCCCGCCGGCACTGCTGTAATTGTTAAATTTGAACTTGGCGCCGGCACTTTCCCTGCCCGTCTAATTATGTGATAAACAATAATATATATTAATGGCACAGAGCACCTCACGCGGCAGACAGGAGAAGAAACAGTCAGTTGTTATAATTCCCGAAGGTGGCAGGGTTCCCCCGCAATCAACCGAGATGGAGGAGGCGGTGCTGGGTGCGGCAATGCTTGAGGTGGAAGCGGCAAGAATGGTGGTTGACATGCTTCGTCCGGAGGTCTTCTATTCGGCCGCACACCAGAAGATATTTGCAGCAATCTCAGAGCTTAACAAGCGTGACCAGCCGATAGACCTGCTGACGGTAACGCAGGAGCTGAAGCGGGTCAATGACCTTGAAGAGGTTGGCGGTGCAGTCTACCTGACAGAGCTGACCTCAAAGATTGTGTCGGCTGCCAACATTGAATACCATGCCAGGATAGTTCTCCAGAAGTATATTCAGCGCGAGCTGATCCGCGCGGCAACGCTGATACAGAACATGGTCTACGAGGATACCCTAGATGTGACGGAACTGCTTGACAAGAGTGAGGATGAACTATTCAGGATAGCCGAGGGGAACATCAAGCATGAGGTGGCTCCCATCCACGAGGTCATCAAGCAGTCGCTTGCGGAGATAGAGGAACTGGGCAAGAAGGAGGATGCGCTGGTGGGGGTTCCGTCAGGCTTCACCAGGCTTGACCGGCTGACCTCCGGATGGCAGAAGTCGGAGCTGGTCATCATTGCCGCCAGACCATCAATGGGAAAGACGGCCTTCGCGCTGACCATGGCCCGTAACATGGCCATAGACCACAACAAGAAGGTTGCAATCTTCTCGCTGGAGATGTCAGCCATACAGCTTGTAAACAGGCTTATGGTTTCGGAGACAGAGATCCCCGGTGACAAGATCAAGAACGGCAAGCTCTCTCCGGAAGAGTGGTCACTGCTTGAATCACGCATCAAGTCGCTCACCGAGGCTCCCATCTATATTGATGACACACCAGCCATCTCGGTTTTTGAGCTGCGGGCCAAGTGCCGCAGGCTTAAGGCACAGGGCAAACTTGACGTGGTTGTGGTTGACTACCTGCAGCTGATGACCGGGCCACCCGATGCAGGCAGCCGTGAGCAGGAGGTGAGCTCCATCTCCAGATCGCTCAAGAGCATAGCCAAGGAATTGGCCGTGCCGGTGCTTGCTCTCTCGCAGCTTAACCGGTCGGTAGAAACCCGCGGCGGGAACAAGAAGCCAATGCTTTCTGACCTGCGTGAGTCTGGTGCCATAGAACAGGATGCCGACATGGTGGTCTTCATTCACCGCCCCGAAAAGATGGGAGTGTCACAGTTCGAAGACGGACAGTCTACCAAGGGTCATGCAGACATCATCCTGGCGAAGAACCGTAACGGTCCTACCGATGAGGTGCTGCTTTACTTCAAGGAAGACAGGGCATCATTTGTTGAGCCTGATGAGTTCGGCCCGGAGGTCGCCTTCCCGGATCTTCCGAACGGAGGAGTCTTTACGATGGGTTCAAAGATGAATGATGATATCTCATCTGATTACAGTGATTTCTCACCGGATGATAACGGCCGCAAGCCATTCTAAATCAGGCAATAGACAGTAGGTCCCGATCCAGACATGTCTGGATCGAGGATCCTCGATCCGATAAATCGGATCGGGACAATAGGCAGTGGTGAAAATCCCTGTAGGGGATTAAGAATTGCATATATATGGCTATTAAATACCTCTGAAAATCCCTGTAGGGGATTAATAATTGCATATATATGGCTATTAAATACCTCTGAAAATCCCTGTAGAGGATTAAGAATTGCATATATATGGCTATTAAATACCTCTGAAAATCCCTGTAGGGGATTAAGAATTGTAGGTCCGGATATCAGTCAATCCGTAATCCAACCCTGATCCCTGCGGATTCGAAGGATGTGCCACGGAAGCCGGTCCATACACCGATGTTTGCTATAAGGAATACCTCGCTGAGGGAGTAACCCGCTTCCCAGTAATAGCCTGATTCGGGGGTCCATGCCGCGGAGAGCCCTAAATTCTCCCTTATGAGTGTACGGCTGAGCACCGGCAGTCGCTTCAGGAGCAGGGTGGGGGTGGTGTACATGACATGGGCTTCGGCAAATGTGCTCCTTGCTGCCAGGGAATAAACGGGAGCCAGATAGAAGGCATCTTCATAGTTGTTGAGCAAAACCGGTGACGACTGGGTATTGAAGTAATGCATATCCTGCAGCCTTACGTTACCGCTGTTGAAGAATCCGCCCCCGCGGATGCGCCAGCGGAACTCGTTCAGAGCCCCGAACCTGCCTGTGCGGCTCACCTCGCCCATGAGCATGTCATAGTGGCCGGAGAGAGTATCATTGAAGTTGTATCCGTGCCTCCAGGTGATGGCAAATGTGGGATAATCAGAGCCGGCGCTGACCTTTGCACCGTTTGAGATACGGTAGCGCTGACGGGGTGTCCAGCTCAGAACTGTGGTTGAGGAGAGATGGTTGTGGCTGAAGGAGGTCTCAGGATCATAGCTTTCAATCCCGTCGGTAACCCATTCATTATCAGGAAGATTGTCGCTCCATGGCCAGCCCTTCCTGAAGAAGGAAAAATCAGAACTGTTCTCCAGCGGATCACGTTTCTCATACATGCCCGAGACTGACAGGTTCAATCCGTTGGCCAGGTCACTGCGGTGGCCGGCAATGATGTAGCGGCTGTTGTAGAGTCTCATCATGTTGTCCCTGAAAAAGAGTGACGCCACGGTATTAACCAGCTGGTTAACCCCGGTGAGTGAGTATTCGTCTGACTGGCTTCCTGCTCTCAGGAAGAGGTTGCCTGCCCTCATCGGGTCATAGAGCATATTGGCTGTGACATTCCACATCAGCCGATCACGGCTGAAGGCGTACCTTACAGACGGGGCGAGTGTGAAACGGCCAGCCTCTGCGGCCCTGACAGAGAGAGTTATACCCGTACCGGCAACAAATCCGTCCACCGGATTGAATGAGAAACTATTGAGGTCTGCCAGCCCGTCAAAGTTAAGTACCGTATTCGGGGAAAGCTGCCAGTTCCTGCCGCCGGCCAGGTCTTTCAGGAAGCGCATGGTGCGGTTTTTCCTCTTCTGAGTGGAGTCAGCAACTGATTGTGATCCTGATCCCAGTGATATGGTTATGGTTGTTGTGTCACGTCTTGCCAGGCGCCGGCCGGTGGCAGGCACGACGGAGAGGCTGGCCGCCTCTTCCCTTGAGAGTGGTATGGGCCTGGTATCAGCCCACCATGCGGAGTCTTTCTGCGTGGCGTCCTCCTCTATTATGACGGTGGTTTTGTCCTCAACTTCCAATGGTGGTTTCTCCCGGGTCTGCCTGGCGTTCTTCTCATTCAGGCGTGCCAACCTCGACATATCGCGGGCAGTGAGATTATCCTTCTGAAGGATGGTTTCTATTTCACGCCGGGTGGCGCTCATAGCGTCTTCTTCTGTCTCTCCTGCATTGTCTGACTCCGCCGGAAGGGTGTATGATGGCGGGCGGGGGAGTGATCTGTCTGGCTCTACCTCGAGGTATTTCACGGCGCTGGTGTAGGCTGCCCTTGCCTTGATGCCCATGAGGGAGATATCTACGTTGAACTCATGGCTCACAGGCATCCAGATACCTTCCTCAACGGGTGTGTAGAGCTGGCGGATACGGATCTTCCCGGCTATGTTGTCATTCGTGAGGTCAAGAGAGTGGATAGCCCAGAGGTCCTCCACTATATAGATCACCCCGGCAAAGAGTTGCTGGCTCTTTCGGCGGGGTGTGACCATGATCTTGTCAATGACCCAATCTCCCTGCGAGGATGAGCCGAGGAAGGTGAATCTGTAGTGTGCGAAGGCGTTTGGGGCCAGCGGGGATATAGCCGCCTCGGCCAGCACGGGCTGGTAGAAGCTGGCTTCGATATAGGACATGGGAGAGGCCTGATCCTGACCGATCTGTTCACTGGAGTTGGATGATATGACGCGGTTTATGTATTTGTCGGGAGCATTGAAGGTAATGATGCTGACTGCCTCTGAAAAATAGTATTTGCCCTCCCTCAGATCGCCCTCGTTGGCTTCGATCTTCATCCGACGTTTCATCATCTCAGGTATTTTGTCTACACTGCCGCCACCCCTGATATAGACTTCCGCTCTGTACATCCTCACCTGGTTCAGATGGAAGGGTGCCATACCTATCGCCCTGCGCATAATAAAGTAAGCAGGGTCCCGGCCTGATGCTGATACTCTTACGGATGGTATCACGAAGAGCTGTTCAGCCAGGGTGATGTCAGCCATGACATCTTCCCCGGAGAGGGTAAATTGTTTGCTTACAGGTACATAGCCAAGGAACTGGTAGCTGACTGTGTACCTGCCCGGGGACAGGGTGATCTCATAATACCCGTCGTTGTTGGAGGTTGTACCCTGGCGCAGTTCGGTTATATAGACAGAGGCTGAGGGCATTGGTGAGCCATAGCCGTCGGTGATCCTGCCCCGCAGAGACTGTGCCTGTGAGAGGTTTATCGGGAGGAGGAACAGGGCTGTTATGAGCACTCCGGCAAGGCGCATCTTCAGTCTGTTTCTTCTGTATGATCCTTAAGTGAGGTGCCGGCAACCACTATCACAAACTCTCCCCTGGGCGGATTGTTCCTGAAGTGTTCCGCCAGCGAGGAGAGGGATCCGCGGATGGTCTCCTCAAATTTCTTGGTTATCTCCCTGGAGACCGAAGCGCGGCGATCAGGGCCCAGTGCAGCTGCCAGCTGCTCAAGGGTTTTCAGCACCCTGAAAGGCGATTCGTAGAAGATCATTGTCCTCTCCTCTGCCGCCAGGGCTGTGATCCTTTTCTGCCTTCCCTTCTTCTGTGGCAGGAACCCTTCGAAGCAGAAGCGGTCGGAGGGCAGACCAGAGGCTACCAGTGCCGGGACGAACGCGGTGGGGCCGGGGAGCGCTTCAACAGGTATCTCCCGCTCAAGACACCTGCGCACCAGCAGGAAGCCGGGATCGGAGATGCCCGGGGTACCAGCGTCAGAGACAAGGGCGGTGACAGTGCCCCTCTCAATACCGTCACAGACAGCTTCCAGGCTGCGGTGCTCATTGAACTTGTGATGTGAGCGCAGCGGTACGGTGATGCCGTAATGGTCAAGCAGGATCCTGGTGGTCCGGGTGTCCTCGGCAAGGATCAGTCCCGCCGATTTGAGCACCTCCAGGGCACGTATGGTGATGTCACCAAGATTGCCGATGGGGGTGGGGACCAGGATCAGTTTAGACATGCAGGCTGAATTTTCTGCGGACGACGTCAACAAAGGAGGACTGCGCTGCGGGGTCGGAGCCCATGACGGTACTCTCATCAAGTATTTTCATGGCCTCTCCGAGGCTGGCAGCAGCGTTGAGGCGTCTGATAGTGTCACTGTATGCTAACGCATCACCGCTGAAGAGCTCGCGGATGTAATAGAACCGGTCATTGATACCTATGGCAGCCCCGATGTCAGCTATCGGTTTGTTATGCATGACCGATGAGATGACTTCATCCTTTCTTGCCGGTGATATCTTCTCTCCAATGGTGCCGGAGGGAATGAACCTGTCTGCCAGGATGACTTTTGAGGATTCCTGGCCTTTCCTGCCTGCCTCCTTTTGTTTTGCAGGCTCCTCTGCAGATGCTTCAGCCTTCACCGTGTCTGGCAGGTGTTCCGGCTCAGGCCGGGGCTCCGGTTTCGGGAGCGGCTCAGGCCGGGGCATCGGTTCAGGCTCTGGTGGTTTTTCAGGACCGGGCATGGGTTCGGTTACCGGTTTCTGTTCCGGACCGGGTTCAGTTTTTGATTCACTTACCGGTTCCCTGACTGACTCTGGCAGCAGGCTGCCTTCCGTCGCTGGATGGGATTCCGGCATTTTTTCATCCATCGATTCGCTCTGCGTAGCCTGCGCCGGCGCTGTCTGCTTCCCGGCCACAGTGAGCCCGGGCAGCAGTTTTAGCAGGTCAGCGGCACTTCGTACGCGCGAACGTGCAAGTTCAATCTCGGCCCGTTCAGGCCCGGATACGCCGGAGAGCTGTTCCAGCAATGCCATCGCCTCATCCAGGTCCCTTCCTATTATGTTTACAGCTTTCAGGAAATCCATCTCCCTCTGTTTTTTATTCTGATCGTTTTCTTTATTTTGC
>JAAZAP010000032.1 GCA_012514255.1 Bacteroidales bacterium | reverse complement strand
TGACAGAACCTTCTCGTTTGAACGTGAAGCCGCAATCAGTCAGTTAAGGGAGGCGCTGAAGCCTGACAGCAGTGTTATACCTCCAATGTGACCGGCCGGGAGCCTGACCAGGTAGTGCCAATGTCACCTCCCCTGTTCGCAGAATGCAATAATGAATTAATTTTATACCAGTTTTCTGATAACCCCTTTTATTTCTCTTGAGATGATCAAGTACCACAAGACCGCGAATGGCATTTCAATTGCCGAGATCCTGCCAGGTTCAGAGACTATAGGCACAACTGATGACCTGCTTGATATCCTCGCTGATGCCGGTTATAATGGCAGCACCGGGCTTATAGTCCATTCCGCAACGCTCAGCAAGGATTTTTTTGATCTCAGAACCGGTCTCGCCGGTGAGATCCTTCAGAAGTTTTCCAATTACAGGATGAAACTGGCCATCATCGGCGACTTTGCAGAAGTAAAGAGCAAGGCTCTGCGCGACTTCATCCGTGAGAGCAATACAAGGGGAACCATAAATTTCACAGGATCGGCTGAGGAGGCCATAAACAGGCTTGACAAATGGAAATAGCATCCTCCGTCCTGACCGGATTACTTATAGTACTGCCCATTCTGTTGATCCGCTACCTTCTGACCTCACTACTGAACAGGGAAGCCGTTAAGAGGGCCGCATTCTTCCCTCCGACGCAGGGTCTTGAAAATCCGGCTTACTGGATTAATATCGGAACCACCCTTCTGCTTCTGGTTATTCCGTTCTTCCTGACGATAAAGCTGACCGGCTTCATGGGAATAGCCGGCATCGAACTCTCCCTTACTGCCCTGGTGCTATATGGCATCAGCATCATCCATTTTGCCAGGCCCGACGCCAGCGGCATCAACCGGTCAGGATTGTACACCGTCTCGCGCAATCCGATGTATGTTGCCTTCTTTTTATACTTCCTGGGCGCATGCATGCTGACCCGCTCATGGCTGCTTCTGGCAGTCCTGCTGATTTTCCAGGGTTCCGTTCACTTCATGATCCTTGCCGAGGAGCGCTGGTGCAGGGAGACCTTTGGTGAGCCCTTCATCAATTACTTGCATAAGGTCAGAAGATACGTGTAAATGTCATTGAGAGAATAGAATGATTAACCCGCTATCAAATTATTTCATGAACGAACAGCAAGAACATATCCTAAAATGTTGTCTAACATAAGCCCCCTGCTCCGATAGTCCTTTTTCTGACAAAGGGTGTTGAAAAATATCCGGGAAAACCATTTCTTTGTACAAATGCCCTATTTAACCCTGGCCGTGATGCATATCGGTACTCAATCAGAAAACCACCAGGGCAGACCCGGATCAATAATTGATCATCCGTCTGAACGGTGCTATTTTGTTAACCTTCAGACGGTGCGATGACCAGCATATCAGACCCTTCCATATTTCAGCGGATTAAGAACGGGGACGAGAATGCATTCAGCAGTCTCTTCAATACATACTATGCACCTCTTTGCCAATTCGCCGTCTCATACCTGAAGGATACTGATCAGGCCCGGTCACTGGTACAGCAGCTTTTCGTAGATATCTGGCAAAAGCGTGACCGTATAAAGGTAGAAATATCGGTAAAGTCGTACCTCTATCACTCGGTTAAGAACAGGTGCATCGATATCCTCCGCAGGAGCAGTAGGAGTGAGGAACTCAGCGCCATAACCGCCGGTGAGGCATCTGTTCCCTTCAGGGATCTTATAGAAGAGGCTGAGTTGACAGAGCGCATAAGCAGGGCAATTGACAGACTGCCTCCCAGGTGCCGCGAAATATTCATCCTCTGTCGATCCATGAATCTGAAATATTCGGAG
>JAAZAP010000216.1 GCA_012514255.1 Bacteroidales bacterium | reverse complement strand
GTGCATCAACCATCTCGCCGTTGAGGAGTATATCGAGCCTGACAAGATCAGCTTTCTTGTAGCCGGTAATATGATAGTCAAATGAGGCATATCCCTTCGAGATGCTTTTCAGCTTGTCATAGAAATCAAAAACTATCTCAGCGAGCGGCATGTCAAATGTTACCTCTACCCGGTCACTGGTGAGGTAAACCTGGTTCTTCATTGTCCCGCGCTTGTCTATGCACAGCTTGAGTATGGCGCCAAGGTATTCTGATTTCGAGATCACCTGGGCATAGATGTACGGCTCCTCTATCTCATCAATTGTTGTAGAGGGAGGCATTCCGGATGGATTGTGAACGTCTATCACCTCGCCCTTTGTGGTCAGCACCCTGAAGGAGACGTTTGGCACGGTGGTGATGACGTCCATATCAAACTCCCTGTCCAGCCGCTCCTGTATTATCTCCATGTGCAGCAGTCCCAGGAATCCGCACCTGAAGCCGAAGCCGAGGGCGGCGGAAGACTCCGGCACGAAGGTCAGTGAGGCGTCATTGAGCTGCAGTTTTTCAATGGAGGCCCTCAGATCCTCATAATCATCGGCATCAACAGGGTAGATCCCGGCAAAGACCATCGGCTTAACGTCGGCAAAACCAGATATTGCTTTTTCGCAAGGTCTTGCCACATGTGTGATTGTGTCCCCCACCTTCACCTCTGCAGATACCTTGATGCCCGATATGATGTACCCCACGTCGCCTGCACTGAGCACGCTGCGCGGCTCTCTCTTGAGCTTCAGCACCCCGATCTCATCAGCGTCATATTCACTTCCCGTGTTGACGAATTTAACCATGTCATGGGTACGGATGGTGCCGTTGGTAATCTTGAAGTATGCTATAATGCCCCTGAAGGAGTTGTATACCGAGTCGAAAATCAGTGCCTGCAATGGTGCGTCGGGATCACCGGCGGGAGGTGGTATCTTCTCAATGATCTCCTCCATGATGCGCTCCACCCCCATTCCCGTGCGGGCGCTTGCTTCAATGATCTCCTCACGCTTGCAGCCAATGAGGTCCACTATCTGATCCTTTACCTCCTCGGGCATGGCGCTTGCAGAGTCCATCTTGTTCATCACCGGTATGATCTCCAGGCCGTGCTCTATGGCCATATACAGATTGGAGATTGTCTGTGCCTGGATGCCCTGTGTGGCATCAACCACCAGCAGCGCACCCTCACACGCGGCAATGGACCTTGACACCTCATAGGAAAAGTCTACATGCCCCGGTGTGTCAATGAGATTGAGGAAATAGTCGCGGCCCTCATGCTGATAAAGCATCTGGATAGCATGGCTCTTGATAGTGATGCCACGCTCACGTTCAAGGTCCATATTGTCAAGAACCTGGTCCTGAAAATCACGTGCGTCAACCGTCCTGGTCATCTCAAGAAGCCTGTCGGCAAGCGTGCTCTTGCCATGGTCTATGTGTGCTATTATGCAGAAATTGCGTATGCTATCCATCAGTATGGGACCGGTTCAATTCAGGTGCAAATATATATAATTTGACCCTTTGTTTATTGACCCCCGGTGATGATAACGACACTGCATTTTCTTTAACTTAGCAGATTACTTAAACAGGAACGGATGATAACCCTGGCAGTGTCGGTCACCCTGCTTGTTCTGGGATATATTGTCTATGGACGGGTGGCCGAAAGATTCTTCGGGATGGACCCGGCCCGGCCCACTCCCGCTTTCACAAAGAGTGACGGTATTGATTACATCCCCATGAAGGGCTGGCGGGTCTTTATGATCCAGTTTCTCAATATCGCCGGCCTCGGGCCGATCTTCGGAGCTATCCTGGGTGCCATGTACGGACCGGTTGTCTATATCTGGATAGTTCTGGGATGCATCTTCATGGGTGCCACGCATGATTATTTCGGGGGAATGCTCTCAGTGCGGCATGGCGGCGCCAGCCTGCCCGAACTGGTGGGCACCTACCTGGGCAAGCCGATGCGCATGTTCCTGAGAGTGTTCACGCTGCTGCTGCTTATCTTCGTAGGCGTGGCCTTCGTAAGCGGACCTGCAAAACTGCTCTTCACCATGTCAGGATTCAGTCTTACATTCTGGCTTGCACTTATCTTTCTCTATTACATCCTCGCCACGCTTCTTCCAATTGACAAGATTATCGGCCCGCTTTATCCCTTCTTTGGCGGGGCACTGATCTTCATGGCTACAGGCGTATTAATCAGCATGATAGTAAAATGGGCAGGAGGATCCCTCATCCTGATGGAACTAACCCCTGCCAATCTCATTAATTTCCAGCCTGATGCCGCCACCAACAGTATCTTTCCCTTCCTGTTCATAGTGGTCTCCTGCGGAGCCATCTCAGGATTCCACGCCACACAGTCGCCCCTCATGGCCCGCTGCCTGAGGTCGGAAAAGCAGGGAAGGCAAATCTTCTACGGCGCTATGATTGCAGAGGGGTTAGTGGCAATGATATGGGCCACGGCAGCAATGAACTATATGGGCGATGTGCACGGACTCACCTATGCTTTCACGCACCCCCTGGCTGACAATCCGGCTGTTAAGCCTGATCCGGCATGGCTGGTGAATGAGATATGCAGGTCATGGCTCGGAAAGGCAGGTGCCATTATTGCAGTGGTTGGTGTTGTGGCCTGTCCGGTCACCTCGGGTGATACAGCTTTCAGGAGCGCCAGGCTGACTATAGCCGATATGCTCAGCTTCTCTCAGAAGAAGGTCGGTTCACGTCTGCTGATAGTGATCCCCATTTTTGTGGTTGCATTCGTTCTCACCTTTGTGATGAAGGACGAGTTCGCGCGGATATGGAAGTTTGTAGGGATATCCAACCAGGCACTGGCAGCCATCACCTGCTGGACCATTGCCATGTACCTGGGGCTCAAGGGCAAGACCCATCTTATGATGTCTCTCCCGGCACTGTTCCTGACGGCTGTCTGCGTAACATATATCCTCACTGCCCCGCACTCCGGGGGAGGGTTGGCCCTACCCCTTAGAATCTCAGTAGCAGGAGGCGTTGCAGCAGCAGCAGCAGCTCTTGCCCTCTTCCTATCAGTGCTCAGGAAAAAGAAGAAAACAGTTAATCAGTAGCTTCCGTCAGGGCGTGTCACCGTCAGGCTTCCTCACCGGTTGTCATAACAGGTAACTCTCTGTCGGTCACAGGCATATCACATCCAAGCCTGGCAAGCTCGCGCCGGAAAAAGATGAATGAGATCACTGATGATACGATATCAGAGACGGGATTGGCTATCCATACTCCGGCCGTGCCCCAGAACTGCGGCAGTATGAATATCAGTGGCAACAATACGATTATCTGCCGGAGCAGTGAGAGGAATGTGGCCAGCTTCGCCTTGCCAATTGCCTGGAAATAGTTTGAGGCAATTATCTGGAATCCGACCACCGGCAGCACGGCGCAGTAGATGCGTAGACCAAGCACGCCTGCCTCGCGCAGCTCAGGGCTGTCGGAGTTGAAAATACTGATTATCACCCCGGGCAGCAGCATGCATATCAGCCACCCGGCAGTGGCAATAAGGACAGCGTACCTGATAGCTTTCATCACCGTCTCCTTCACCCGGCAGAAGAGTCCTGCCCCGTAGTTGAATCCGATGATGGGTTGTACGGCCATATTGATTGATATTATAGAGATGACCAGCAGCATGGTGGCGCTGTTGACAATGCCGAGTGCCGCCACGGAGATATCTCCGCCGTACTTGATGAATTTCGTGTTCATCACCCCCCATACGATGCTTGATGCCAGGTTCATGGCAAAGGGGGCAAAGCCTATGGAGATAATATATTTTATTATGTAAGGATCAGGCCGTGTGTTGGCCATGGTTAGTCTTGTGACGCTCCTGCGGCTGCGAAAATGAGACAGAACCCAGACAGCAAGGACCGCGTGTGATATCACCGTGGCGAGGGCTGCCCCTTTCACTCCCATCCCGAGGCCAAAGATGAAAATAGGGTCAAGGACGATGTTTAGTCCCGCGCTGATGAAGATGGAATACATCGCTACGCGCGGGTTGCCTTCAGCCCTGATGATATTGTTCAGGGAAAATCCGGTCATGGCCAGTGGTGTTCCCAGAAGGATAATGTTGAAATAATCTGATGCGTACCTGATTGTCTCAGGCCCTGCTCCGAATATCCGCAGTACGGGATCACGCAGCAGGAAGCCCACCCCCATGAGTACGAATCCAAAGACCAGAGACAGGAAGAAGGCATTACCCAGTATCTGGTTGGCCCTGTCAAAGTCCTTCTCGCCGAGGCTGAGGGAGACACGTACTGCCGATCCCATCCCCACAAGCATGCCGAAAGCCATGATGATGATCATCAGGGGAAAGACCACTGTCAGTCCGGAAAGAGCCAGGGCATCGACGCCCTGGCCGATATAGATGCGGTCAACCACATTGTATAGTGCGTTGGCCATCATGCTGGCAAAGGCAGGCATGAAGTATTTCCACATGAGCTTCCCGGTCTTCTCATGTTCCAGCTCGTATACCTGCCTGTGATCATTCATTCTGCAAAGATGGGAGAAATAGAACAATAGGCAAGAGGCAAGAGGCAAGAGGCAGTAGGCAACAGTGAGGCAGGGCAAACAGGATTGGGGATTTTCGATTTTCGATTGCCGATTTGGCGACTGCTGACTGCCGACTGGCCTGCAGGGCATAAAGAATTGCAGGCTGCCCCGTTTCCCGAAGCAGCCTGCACAATTAAACCAATAAACCTTATTCTGTTACATCATTCCCGGCATTCCGCCGCCGCCCATAGCCGGATTCGGCATCGGGTTCTCCTCTTTTTCATCTACCACAACTGCCTCGGTAGTGAGGAACATGCCAGCTATTGATGCTGCGTTCTCCAGTGCTATCCTTGCCACCTTGGCAGGATCGATAACGCCGGCCTTGTACAGATGCTCAAACTTGTCAGTCTGGGCGTTGTATCCAAAGTCGTCCTTACCCTCACGCACTTTCTGCACTATCACTGCGCCTTCCTTGCCGGCATTAAAGACTATCTGACGAAGAGGCTCCTCAATAGCCCTCTTGACTATCTCGATACCGGTATTCTGGTCTTCGTTATCGCCCTTGAGTGATTCAAGCTTGGGGATAGCGCGGATATAGCCAACGCCGCCGCCGGGGATGATACCCTCTTCGATGGCAGCACGGGTTGCATGGAGTGCGTCATCAACGCGGTCCTTCTTCTCCTTCATCTCCACCTCTGAAGCAGCGCCTATATAAAGGACTGCCACACCGCCTGCCAGTTTGGCAAGCCTCTCCTGGAGCTTCTCCCTGTCATAGTCGGAGGTGGTGGTTGATATCTGCTGCTTGATCTGGTTGATGCGTGCCTGGATCATATCCTTCTCGCCGGCACCGTTCACTATGGTTGTGTTCTCCTTGTTGACGGTCACTTTGTCAGCAACACCAAGGTCAGCCATTGTGGCATTCTCAAGCTTCATACCCCTCTCCTCGGAGATAACGGTACCACCGGTAAGGATGGCTATGTCCTCAAGCATCTCTTTCCTCCTGTCGCCAAAGCCCGGAGCCTTGACGGCACATACCTTCAGTGAGCCCCTGAGGCGGTTCACAACGAGGGTGGCAAGAGCTTCGCCCTCAACATCCTCGGCAATGATCATCAGGCCACGGCCGCTACGTGCGGTCTCTTCGAGTACCGGAAGCAGATCCTTCATTGATGAGATCTTCTTGTCATGGATCAGGATGTAAGGATTTTCCATATCAACTTCCATTTTGTCAGGATTGGTGACAAAATAGGCAGAGATATAACCGCGGTCAAACTGCATACCTTCCACAACTTCTACCTTGGTTTCGGTACCCTTGGCCTCCTCAACGGTGATAACGCCTTCCTTTTTTACCTTATCCATTGCGGTGGCAATCAGCTTGCCGATCTCTTCGTCATTGTTGGCGGAGATACGTGCAACCTGCTCGATTTTCTTAAGGTCATCGCCAACGGTCTGCGACTGTTCCTTAAGGCTTTCCACAACCTTTGCAACGGCCTTGTCAATGCCCCTCTTGAGGTCCATCGGGTTAGCACCCGCTGTGACGTTTTTGAGGCCGACATTTATAATGCTCTGTGCAAGTACGGTGGCGGTGGTTGTGCCATCACCGGCATTGTCAGCAG
>JAAZAP010000215.1 GCA_012514255.1 Bacteroidales bacterium | reverse complement strand
TCATGGCAGAATACCTGCATGGCATTACCCTGACTGTGGCAATCGTAGCCGTCATTGCGCTCATCCTGATGACTGTAAGGCTGTTGTATGCCAGATACCGTTCTGACATCCTCTTCGGCGTATGCCTTATCCTTTTCATGATGACCGCCGGCTACCTGCTCCGCACCTGGGAATACAGCAGACTGAGCCACCTTGGCAGTCACCGGCAGGAGATGACAATACGTCTGTCGGGCTATCCTGACATGGGCAACAGCGGCTGGTCCCTGAAAGCACGCATTGTCAGCGTCAGGTCAGGTGATACGGTAACCGCACCACGGGGCTCAATTCTTCTATGGTTCATGGGTGACACCATTCCTTCCGCCTGGAAGCCCGGTGACCTGGTAACAGTGAATGTCAGACCGTTGCCGGTGAAGAACAACGGCAATCCATGCGAATTCAATTATCGCCGTTACCTCGAAGGACAGGGGATCAGGTACATGGCATTCTTCAGGGCAGATGACATCAGGGCTTTCGTTCCCGGCACCAGCCGGACAGTCAGGGAAATGTCGCTCATCGCCGCACACGGCATGATTGATCTTTTTCGCCGGGCCGGCCTGGAGGGCGAGGCGCTTGGTCTTATCACTGCCCTTACTATAGGTGATAAGGAGCTCCTTGACAGGGAGCGGCTGACCAGCTTCTCAAGGGCAGGTGCAATGCATATAATGGCAGTATCGGGGCTCCATGTGGGCATGATAAGCATGGCCCTCTCCTGGTTCCTCTTCTTCATGCGCCGACGACTGAAGAAGGTCAGAGCACTGATTATCATCCCCGCACTGTGGGGCTTTGCATTTATCACCGGTCTCACTCCCTCAGTCCTCAGGGCAACCATTATGTTTACATTCCTTCAGGCAGGTAATATTCTCAACCGGCCGGCAGCAGGGATGAACAACCTGCTGGCTTCTGCTTTCATAATCATTGCCGCCCACCCATCAGTCATATTCGAGGCAGGATTCCAGCTCTCCTATCTCGCCGTGATCTTCATCATTGCATTCTACGCTCCCCTTTACAGACTGCTGAAATTCAGAAACCGTGTTACCGATTACCTGTGGCAGATGATTGCAGTGTCACTGGTAGCACAGGCAGGAACAATGGCGCTGTCAGTCAGGCTCTTCAACATCTTTCCGCTATTGTTTCTTCTTACCAACATTGTGGTAATCCCGGTCTCGTTCGTGGTGCTGATACTGGCAATGCTCCTGCTCGCATCCTCTCCCCTTCCGCCACTGGCATCATTCTTTGCCATGCTGCTTGACCATCTGGCACGTTTCACCCTCAGCTTCACCGGAATGGTAAGCTCGGCTGAACATGGTGTGATAACGGGTATTGGCATGTCAGCTGCCGAGACCATAATGATGACCCTGGCGTTAGCTCTTCTCCTTGCCGCACTCCTGCACAAAGCCCGGTTGACTCTCAGGCCGTTTCTGGTGGCCATGGCACTTCTGCTGGCATGCAATACTATCAAGACAACACAGGAGATGCATCGCGAAAGGCTGATCACCTACAATATAAGGGGAGAGAAGCTAAAGGTACGACAACACGGCAGAGTGCTGCTGGTGCCCTCATCTGCCGGCAGCATTCCGTCTGAGGTACAGAAGCATGCCTCTACACGTGGACTAAAGATCATGATCATTGAACCGGGGTAACACTTCTTTTGTATAACTTTGCACTGTTTTATTGTTTTAGATATGAGGATAGTTATTGCAGGTGCAGGAGAGGTGGGAACACACCTTGCCAAGATGCTCTCGCAGAGTGAACACGAGATAATACTTATTGATCCGGCTGTGGAGAGACTCAAACCTGTTGACGCAACAATTGACATACTGACCTATGAAGGATCAGCCACATCCATAAACATACTCCAGGAGGCTATCAAGAAGAATACTGATCTCTTTATTGCAGTTGCCCATTACGAAGACACCAACATTACTTCAGCCATACTTGCCAAGAAGCTTGGCGCGAGGAAAGTGATAGCCCGCATTGACAACATGGAATACCTTGAGCGGAACAACAAGGAGTTCTTCCGTGAGATGGGAATAGACCACCTGATATACCCTGAGCTCATCGCCGCCAAAGAGGTTATCAGCCTCTTGAAAGAGACCGGTACCACTGAATTCATTGACTTTGCCGGTGGTCTTCTCTCACTTTATGTCCAGAAGCTGGAAAAGAATGCACCGGTGCTTAACCGCACCCTTGAGGAGGTGACCAACTCCCTGGGATCGATAAAGTACCGTGCCGTGGCAATCAAGAGAGATGAGAAGACTATCATCCCCCACGGCAGGGAGGAGTTTAAGGAGGGAGACCTGGCATTCGTGATCTCTACCCGTGACGGTATCTCTGACCTGATGAAGTTCTCCGGGAAAAAGAACGTTCAGGCAAAGAGCATCATGATCCTCGGCGGCAGCCGGATAGGCAGGCATATTGCGCTGA
>JAAZAP010000214.1 GCA_012514255.1 Bacteroidales bacterium | reverse complement strand
TTAAATTGCACACATTCAAAATGTGAGTGTCATGGTTTACAGATTCGTGGTGTTATCTGATGAAGATGAGGCGTTTGTGAGGGAGTTTGAGTTCCTCGACAGTCAGTCCCTGCTTGATTTTCATAACACGTTGCAGGAGGAGCTTGAATTTGACAGGTCCCAGATAGCCTCCTTCTTTATGGCTACAGAGAGCTGGGAGAAGGAGGAAGAATTTACACTCTTTGACATGGGTGCCGGTTCATCCACCATGGAGAATGCCATTCTTGAAGAGGTGATTTTCCGCAAGAACCAGAAACTCCTCTATGTCTTTGATTTTTTCAATGACAGAGCCCTCTACGTGGAATATGTGGGTGAGTTCAGGGAAGAAGAGGAGAGGGAGTATCCGATATGCATCAATTCAAAGGGCCTGCCCCCCAAACAGGTAACCTTCGGAGGGGTGGCCCGTAAGAAATACAATAACCTCGTGATCACAGATGATGATGAGGATGATATAGACGAGGAGGTTGTTGATGATGAGATCTTCTTTGAGGGAGATGATGATGATGACCTGTCGGAGTTTGACACCACTGACAGTCTCGATGAGGAGGAGGATTAGCGCCTGCCCTTACCCGGTCCGATGAAACATACTCTTATAGTCCTGCCCGGCCCCACCGCCGTGGGGAAGACTGAGCTTGCCATTGAACTGGCACGCAGGCACGGTTGTGATATTATCTCATGCGACTCCAGACAATTCTATCATGAGATGAAGATAGGCACCGCCGCTCCCGACGAGCAGCAGCTGGCTCAGGTAAAGCATCATTTTATAGGATTTCTTTCCGTAACTGACTATTACAGCGTCAGCCTCTTTGAGAGAGATGTAACCGGACTCATGCCATCTCTGTTCGCAGAAAATCCGGTAATGGTAATGACCGGTGGCTCAATGCTTTACATGGATGCCATCTGCAGGGGAATGGATGATATTCCCGACACTGATCCGGCAGTAAGACAGAGATATGCAGAGATGTATACAAGAGATGGCATTGCCGGATTACGGATTGCACTGAAGATGGTTGATCCCGAATATTATGCAAGGGTTGATCTTCATAATCCCCGTCGTATCCTGCGTGCACTTGAGATTACTGAAAGCACCGGCAGGCCCTATTCCTCGTTCCTGACAGCTCCGGTAAGAGAGCGCAATTTCAGGATCATCAAGGCGGGTCTTACGCGTGAGCGCGGTGAACTCTACCGCCGGATTGACACCAGGATTGACAGAATGATAAGTGAGGGGCTTGAGGAGGAGGCCCGGTCACTGATGAAGTACAGAGGCCTCAATGCGCTTAATACTGTGGGCTACCGCGAGATGTTCAGGTGGTTTGACGGGGAGATCACCCGTGAGGAAGCCATAATGCTCATCAGGAGGAATACCAGGCGTTACGCCCGGAAACAGCTCACATGGTGGGACAGGGATAGTGACATCAGCTGGTTTGATGCATCACAGAAAGAGAATATGTTTTCATGGATTGAGAGCCAGCTGAAAGAGCAGTGATTCCGGTGCCGGAAAGCAAGCCGGACCTGTGCCGGCAGAAATATTTATTTACACCGGCTCCTTCAGTCTGCGGATGACCTCCGTGGGATCTGATGATGAAAAGACCGTGCTTCCCGCCACCAGCACATCCACCCCTGCATGAACAAGCACCGGCGCATTCTGAAGGTCAACGCCACCATCAACCTCAATAAGGACATCATATCCCTCTTCATCTATCATACTGCGCAGCTCTCCTATTTTGTTAATGCTGCCGGGGATGAAGGTCTGCCCCCCGTAACCGGGATTTACTGTCATCAGCAGCACCATATCAATGTAGGGAAGAATGTCTTTCAGCATCATGACGGGCGTATGCGGATTGAGGGTTACTCCGGCCCTCATACCCAGCCTGCGTATCTCGGTGACCGTACGATGCAGGTGCTTGCAGGTCTCATAGTGTACCGTCAGTGTTGATGCACCCGCTTCACGGAACCGTTCCAGGTACCTGTCGGGCTCCATGATCATAAGATGAACGTCGAGTGGCTTGACAGAGAGGTCCCGCACTGCCTCCATGACCGGGAAGCCAAATGATATGTTTGGAACGAAGATGCCATCCATAATGTCAAGGTGAAGCCAATCAGCTTCGCTCTCATTGATCATCTCCACCTCGGACGCGAGGTTGGCAAAATCAGCAGCTAGAAGGGAGGGTGCAACAAGATGGCTCATGTCAGAGAAAATAGCGGTTCCGTTTCTATCCCAGGTATGACTTCAGTATCCGGCAACGGGTAGTGAACTGTATACGTTTGATGGCCTTCTCCTTGATCTGCCTCACTCTCTCTCTTGTCAGCTTCAGCTCTTCTCCTATCTCTTCAAGGGTAAAGGGATGCTTCATCCCTATGCCGAAATAGAGTTTCAGTACCCTTGCCTCCCGGGGTGAGAGTGTGCTCAGGGCTTTTTCTATCTCATATGAGAGTGATTCATTGATAAGATTTCGGTCAGGACTCGGCGTGTCTTCATTCTGCATCACGTCGTACATGTTGTTGTCCTCCTCCGAACTGATGGGCGCATCCATGCTCAGTGTACGGCCGTTGGTGCGTATGGCTTCCTTGACATCCTCGGGTGCAATCTCAAGAAGGTCAGCTATCTCCTGCGCTGAGGGTTCACGCTCATACTCCTGCTCAAGCTTTGAATATGCCCTGTTGATCCTGTTTATGGAGCCTATCTTGTTGACCGGCAGCCTGACTATCCGCGCCTGTTCTGCAAGCGACTGAAGGATAGCCTGCCTTATCCACCATACGGCATAGGATATGAACTTGAACCCGCGTGTCTCGTCAAATCTCTGTGCGGCCTTGATAAGGCCCAGGTTACCCTCGTTGATGAGGTCAGGAAGGGTCATTCCCTGGTTCTGATATTGTTTTGCCACTGAAACGACAAATCTGAGATTGGCCTTGACAAGCCTGGCAAGTGCATCATGATCACCGGTGCGTATCCGGCGCGCAAGAGAAACCTCCTCATCAGGCGATATCAATTCAACCTTACCTATCTCCTGCAGATACTTATCAAGAGAAGGCGTATCACGGTTGGTGACCTGCTTGGTTATCTTTAACTGACGCATTGACAATAAAATAACATGCCTTCTGCCGTTTCTTTAAGCAAAAGCTTACAATTTTAGCGAAAACTTCTCAAAAAAACAAGCCATCTGCACATTTTTGTAAAAAATGAGTAATTACCTGCTGTACAGCACTGCTAAAAAGTCTCAGTTAGTCAAATTTTGTCCTGTTAATTTGTATTTGAACCAATTATTATTTAAACTTGCACCGGAATAATGACGCGAGTCAGTTAATCTGTCGGAGGGATAGCTTCATTCCCCACTTCACTTCACTAAAATTTTCGAAAATAGTTTTACTACACATTCTACAACATGCATGATATTCTTGAACTGAGCGAGATGCTTGTTCCCGAATTGCGGGAGATAGCGAAACAGCTCAAAATTAAGAGGGTTGAACTCCTCAAGAAACAGGATCTTATCTACAAGATCCTTGACCAGCAAGCCATAGACGCAGCTGAAACTCGTAAAGGCGGCAGGAACGAAAGCCAGCAGTCAGAGCGGAAACAGGACCGTGGCAGCCAGCAACAGAGGCAGAAAACTTCTGCAAAGTCAGGCCAGAAAAAGGGTCAGAATCAGCCACAGAAACAGGCTCAGCAATCCAGGCAGCAGGGCGAACAGCCCAGAGCACGACAGCAGCAGGGGCAGCAATCCGGCGGACAGCAACAGCCGCAACCTCAGCAGCAGGGACAGCAGTCCAAAACCCAGCATCAACAACAGGGTCAGCAATCCCGGGGTCAGCAGCAGCCTCACCAGCAAGGGGAGGCTCAGGGTGGCCAGCAGGGTCAGAAGCCTCAGCAGCAGGATCAGCACGGACAGCAGCCGAAGCAGCAACAGCAGCAGCAGTGGCAGCAAAACCGCAATAAACGTCCCCGCACCTACAGGGATGATCAGCAGGGGCAGCAGAAGAGTGACGCCGGAGCCCAGCGTCCGAAACAGAATGCGCCCGCAGGGAAGGAAGAAGTGCCGCAGTCAGCAGGTCAATCCGGGTCCCGTTCCAATTACCAGCAGAACGTACAGAATCAGCCATCGGCAGATAAGCTTCTCTTTGCTACCGAGACCCTCAACGGCAATGATCAGGACCTGGGCAGGATGACAGACCCGGATATTGATCCGAAGATATTGGAAAAGGCTGCCGCAAGGGATAACGGCGTGGTCATACCCCCTGCAGCAACAGAAACTCCCGAGACTCAGCCTGAAGTGAGTGAACCGGTCAGGGAAGAGAAAAGGGAAAGGCCTTACGATTTTGAAGGTATTGTTGCCAATACAGGGGTTCTGGAGATAATGCCTGATGGTTATGGCTTCCTCCGTTCACCTGACTACAACTACCTCAGCTCACCCGATGACATCTATGTTTCACAGTCGCAGATAAAGCTCTTCGGCCTCAAGACGGGAGACACCATCAGGGGTACTATCCGTCCTCCACGTGAAGGAGAAAAGTATTTCCCGCTGATAAAGGTGGAAGAAATCAACGGACGGTCACCCGACTTCATACGTGACAGGGTGCCGTTTGATTACCTCACCCCTCTCTTCCCCAATGAGAAATTTACTCTTTGCAAACCCGGCGAAGGCAACCTCTCGGTCCGTATAGTTGACATGTTCTGCCCTATCGGCAAGGGTCAGCGCGGCCTCATCGTTGCCCAACCAAAGACCGGTAAGACAATCCTCCTGCAGGATATTGCAAATGCCATTGCCAAATTCCACCCAGAGGTCTACCTGATGATCCTGCTCATTGACGAGCGTCCCGAGGAGGTGACAGAGATGGCACGCAATGTCAACGCCGAGGTTATTGCCTCCACCTTTGACGAGCCTGCAGAAAGGCACGTGCGCATAGCAACCATTGTACAGGAGAAGGCTAAAAGGCTTGTTGAGTGCGGGCATGACGTGGTTATCCTGCTTGACTCCATCACACGCCTCGCCAGGGCATTCAATACTATCGCCCCGGCATCCGGCAAGGTCCTGTCCGGAGGGGTTGACTCAAACGCACTGCATAAACCAAAACGTTTCTTCGGCGCAGCCAGGAATATTGAAAACGGAGGTTCACTGACTATCATCGCAACTGCCCTTACAGACACCGGGTCAAAGATGGATGACGTTATCTTTGAAGAGTTCAAGGGCACCGGCAACATGGAGTTGCAGCTTGACCGCAAGCTCTCGAACAGGAGGATCTACCCGTCAATTGATATTCCGGCCTCCAGCACCAGACGCGAAGACCTGCTTCTTGAGAAGAATATGCTCAACAAGATATGGATCCTGCGGAACTACCTGACTGACATGAACTCAGTGGAAGCCATGGAGTTCCTCCGTGACCGCATTACCCAGACACGGTCCAATGAAGAGTTCCTCATCTCAATGAACAGTGAGTAAAAATCTCAGCAAAAATGAGTACCTTTGCAGTTTAATTTTTCAAGGTTATTTGATCAATAATTACTTATAATCAGAAATGGCAACAAAAAATTTATCACTTGTGACGGTAACCAGGCAGCGTCGCACATAGCTTATATGTTCAGCGAAGTGGCCTGCATCTATCCCATTACCCCTTCCTCCACAATGGCTGAATACATTGATGAGTGGGCGGCACACGGACGGAAGAACATGTTCGGTGAAGAGGTGAAGGTGGTTGAGATGCAGAGTGAAGCCGGAGCTGCAGGAGCAGTGCACGGCTCACTTCAGTCAGGAGCCCTGACCTCAACCTTCACGGCCTCGCAGGGGCTTCTTCTTATGATCCCCAACATGTACAAGATCTCCGGAGAACTTCTCCCGGGCGTTTTCCACGTCAGCGCACGCACGGTGGCTGCACATGCCCTCTCAATCTTCGGTGACCACAGTGACATCTATGCTACCCGTCAGACAGGCTTCGGGCTGCTGGCCACAGGAAGCATCCAGGAGATCATGGACCTCGCCGGCGTGGCACACCTGGCAGCCATTAAATCAAGAGTGCCCTTCCTGCATTTCTTTGACGGATTCCGTTCATCGCACGAAATACAGAAGATAGAAGAGATGGAGATGGAAGAGATTAAGCACCTGGTGGATATGGATGCACTCATGGAGTTTCGCAAGAGAGCCCTAAACCCGGAAAAACCGGTTATCAGGGGTACGGCACAGAACCCTGACATCTTCTTCCAGGCAAGGGAAGCATCAAATCCCTTCTACACCAATCTTGACGACACCGTCAATGAGTACATGGAGAAGATCTCAGCCATTACCGGGCGCACATACAAACCTTTCACCTATTATGGCGCCCCTGATGCTGAGAACATAGTCATTGCTATGGGTTCAGTGACCGAGACCATCAAGGAAGTTATAGACTACCTTGCCGAGACTAAAGGCGAAAAGGTTGGCCTGATCACCTGCCACCTCTACAGGCCCTTCTCGGCAAAATATCTCTTCAATGTTCTCCCGAAGAGCGTAAAACGAATCACCGTTCTTGACCGCACCAAGGAACCGGGAGCCAACGGTGAGCCACTCTACCTTGATGTCAGGGATGTATTCTACGGTAATGAGATGCAGCCGGTTATCCTGGGCGGACGCTACGGCCTCAGCTCCAAGGACACCACTCCCGCACAGATGATATCCGTCTTCGAGAACATGAAGAAGGCTGAACCGATGAACCAGTTTACCGTTGGCATCGTTGACGACGTGACCTTCAGGTCACTGCCCGTCATTCCCGAGATCAACGTAAGCCACAAGGGTACCTATTCAGCCAAATTCTACGGGATAGGATCTGACGGTACCGTTGGTGCCAACAAGAACTCCATCAAGATCATCGGTGAAACCACTGATAAATACTGCCAGGCTTATTTCGCCTATGACTCTAAGAAATCAGGCGGCGTGACCACTTCACACCTTCGTTTCGGTGATCATCCCATCCGTTCGCCTTATCTGGTAAACACACCTGATTTCGTTGCCTGCCATGTGCCGGCATATCTTGACAAGTATGACATGCTGAGGGGACTCAAGAAGGGAGGAACCTTCCTTCTGAACTCCATCTGGGATGCGGAAGAGACTAAAAGCAAGCTGCCTGACCATATGAAGAAGTACCTGGCAGAGAATGACATTAACCTGTACATCATCAACGCAACAAACCTGGCTGAAGAGCTGGGGCTCGGCACCAGGACCAACACCATCATGCAGAGCGCCTTCTTCAAGGTCTCTGAAGTCATTCCGTACAAGCTTGCCGTTGACGAGATGAAGCATGCCGTGGTAAAGGCTTATGGCAAGAAGGGCGAGAACGTTGTCAGGATGAACAATAACGCCATTGACCGTGGCGGAGAAGTGACCAGGGTTGAGATCCCTGCCGAATGGGCTGACATTAAGGTTACAGCTCCAAAGAGCGAAGACAACAAACCCGGTTTCATCAGCGAGGTGGCAGATGTCATCAACGGCCTCAGGGGCGACGATCTGCCGGTAAGTGCGTTTGTCGGCCGTGAAGACGGCACCTTCCCGTCAGGAACGGCTGCCTTTGAAAAGCGCGGCGTTGCCGTCAACGTGCCTGAGTGGCAGGTAGACAACTGCATACAGTGCAACCAGTGCTCCTATGTCTGTCCTCATGCCGCCATCCGTCCATTCCTCCTCACCGATGAGGAGCTGGCAGCAGCACCGGAAGGCACCGTGGCCAAGCAGGGTATAGGCAACACCAAGAGCCATAAGTTCAGGATACAGGTCAGCGTTTATGACTGTACCGGTTGCGGCAACTGTGCCGATGTATGTCCCTCAAAACAGAAGGCTTTGATAATGAAGCCACTGGAGACACAGCTGGCAGAAGCAGACAGGTGGACCTACATGCATGAGAAGGTAGGCTACAAGGATAACATCGTTGACAAATACACCAATGTCAAGAATTCCCAGTTTGCACAGCCTCTCTTTGAATTCTCAGGAGCATGTGCCGGCTGCGGTGAGACACCTTACATCAAGGCTGTCACCCAGCTCTTTGGTGACCGCATGGTCATCTCCAACGCCACCGGTTGCTCATCCATCTATGGCGGCTCGGCCCCCTCAATGCCCTATACTACCAATAAGAACGGCCATGGACCGGCATGGGCTAACTCGCTCTTCGAGGACAATGCCGAGTACGGCTTTGGCCTTATGCTTGGAGCAACACGCATAAGGGAGCGCATCGAACGTCTCATGAAGGATAACCTTGACAGCGGCCTCGCTCCGGAAACCGTCGCAGCATTCAACGAGTGGATAGCTGAAAAAGGCAATGCCAAAACAAGCAGGGCTGTATCTGAAAAGGTTATTGCCGCCTGTGAAAAGGATAAAGCTCCTGTATGCAAAGAGATCCTTGACCTGAAAAAATACCTGGTCAAGAGATCATACTGGGTGTTCGGCGGTGACGGCTGGGCCTATGATATAGGGTACGGAGGCCTTGACCACGTTCTGGCCTCAGGCGAAGACATCAACGTGCTCGTGCTTGACACCGAAGTCTACTCCAACACAGGAGGACAGGCATCCAAGTCTACCCCTGCAGGAGCAGTGGCCAAGTTCGCAGCCTCAGGCAAGAAGATCCGCAAAAAGGATCTCGGCCAGATGGCAATGACCTACGGTTATGTGTATGTAGCACAGGTAGCCATGGGATCAAGCCAGAACCAGTACTTCAAAGCTATACGTGAAGCCGAGGAGTATCCGGGTCCGTCACTGATTATCGCCTACTCGCCATGTATCAACCACGGGCTGCGCAACGGTATGGGCAAATCACAGCAGCAGGCTGAAGATGCAGTCACTGCCGGATACTGGCACCTGTACAGGTTCGACCCGCGCCTTGAGGCAGAAGGCAAGAATCCATTCCAGCTCGACTCCAAGGAGCCTGACTGGAGCAAGTTCCAGGACTTCCTCAGGTCAGAGGTACGTTACACCTCTCTGCTGAAAGACTTCCCGGCAGAAGCCGACGTTCTCTTCAAGAAAGCAGAGGAGAATGCAAAATGGAGGTATAATAATTACAAGCGACTTTCTGAGATGGATTATGCTCCTGCCGATGCAAAAGCAGAAGCTGAAACAAAAACAGAATAAGCTGAAAAACAGATCATACGAGAGCCGGTTCAAGCCGGCTCTCTTTTTTATCTCCGGCAAAAGCGGTAAATTTGCAGCCTGATTACAGTTATTTTACAGCAAATGAATTGGCAACAGAAGATGGGCAGGGCACTGGCAATAGATTATGGCAGGAAGAGGTGTGGGGTGGCAGTGACTGACCCCATGAGGATCATTGCCTCTCCTCTTCTTAGCGTGCCGTCAGCCGGGCTGGAAGAGTTCCTCAGGGATTATATCCCGCGGGAGAATGTCACCGATGTGGTGATCGGATACCCGGTCACCGTGAACAATATGCCCAGTGAAAGCGTAAAATACATCGATCCGTTCATAGCAAGGTTCAGGAAGATCTTCCCGGACATACCATTGCATCTTGAAGATGAGCGATTTACTTCCCGGATAGCCCTTCAGGCAATGATAGACGGCGGAGTGCCAAGGACCGGGAGACGTGACAGGGCATTGGCAGACCGCATAAGCGCTTCACTGATCCTGCAGTCGTGGCTTAAGAATATTGAGAACAAGAAGAAAAACTGAAAAAGTAAAATGATACTCCCGATTTATGTTTACGGACACCCGGTTCTGCGCAAGGTAGCACAGGATATTGACCGCAATTACCCTGACCTGGACAAATTTATTGAGGATATGTTCGAGACAATGTACAAGTCTGATGGTCTGGGGCTTGCAGCGCCTCAGGTGGGCCGGTCGGTCAGGCTATTTATAATCGACGGCGAACCGCTTGCCGAGGATCACCCGGAGATGAAAGATTTCAGGCAGGCTTTCATCAATCCGCAGGTTGTGGAACGAATAGGTGAGAAGGTGCCAATGAATGAGGGTTGTCTCAGCATTCCGGGCATTAATGAAGAGGTGGACCGTGACTCCAGGATACGCATTCAGTATTATGATCCTCAATGGAACTTCCATGATGAGGTCTATAACGGCTACAAGGCAAGGGTTGTTCTCCATGAGTATGACCATCTTGACGGCATACTTTTCACTGACAGGCTCAGCCCCCTGCGTCGCAGGCTTATGAAGAGCAAGCTGAATGATATCAGCAAAGGGAAATTTGAAGCCAGCTACCGCACCGTCCTTCCCAACGGCAGGTAGAAGAGGGCTCTTGCAGCACATCATTTCTTTTCTTAACTTTCATGGGTCAAAAGCTGCTGACCCGTGCAAACCAGGGAGATACCTTTCCTGAGGCTTTGCCTGCCATTATGTACAGGCGTGCTTGTGGCGGAATGTCTGCCACATATGCCTGTTGTTGCCGGTGTTATTTTCATCCTCGCACTAACGCTGATGACCATCCGCCTGCTGCATACAGGCTATCATTCGGATAATCTCTTTGGCGCAGCAATATTTCTCTTCCTGGTGGCAACGGGCTATCTGCTGCGGACAGGGGAGCGGACAAGGCCCTGCGAGCTGGCCGGAGCACGGCAGGAGATTACTCTTCGCCTCTCCGAATACCCTGAAAAGAGCAACAGTGGCTGCTCACTGAAAGCAAGGCTGATCAGCATGGGTGAGAGCGACTCCCTTATCCGGCTCCGTGGATCGATGCTTCTCTGGTTCATTACTGATACTATCCCCCCAGGCTGGAAGCCGGGAGACATTCTCCGGCTGAATATCAAACCCGTCAGTATAAGGAACAACGGCAATCCGTGCGAGTTCAACTACAGCCGATGGCTGGAAGGCCGGGGAATAAAACAGATGGCCTTTTTCAGGCCTTCTGACATAACAGGATACCTGGCCGGTGAACGCCACTCCCTGCGTGAAAGCTCGCTGATTGCAGCCAGACGAATGACTGACCTGTTACGCAAGTCCGGTCTGCAGGGTGATGAGCTGGGATTGATAATAGCACTGACCATAGGCGATAAGGAGTATCTTGAGAAGGAGCAACTTACCAGCTTCTCCAGGGCGGGAGCCATGCACATTATGGCAGTCTCGGGACTGCACGTAGGAATGATAAGTATGGCTCTCTCATGGTTTCTTTTTTTTCTCCGCGGCAAGCTGAAACGGGTCAGGGTGCTGATCATCGTTCCTGCACTATGGGCCTTTGCCTTCATTACCGGTATGTCTCCCTCGGTGCTGCGTGCAACCATCATGTTCACCTTCCTTCAGGCAGGCTCTCTGATGCATCGCCCAGCAGCAGGGATGAACAGTCTCCTGGCCTCGGCATTCATCCTGATCACCATGCATCCAGGGGTGATATTCGAGGCTGGATTCCAGCTCTCATACCTGGCTGTGGGCTTCATTATCACCTTTTACAGCGACATCTACCGCCTTATCAGGATAAAAAACCGGATACTCAATTACCTGTGGCAGATTACCGCTCTTTCCATGGTGGCACAGGCCGGTACCATGGCGCTCTCAATCAGACTGTTCAATATCTTCCCGCTGCTCTTCCCGGTTGCCAATATAGTGATCATCCCCATCACCTTCCTGATAGTGCTGATGGCTATTCTCCTCCTCCTCACCTCCTTCCTCCCTCCTGTCTCATCACTTATAGCACTCCTTCTTGACAGGCTGGCGGCATTCACCCTGAATTATACGGGCATCATCAGCTCTGCACAACACGGGGTGATTACGAACATCGGTATGTCCTCCACTGAGACCATCATGCTTACACTGACCATGGCCCTGCTGCTGGCCACGCTCCTTCACCACAAAAAGCTCACCCTCAGGCCTCTCCTTGTGGCCGTAGTGCTACTTCTCACCTGCAATACTGTCAAAACGGCCGGAGAAAGGCAGCAAAACAGAATTGTAACATACAATATACGAGGCAAAAAGCTGGCGGTAAGACAGTTTGGCAGAGTGTTGCTGGTACCATCAGTGGACGGTAAAATACCCGTTGAAGTGCAAAAGCATGCTTTCACCCGCGGTTTAAAGATTGTGACTGTTGAGCCCGGGTAACATTTCTTTTATATAACTTTGTCCAGGTTTTATCCTTTCTGAAATGAGAATAGTTATTGCAGGTGCAGGTGAGGTGGGAACACATCTTGCCAGGATGCTCTCGCAGAGCGAACACGAAATAATACTGATCGACTCGGAAGTGGAGCGTCTCAAGCCTGTTGACGCCGCCATTGACGTGCTGACCTATGAAGGATCAGCCACCTCCCTGAATATACTCAAGGAAGCTGTAAGGAAGAACACTCACCTCTTCATAGCGGTGACCCATTACGAAGACACGAACATCTCGGCAGCCATACTGGCAAAGCGGCTCGGAGCCACGAAAGTCATTGCACGCGTTGACAACATGGAGTATCTTGAACGTGTCAACAAAGAATTCTTCCGTGAGATGGGCATAGACCACCTGATCTACCCGGAGCTCATTGCAGCCAAGGAGGTCATAAACCTGCTGAAGGAGACAGGCACCACCGAATTCATGGATTTTGCCGGAGGACTGCTTTCCCTCTATGTCCAGAAGCTTGAGAAAAACGCACCGGTGCTGGACCGCACTCTTGAGGAGGTTACAAATTCACTGAAGTCAATAAAGTACCGCGCTGTGGCAATCAAGAGAAAGGAAAAAACAATCATTCCCCGCGGCAAGGAGGAGTTCAAGGAGGGTGACCTTGCGTTCATAATCTCAACCAAAGAGGGAATATCTGAACTGATGAAATTCTCAGGCAAACGCAACGTGCAGGCCAAGAGCGTAATGATCCTTGGAGGCAGTCGTATCGGCAAGCACATTGCGCTCAAGCTGCAGGATCACTGCCAGGTAAAACTGATCGACTCTAACCTTGAAAAGTGCCGTTACCTGGCAGAGACTCTGGAGGAGACACTGGTAATTCACGGTGACGGCAGGGATGGAGACCTGCTGGCAGAAGAAGGCCTGAAGCACATGGACGCCTTTGTGGCAGTGACAGGCAATTCAGAAACAAACATCCTGGCCTGCCTGCTGGCAAAGAAGACAGGAGTGATGAAGACAATCGCCGAAGTGGAAAACATGGAATATATCAACCTTGCGGAGAACTCCGGGATTGACACCATAATCAACAAGAAGATTGCTACCGCCAGCCGCATCTTCCGCCACACCATGAACCCTTACGTCACCCAGGTGAAGATGATGACTGGCACTGACGCCGAGGTGATTGAATACAATGTCCCGCAAAATGCACGTATCACGGGCGGACCGCTCAAGCTGATAGATTTTCCCAGGGATGCCATCGTCGGAGGAGGCATACGAAACTACAAGCCTTATATTGCCACCGGTGACACACTTATAAATGCCGGAGACAAGGTGGTTGTGTTTGCACTTCCCTCTGCCTTCGATAAACTGAATAAATTCTTTACCTCTGACCACCACTGAAAGCTGCAGCGGCCTGATCACATCTCAAGAATTCCTGTCCCCTGTCTCAGAATGACAGGCTCAGGCCCGGTACAGTCAACCACCGTTGAGGGTTCATTCCTGCCATAACCCCCATCCACAACCAGATCGGCAAAATCATTATATTTCTCATGAATAAGCTCAGGATCAGTGATATATTCAATGATCTCATCATCCTCATGGATTGAGGTGGTCATCAATGGCCGTCCCAGGTCACGTACGATAGCCAGGGTGACCCTGTTGTCAGGGATCCTGATTCCCAGCGTCTTCTTGCGATGCTTGAACATGGCGGGTATCTTGTTGTTCGCAGGTACAATAAAAGTAAATGGTCCCGGCAGATTTCGCTTCAGCAGCCTGAAGAGATTGTTGTCATGAATTATGGTATATTCAGAGAGCTGGCTCATAGACTCA
>JAAZAP010000213.1 GCA_012514255.1 Bacteroidales bacterium | reverse complement strand
AGAGATAGCAGCACTGTACACGGACAACTGCGGAGGAGCTATTACCGTCACCAAGAGTGGCACCCCTACGGGTGATGACTGCTCCTGGAGTGTCACCTACAGTTATACTGTCAGGGATAAGTGCGGGAACCTGGTCGTTAACGTACCTTCAGTAACTTACTCCGGTGGTGATCATACGGCTCCTGAATTCACTTCGCCACCAGAGATAACTATTTGCAGGGATGTTACATGTGGATATGATATAAGTCCCTCAATTACTGGTGATGTCGAAGATGAAAGAGACAATTGTTCAGTAGGCATAGAAGCTGTTCCTTCTGATGATCTTACTAACCTGCCCAGCTGTGATACTGTTGGCTATATTATAAGAAAATGGACCCTGACTGACAACTGCGGCAATGAAACTGTACAGTATCAGACCATCTGGGTCCAGCCTGTCCCACGAATATCAGTGACTGTCCCGGATACCCTCTTCTGCAACGGATCAACAGTTGAGTTTGCAATAGACTCACTCGTGGTCTCAAAAGGAGAGGTGATGTATGACCTGGATGTGACTTACCCTGCTGGTGTACCCGGTACGCTATCAGACGGACAGAGACAGATATCAGACATATCAGACCAGCTGATTAACAGCACCGACAGCTACCAGACGGTAATCTATCACTTCAGACCCTACATCCAGGGCAAACCCGGCGATCCGACCTGTAATGAGGGTGTTGAGGTTATAATAGCAATACACGTGGAACCAACCGCAAGGGTGGCCCTGACGCTTACAGATGACGAACTGTGCAACGGTGAAAACGTCAATATTCAGCTATCTACGGAGACGGTACCCTATAGGGGCATTGAATTCAATGTGGAGGCCCTTAACAGCTATCCGGAAATAACCGGTTACACAGACCAGACAGGTCTTACACTCGAAGACCTGATCACTGAGCCGCTCTCCAATTCCGGTGACACAGCCCGGCTGGTTACTTACGTTGTCTCGCCGGCCACACTTGATGTCAACGGGAACCAGAAATGTACAGGCATCAATGATACGGTCAGGGTATGGATCAACCCGACCCCGCGGGCTACGCCGGTCAACTATACACCGCACATGTGCTACGGAGAGACTACTGACATTGTGCTGCTGTCACCCACGGTCATGAGCTCGGGGATAAACGAATTCAACTATACTATTTCAGCATCTGCTGACACAACTGTCGTTGACGGTATCAGGGATCCTCTCAACAGTGTTGCTCCGGGCACTCACCTTCAGTTCCCATATACCAACGAGAGCGATACAATGCAGTCAGTCTTCTTCCGGATCACTCCCAAGGTTTCCGGCCCGGGTTGCCCCTACGGTCCGCCTGTTGTTTCAGAGGTTAAGGTGCATGCCCATCCTCTGCAGTCGCTCGAGATAATTGACTCAATAACCTGTGAGGGAGGTCAGAACGGGGCACTGGAGATCCTTCACGCACGTGGCATTGATTCAATGTGGGTTGCATGGACTGGTCCTGATTACTGGAAGGATGCCGGGTACAACATGTTTATTGCAGAAGAGTGCAGCCAGGGCGTCTACACTGCCACGGTCACTGACAGCCTTGGTTGCGTTAGTTCTGCATGGCTTAACCTGCTGGCACCAAACACTGAAGTGTCATTCTACTTCAATCCCTATATTACATGTCCCGGGGCAGGAGATGCCACGGCGACCATCGCTCTTACAGAAGGAGGTGCACCTCCCTATTACTACTACCTGATCAGGAACTATACTGATACTGTCTACCAGGGATCAATGACCCTGGGACACTTCTTTAACCTTGATAACCTTCTTCCCGGCGATTATCTCTTATCCGTGGAAGACGACAACGGCTGCAAGGATGAGCTGCGTCAGACTCTGTATGATGCCCCGGCTACTACGGTGGAGTTCGAGAAGTCACTCTATGCCGAAAACAACATCTCATGCTCCGGTTACAACGATGGCTCAATCAGAGTAAGCGAGATCTCAAGCTGGTATATGATAGGATCAGATACCACATATGTATCAACCAGGGCTCCCTATAGTTATAAGTGGACCGCCACAGACGGCGGAATCATCACGGGCAGCGATACGGACAGCCTGCTGGTTGGAATTCCTGCGGGCACCTATACACTCACCGTCACTGACAGACTCGGATGTCAGTTCCATTTTACCGAAGTGATGACCGAACCTGACGGCATTGACCTCCTTGATGAGGATATCTCACAGAGCCCTGATGGAAATTACCAGATCTCTTGTTACGATGGTACTGACGGCCATATAACTCTTCAGTTTGACGGCGGAACAGGCGCCTATACCTACTCATGGACCGGTCCTGATGGATTTGCTGCAGATACTGAGTCGCTGACAGGATTGCGGGCAGGAACATATGATCTGACAGTGACTGATGCCAGCCTCTGCCACAAGAGTTACTCTTGGACTCTCAATCAGCCGGACTCGTTGAGCATTACTGTTAACACTTCACAGACACCTGACGGGGAATACAATATCGGATGCCATGGTGATAATGGTACAATTGACATCACCGTTACCGGAGGCAGCGGTCCCGGAACCTATTCCTATGCCTGGACCAGCATAGAAGATCCGGCCTGGACAAGCAACCAGGAGGACCTTACTGTCAGTGCCGGACACTATCAGCTACTGCTGACAGATGTCAACGGATGTACCAATACCAGGTCAATAGAGATGACTCAGCCGGAGCCACTCAGCCCGGAGATGGTAATCTCAGACATAACCTGTCTCAATTCTCCTGCTTACGATGACGGTGCAATTGACCTTACCGTCAGTGGCGGAAAGGCACCATACACGTATTCATGGACCGGTCCTGACGGATTTACATCATCACTGGAGGACATCTCCTCTCTGACTGAAGGCACTTACACGGTTACGGTCAAGGATGATTACGGGTGCACCATTTCTACAGATACGGTTCTGTCACTGCCTGAACCGCTTACTATTGAAGCACGACTGTCTGATTACAATGGGTACAGTGTCAGCTGTCTCGGCAGAGCCGATGGATGGATAAAAATTACTCCCCTTACAGGTTCTGCTCCTTATGAATATACCTGGACCGGTCCGGAAGGATTCAGCGCAACGGCGACGGATTCCGTCTATGCATTGCAGGAGGGCACATATACTGTAACTGTCACTGACAATCACCTATGCACCATGACACAGGACATCAGCCTTGCATCACCCGGTCAGCTGAGCATGATACTCAGTACGGGATCAAGCAACGGCGGGGGTTATAACATCAACTGTAACGGAGCTGCAGCAGGAAGTGTTATTATTACAGCGGTCAATGCTGCCGGCACTCCGGGGTATCTCTGGTCAGACGGCCAGACAGGTGCAACGAGAGACAACCTGCCTGCAGGATTGCATGAGGTTATCCTCACAGACGCCAACGGCTGCATTACCGATACCTCATTCACGCTGACACAGCCTGACTCTCTCAGGATCAGCTTCAGCATGATCTCTCCCTACTGTCCGGAGAGCAATGACGGGAGCATCTTTGCAGGTGTGACGGGAGGTGAGGGTGCTTACACCTTCGTCTGGAGTGACGGGCAGACAACCCAGGAGGCAACAGGCCTGATACAGGGTCTTTACATTGTTGAGGCAAGAGACTTCAACGGATGCATGGTGACGGACTCTCTGCAGCTAAATGCATTGAATGAAATCTGTGTGGGGATTCCAAACGCCTTCTCTCCGGACGGGGACGGAATAAATGAGTATTGGAATATCACCAGGATAGCATTTTACAGCGAAGCAGAAGTAATAATCCTCAACAGATGGGGTGAGATGGTATGGAAATCCGAACGTGGTTACCCCGAACCATGGGACGGACGTGCTTCGAACGGAAAGATACTCCCGATGGATTCATATCACTATGCAATAGATCTCCACAACGGTGAGAGACCTATTGTGGGGCATGTGACCATTATTAGATAGGCTATGCACATAAGCAAAGGAGCATATAAAGTGAAAAAAGGATTGTTCATAATAGCCGCGTTGCTTATTGGCGCAGGGCTCGATGCCCAGCAGTTACCTGTCTACAGTCAGTACCTGTTCAACAAATATCTCATCAATCCTGCTGTTGCCGGCAGCGACGGCTATACCAGCCTGAATCTTACCACCAGGCAGCAATGGACAGGCTACCAGGGTGCACCGCAGACTTACTCCCTGAGCTTCAATGGAAGGATTCTGAAGCAGAAGTATAAAATAAGGGAAAATCTTTTTGACAAGAAGGTCTTCAAGCCCCATACCGAGGGTCGTGTAGGTTTTGGTGGAACAGTCTTTTCGGATATTAACGGTCTCGTCCGGCGCACCGGCTTCTCCACCTCCTATGCATATCATCTATGGCTTCGCGGCGGTACTCAGCTGTCGTTGGGTCTGGCCTTTACGGGTTATCACTACAAGATTGACCAGAGGCAAATACAGTTTGAAAATCCTGATGAGCCATGGTTGAATACTGACTTCAGGAAAGGCATCTTTGTTCCGGATTTCAACTTTGGGGCCTACCTCCTGAACCGGAAGTTTGCCATCGGATTCTCGGCACAGGAGCTGATGGAAGGTTTCGTGAAGGCTGGAAGCCAGGCATACAATGATCTTAAAATTCAAAGGAGTTATTATCTCTTCGGTAATTACGACTTTGAGCCTGACAATAAGAACCTGATCCAGCCTTCCGTGATGCTCAAGATGTCAGAACAGCTCAGACCACAGGCTGATATAGGTGTGACCTGGTCCTATGACAACAAGATATGGATAGGTACAACCTTCAGAACAGGCAGCGCCATAATTGCCAATGTGGGCGTCAGGAGAGACCGGCTCTTCCTTGGTTATTCGTTTGACTTTACCCTTAATGCCATACAGATGTCTACCTACGGTTCACATGAGTTTATTGTGGCTGTGCGCTTTGGAGACACCCCGAGGAAGTATCGCTGGCTCGACCGGTACTAGACGTTCTCCTGTGATATTACGTAGACCAGTGAGCTGCATTTTTCCTTGCGAGTGAGATTGCGCAGAGCGATGAAAAGGCCGGTCAACAATCCCCTGGCAAGTGGCAGCATATTTCCGTTGTTCCTGTAACTCAGCGAAGAGATATAAAACAGGTCAAGCGACAGTGGCTCGATCCTTTCGCAGGTAAATCCCCGTGCACCAACGAACCGTTTCAAGGCTTCAGGGGTGAAATGCCACAGGTGTCGTGGCACATCCAGTGCAGCCCACCTGTTCCCGAACCACCCGGCATCGGCCGATGAGAAGTTGGGGAGGGCGATAATACACCTGCCGTCATCTTTCAGCAATCTTTGCACCTCATCCAGCCATTGACCCGGATCATACAGATGTTCAAGCACATGCCAGAAGGTGATACAGTCAAAAGACCCCGAAGCAAAATCCTTTATCCTGTCCGGTGTGGTCACACTGATACCGAAATGAGAGGCAGAGTACTCCCTGGCCTGGTCATTGGGTTCAATGCCCGATACCTGCCAGTCTCTCCTTTTCATGAAAGCAGCATAGTAGCCGGTGCCGCTTCCGACATCCAGCAGGGTACCTGAACGCTTACCGGTTACAATTGTAGTCAGCCGGTGTTTACGACCGAGCATATAGTTGCGTGCCAGGTGATACAGGTGGTCTGATAAACTCTTCTTCCTGTCAGTATGTGAGATATACTCCCCGGAGAGATAGCATCCGCCTGACTCCTCTTCGGGAGGCGGATCTGCCGTCCATCCCATACCACATTCCTCGCAACGCCTGATAAGGTACTCCCTGCCGCTTACCAGATAATCCCTTGCACGAAAGAGATCAACAATACATGTTGCTGAACATGCCGGGCAGTGGTGAAGATCAGGCATCAGTACGGCGTTGTTTGAAGATGGAAATTGCCGCCATTACCAGGAATGCCAGCAGCAGGATTGAGCCTGCCAGCGATACCTTGTTCCCGATTCTGTATGACTCCGGCTCAAACCTGAAGGTTATAGTATGGCTTCCTGCAGGCAGGGTCATTCCTCTCAGTACATAATTGGCCCTGAAGTGATCGGCGGGGGTATCATCGATAAAGGCTTTCCAGCCGTATTTGTAATAGATTTCAGAGAAGATGGCCACTCTCTCTGATGTGAGTTCAGCCCTGTAGGTAAGCAGGTTGGGTTCATATGACGAAAGGTAAATGGTATCACCCGGAGTGGCGGTGGTTGCAGCCACGGGGATCATCTCTGCGAACCTTCGGTCTGCCACGGCCACATCTTTCGGATTTATGGAACTGATAGCCTGCAGTTCAGCGTCGGCATTTTCAACGATGGAGATTTCGTTGACAAGCCATGCATTTCCCAAAGCATTCCTGTTATACAGAGGTGATGCGCCGGGATCGAGGATGATATACCGGGTATTAAGCATGTTGAGAATACCCAGGTTCTCCATCACCCCTTCGGCCTCTTCCATTGTAGTGCTGGTTCTGAGGCTGGATATCAGTGAGTTGATGTCATCAGTCAGGCCTGTTTCTATCAGTTCCTGGTATCTCTTCATCTTTGCTCCGCTGTACCCGCCTATGGACTGGTGATAGTATGATGTAGAGGCATCATTAAATACCGATACGGTAAGGTTAAGAACGCGGAATTCGCCCTCGTCGCTCAGTATCTCTTTATCAGCCGTGGAAGGGGCGAACGAGCTGGCAGCAGCCCTTTTTGTCTGAAAATTTGAACTGCCAAGATACCTTGCATCTACCGGTATCTGGTCAATAAGGAAGAGAAGAGTCAGTCCAAGTAACGTATAGGCGGATTTAATTCTGCCTTTCAAATAGAACCATATCAGTGCAGCGCCGCCGGAGATGAAGACAAATGACCGGAGGGCGTCTGTGCGAAGCATTGCCTTCCTGTCAGCTGCCATTGCCTCTTTGATCCATGCCAGCGAATCAGGGAACGATTGCTCATCAGGCCTGAGGAATGAACCTGCCAGTCCAGGCACCAGGAAGAAGATGAAAGCCAGTCCTCCTGTAATCAGCGCAGCTGTCAGCACGGACTTTGCTGCTTTGTTCCTGTCAATGGTTCCTTCTGATAGCTCCTTGAGGGCAAGTACCCCCAGCAGTGGCACCAGCACTCCTGCCATGACCAGTGTCATGGATACCGCCCTGAACTTGTCATATCCGGGGAAGAAATCGATGAAGAGTGAAGTCAGTGGCATGAAGTTCTTACCCCATGACAGCAGTAAAGAGAGCAGGGCAGCGGTAAGGATCCACCACTTCTCCCTTCCTTTGATGACCAGCAGGCCAAGCACAAAGAGGAAGAGCACCACCGCCCCGAAATAGACCGGTCCGCTGGTACTGGGCTGTTTACCCCAGTACCTGTAGAGCTGTCCCTGTGCCTGTCCCATATTGTTCTTGCGCAGCACCTTAACCGTTTCTGAGTTGGTGTCGAAAGGTGCTGATGCACCACCTTTGAAATTGGGTATCAGGAAGGTGAGAGACTCCCCAATTCCATAGCTCCACTGGGTGATATACTCCTTGTCGAGACCCTTTTCATTCGTACCTTCAGCTTTGGAGAGTTCACTTTTGCCCCTGGTTGACTCCTTGCTGTATTCCCAGGTGGAGTAGAGTGAAGCGAAATTGACACTGAAAGCAATCAGTGCCGCCACCACCAGCACTCCCAGGGTTTTGAGGAATGAAGGGATCATTTTGCTTTTTATGGAGTATATAAGCTCGAAAATGCCGAAGACAAGGACTATCAGGCCTGTATAATAGGTTATCTGTACGTGATTGGCCATTATCTGCATGGAGAGGAAGAGGGCAAAGAGGGAGGCCCCCGCCAGGAGATTTTTCCTGAACGAGTATACCACAGAGCCTATTACCGGGGCAATCCATGCCATGGCATAGGCTTTTGTATTATGCCCCGCTGACAGACTCACAAAGAGGTATGATGAGAAGCCATATGCAATTGCTCCGGCCATCGCCAGCCATGGATTGACCCTGAAGAACAGCAGCATGATATAGAATCCGAGCATGGAAAGGAAGAGTGCTGCTACCGGGGTCTTATAAAGTTTCAGGAAGTCATCGAGGTGCTTGAACAGGTTCCCGGGGTACAAAACAGAGATAGTATAAGCAGGCATCCCTCCGAACATCGAGTTGGTCCATAGGGGTTCCCTGCCGTATTTATCGCGGTAATCGCTGATCTCCTTCGAGGATCCCTCATATACTTTTGTGTCGTGGGCATTGATCTTTCGCCCCTCAAGCACGGGGTAGAAGTATGCGAAAGAGATCACCGTAAACAGGATCACGGCAATAACGTGTGGCAGGGCTGATTTGAACAGGCTCGGTTTCATTTGAAAGTTGTTAAGCGGGTTTCCCCCGGTTTGATATTATCCGACAAAAATACACCAACTGATCCTTAAATCAAATGAGTATATTGTTATACATTTGCCGCAGCAGTACATTCAGATGGGTATAGTTCAAAGGCAGACGATACGCGGGACAGCATGGTCTTATCTGGGAGCCATCCTGGGTTTCGTCAATATTATCATTCTTTCCCCCAGGATATTCACCACTGGTGAGATAGGTGTTGTGCAACTGCTTATTTCGTTTGCAACCATACTCGCCCAGTTCTCCGGCCTCGGATTCACCAATGTGATCAACAGACTCTTTCCATGGTTCAGGGACGGTGAGGGCAGACATCACGGATTCCTGGGGCTTGCACTGGCCATTACCCTTGCCGGCTTTATCGTCGCCCTGCTGGTACTGAAGTTCTATGGACCACACTTTGTGGAGGCAAACATGGAGCGTTCCCCTTTAATAACAGAGTACTCCCTTTATCTGCCGGCACTGCTCTTTATAACGCTTCTGTTTAGCCTGCTCGACAATTACAACAAGGTCCTCTATGATGCTGTCCTGGGCACGTTCCTGCGGGAGTTTCTGTTCAGGGTTTTTAACCTGGCGCTGATCTGTCTCTTCTGGGCCGGCATCATTGATTTTGACGGTTATGTCTTTGGCTACGTGGTCTCGCAGGGGATACTTCTGGTAGTAATTTTTATAAACCTGTTGAAGAGGGGAGAGATCTCGCTGAAGCTGGAACCCGGTCATATCACACCGCACCTGAGGCGCGAGATCATCATCCTCTGCTTTTTCGGGATACTTACCGGTATCACTACGGTTACCCTGACATCACTTGACAAACTATTTGTGAACAGGTATCTCGGTGAGGCCGAAGTAGGTATATACTCTATAGCCTCCTATTTTGCCGTGCTGATAACATTGCCGGGCCGGTCAGTATCAAAAATCTCAATACCCTTCCTTGCAGAGGCGTGGAAGAAGGATGACCTGGCAACTATTGATTACCTGTATTCACGAAGCAGTATAGGCCAGTATACAGTAGGTCTGCTGATCTTCATCGGGTTGATGGTCAATATGGACAATATCTTCAGGCTGCTTCCGGATGCCTATTCAGGCAGCGGTGCTGTGATAATACTGATAGGGCTTGGATACCTGGTGAGTGTATCCGCCGGTGTAAACAGCGTCCTTCTCTCAACATCATCGCTCTACAGGTTCCAGACCTGGCTTATGCTTGTACTGATAGGCCTTTTTGTGATCACCAACGTTATCTTCATTCCACTATTAGGAATAACGGGAGCGGCTCTTGCAGCAATGGTCTCCAATATTATTTACAGCCTGCTGGGTGTTTTGCTCACCGGAAGGAGATTCGGCCTCTGGCCATACAGCATGACACATCTGAAAATAACCCTTCTGGGACTGACTGCGATGATTGCCGGCTATCTTATTCCACAGTTATCACTTGTTCCGGATATACTGTTGAGAAGCCTCCTGGTAACATTGATATTTGCAGCCGGGGTATGGTACTGGAAACTCTCCGATGATTTTACCGGGATGGCAGACAGGGTGACAGAGTGGTTCAGGAAGAGGCTGTAAAAAATACCGGTAATACTTGCAGAGAGGGTCTTCTTCCGGCAAGATGCCATGCTGTCTTGGAAAGTTAAGTGCCACACGCACAGTTGCCTGGCAGTAAATCTCATCTTTTCAGGGACAGCAGGTTATCTCAGTCTGTCAAGTATCTTTCCCAGCTTTACAGTCAGGGCCCTGCGTGAATATTCAAGATGATGTCCGCTTCTTTTAACAGGTTTGCCGTCAGCCACCTTCAGGATAAAATCACGGATCCCCCGCACATCATCATAGTTAAAGATTCCCTGGTAACCGCACAGGGTCAGCAGACGGGCAGCATCACCCTCTGACGGACCCAGGAGGAGTATTGGCTTTTCAGTTGCCAGATATTCAAAAATCTTTCCTGTCAGGATTGACTTGTTTGACCTGTGATCAGGGATGATCAGCAGCAGCAGGCTGGAGTTCATCATATGCCTTATGGCTTCAGGGTGCTCGCAATAACTTATAAATTCGGGACTGTTGTCATCATCACCGGCAGGGAAAAGAGCCTGAATGTCACCAGGTACTGTACCTACAAACCTGAGTGCCACGGGCCTGCCGTCTATCCTCAGGTCCCTGACAGCCTCAATGAAGCCTTTTACGGGGTAAGCAGGAGAGAGGGTGCCAACATAGGTTATGGTAAACCTCTCAGGTGTTACGGATGCCAGTCCCTGGAAATCCTCCTCGTCGTACCCGTTGGGCAGCACATCCGTTTTAACTGATAAATTCCCCCCCCTTTCAGCAAAGGATGAAGCGAGGGACTGGCCTACTGTTATTATCCTGTCAGCTCTGTTCAGCACTTTCTTTTCAAGGTGTTGATCAATCATTCTCGCGGGCAAGGATGGTCTGAACATATCATAGTAGTATATGTCCGTCCATGGATCGCGCATGTCAGCAACCCACTTCAGATGCGGGAAGCGGCGCTTAAGTCTCAGTCCGATGAGTTGTGTTGAATGGGGCGGGCTGGTTGTTATTATATGGGAGATGTTCCCTGATCTAATCAATTCGCATGCTTTTCGGAAAGCGTACCTGTTCCAACCCCTTCGTGGATCGGGAATGAAAAAGTTACCCCTGATGAAACGGCTTAACATACTTTTCAGTCCCCTTTCTTTCCCGGAGGCAAATCCGGCATGGGGGATTTTTGACTGATCCCTGTTGTAGAGGGCAAAGAAATTAATTGCTTTTGTTCTGTGCACTTCAACATCCAGAGGGATCTCATCGAAGAGTGAGTTATCCCTGAAGGGGTATGCAGCATACTCAGGGTAGACGGTAAGCACCACCGGCAGCCAGCCTGCTGAGGGAAGGTATTTGGTGAATTTGAGCCAGCGCTGCACTCCCGCGCCTCCGCTGGGAGGCCAGTAGTAGGTAATAATCAAAACTTTTGCCGGCCCGGCGCCCATATCATAGTCTTTTCAGTTGTTCCTGCATGCTGACCCTGTCAGCTATGATAGTCCGCAATTGTGTAACAGGTACGCGCTCCTGGAGCATTGAGTCACGGTACCTGATAGTAACGGTCTCATCCTGCACTGTCTGATAGTCAATGGTGATGCAGTAAGGAGTACCTATGGCATCCTGCCGGCGGTAGCGCTTGCCAATAGAGTCCTTCTCATCATACTGGCAGTTAAAATCAAACTTCAGGTCGTTGACGATCTTGCGGGAGATATCCGGAAGGCCATCCTTGCGTACCAGCGGCAGCACCGCCAGTTTCACCGGTGCAAGCACGGCCGGAAGACGCAGCACAATCCTGCTGTCAGGCACTCCGTCTTCCTTTGTGAGATTCTCTTCATAATAGGAAGCTGCTATCACCTGCAGGAACATGCGGTCAACACCAATAGAGGTCTCTATGACGTATGGTATATATGATTCATTCTTCTCCGGATCAAAGTACTGCATCTTCTTCCCGCTGTACTGCTGATGCTGCTTCAGATCAAAGTCGGTACGCGAATGGATTCCCTCCACCTCCTTGAAGCCGAACGGGAACCTGTACTCTATGTCAGCCGCAGCGTTGGCGTAATGGGCAAGCTTATCATGATCATGAAAGCGGTAGTTGTCATCACCAAAGCCGAGGGCCCGGTGCCATCTCATCCTGATCTCCTTCCAGTGCCGGAACCAGTCGAGCTCGGTGCCGGGCTTGACGAAGAACTGCAGCTCCATCTGCTCAAACTCGCGCATGCGGAAAATAAACTGGCGTGCAACGATCTCGTTCCTGAAGGCTTTGCCTATCTGTGCTATGCCAAAGGGTAGCTTCATGCGGCCTGTCTTCTGCACATTGAGGAAGTTGACGAAGATACCCTGGGCCGTCTCCGGGCGCAGATATATCTTCATCGCACCGTCAGATGTTGATCCTATCTCAGTGGCGAACATGAGGTTAAACTGCCTTGGCTCGGTCCAGTTGCATGTGCCGGATACAGGACAGACAATGGCGTTGTCAACGATGATCTGCCTCAGCTCAGTCAGATCCGGACCGGCCATGGCCTCAACAAACCTTTTATGCAGGGCATCATACTTCCCGCTGATCTCAACAATGCGCGGATTGGTTGACCTGTAAAGGGCCTCGTCAAATTTCTCCCCGAACCGTGCCCTGGCCTTCTCTACCTCTTTCTCAATCTTGTCATTCAACTTCTCCAGGTGCTCCTCAATAAGCACATCGGCACGGTAGCGCTTCTTACTGTCACGATTGTCAATCAGCGGGTCATTGAATGCATCAACATGACCTGAGGCTTTCCATATCTCAGGGTGCATGAATATTGCCGAATCAAGCCCGACGATGTTCTCATTCATAAGCACCATGCTGTCCCACCAGTACTTTTTGATGTTGTTCTTCAGTTCAACTCCGTACTGGCCGTAATCATATACAGCGCCCAGACCATCATAAATTTCGCTGGACGGAAATACATAGCCATACTCCTTGCAGTGCGCAACCAGTTTTTTGAATACATCTTCTTGAGCCATACTGATTTTGAGGTTGTCCCGGTTAATAACCGGGCAAAAGTATATTAAAATCCGCTGTTTTACAATCTGAACATTAGTCTGAAATCAATTTGTATCTTTACTTTTCGTTCTGAAATAACCAGTATGAAAATTAGGTGTGATTT
>JAAZAP010000031.1 GCA_012514255.1 Bacteroidales bacterium | reverse complement strand
GGCCGCACCGCCGACCACTTAACGGTCCTCTTTAGCCAGAAATTTCTCGCGGCACAGAAGGCAATGCCATATACCGACTTGTTAGGTACTGTAGCGGCTTTTTAATTTGAGTTGAAACAGAAGAGATCTCACTAGAGTACAGTTGAACAGGTTTCCTTGTCTACTCACCTAGCCGCTACACATCCCATGAAGCGGAGGAGTGCAGTTGAGTTGGGGTGATTCGCGATTCGTGCTAGAATGGTTCTTAATGTTCTCTTAGTACCTAACAAGTTAGGTTACGGCGGGTTGGCGAGTCTCTTCGAAGCGAGAGGGAATGTTGGCCCCCCAGTTTAGTCATTAGAGCACTCAACCCTTTAAATATCATTTGGCCGCTATTGTACCTAACTTGTTTATATGTGGATGAAAGGTATGCATATTTTGCCGAAATGGGTGTTAGTGTGAAGTGGTGGGTGTTTGTTATATGCAGAAACTGAAAGGTGTTCGCTCACATAAAATCACAAAACTGGTGCAACTATGCTAATTGCTTGATTTGTCCGCACTACAATATCTTCCATAGTAAAATACCTCCGGTAACAACCGGAAAACTCGTTTCGTTTATAATAACTCCAGCACAACTAAATGCGGACAGTGATCCGATGCTACTGAATCCTGGATGACCTCCGAGGTGATAACCCGCCACCGGTCCTTCGGATAATACATGACGAAATCAATCTTCTTCGACGGTGCACCCGACGGATAAGTGGGCGCCGGCACTGCCTTATCATAGGCACTTCCCCAACATTCCTCAAGAATTATTATTGGAATACTGCCAGGCTCGGCATTCAGATCACCTGCGAGAATAACCGGATAACTTGCGTCCTTAAGCAACTCGTTGATCCTCCCCGCCTGTTGAACCCGGTCCGTCTCATCACCGGTATGATCAAAATGAGTCCCGATAAAAATTATCGTGTCCCCCGATGGCAAAACCGTCGTTACCTCAAGGGCTGCCCTCGGCTCATTTCTGCCAGAATAGGGGAGAGGAATGTTTCGCGAAGCAATAAAACTGTACCTCGATAATACCCCCTCACCATACTCGCCTCCATCATAAGGCATCGCCCTGCCGAATAACGAAGCCTTCCCTGTCCTAAGACCAAGCTCTGTGGCCAGATCATAACCGCGCGCCCTCCTGGTCAGAAAATCAACCTCCTGCAATGCAACCAGATCAGGATCAGCGGCCTTAATCACTCCGGCAATGAGATCAAGATCAAAATCACCTTTCATCGTGGCACCGTGATAGATATTGAAGGATAAAACACGAACCGCCGTGACACTGTCAGGAACTTCCTGAGAAAATGATTTCTCCTGAATAAATGCAGTTAATAATAGTATTGCTAATAATCTGGGACTCATAGCTTTTGATTTGATAAATTACACTAGTGAATGCTCTTCTGGGTTATGTGCATAGATCTCCTTCGTCTTACTATACCTCGCGCCCGGGTGACTCCCGAATGTGCCTGAGATATGTCACGGTTTGGAGCAGATGCTTAGTATATCAATGCTTCAGTCCGTGAGAGGAATCTGCCTCAGGAGACCGGGAAGAATCAAAGGAGAATTATGGTAGTTCATAATACGCTCACTCTATTGGGAATCCTTGTCTGCCTGGTTGGCATCAGACAGTTCCAACAGTGATTCAATTCGTTAGAGATTATACCCCTGTTTCGCCTTCTGCCCCTGAAAGAGTTTAAAGATCATCAAACGGACTGCGTATCTTCTGGATGCTCTTCTCGGTGACATGAGTGTATATCTCCGTTGTCTTGCTGCTCTTGTGCCCGAGTAACTCCTGGATGTACCGTAGATCTGTCCCGGTTTCAAGCAGATGCGTTGCATATGAATGCCTCAGCCCGTGAAGGGTGATCTTCTTCCGAATACCAGCCCTGAGACAGGCAACACCAAAAATCTTCTCTACACTGGTGGCACTGTACGGGTCGCCCTGCCTCTGACCCTCAAAGATATACGTTGTCGGTTTGTACCTTTTGAGATATGAATCAATCATCTCAATCAGCTTCGGCGATATTGGCACAATCCTGTCCTTGAATCCCTTTGATTGTCTGATACTCAGGAGTAAACGGTCGCGATCAATGTCGTCAAGCTCAAGCATTATCGCCTCGCTGCGCCGAAGTCCGCAACCGTAAATAACACTCAACAACACCCTGTGCTTCTCATTCATGGGCGCTGACAAGATCCTCCTTACCTCTTCCTTGCTCAATACATTCGGCAACCTGTGGCGAACACGCGGACGGGTGAACTCTCCAGGGTCAATAACATCATTGCATATCTCCCTGTAAAACTTCTTTACTGCACTGATAAGCTGATTCTGATATGAATAACTCAGACCATTGGGCAGGATGTAATCATTAACCATCCGGACCAGGTCACCAGCATTGCAGTCAACTGCAACACGTGGAGCAACAAACTTAAGAAAAGCCTCCATCATCGTTGTGTAGGTGCGAACAGTTGTCTCAGGAAACCTCCGCGCCTCCAGCCAGCTGCGAAATCTGTCAATGTCTACACGTGCAACCGGGCTGAGTACAACCTCCTTGAGAGAGCTTCTCTTCTCAGGCACACCGGACTTCGTATCGGGGGAAGGAGGGGAGGTGGGTTCAGTTTCAGTTCCACTGCCACTGCCTTCTGAACCCTTCACACCATTGTTGCTGTCATGATGTCCTGATCCCTGCAGCGACTGTCCGGATGAAACTTCGGTGAACTCCGGAGGTATTGAAAAAGGCTGACCCGTCACTTTTCTGATTACCTTCTCTGTCTTCCCGCCGCCCTGATGCCGGTTTGCAGAATTCGTTTTCCTGAAGGCCGTGTAATCAATGTATGCGTAACGGCTAAAGTTCTTGAATAGCATGGAAATAACATCAGGGGCATCCGGTATATGCCAGCAGTTAAGCCGTTCACTCCACCTGGCTCCGGGCAACATCTTTACTTTTTCGGTTAATTCCCTGTCTGTCGGGAACCTGAGGGCGACACGAATTCCACCGTCGTGTGAAACCCTTTCGGCTGTGATTGTGATCATAATATGCAGCGATTTTTATTGTGCTCACAGATATGTCTTTACATCGGTTGATCTGCAGGCTGGCCGGCTGATTGTACATAGGACATTAATCCAGACCGGTGTACAGCGCAAATGAGGATCCTTCAGTATAGTATTTGCTCTCTGCTGTAATAAAGAGATCAGTGCGCCTATCCCTGGGTTAAGTTGTATTGCCTGAGTCGAAGAGGAGATTGGTGCATTGTTCACGTAGCCGGTAATATTCCCTGAGCCGAAAAGGAGATTGATGCATCATTCACGTAGCCGGTAATATTCCCTGAGCCGAAAAGGAGATTGATGCATCATTCACTGCCAAACATCTTGCGGCTTGAATGTAAACCGGAAGCTTCCGGGTTAACGCCGAAGTGAATCTGAATCTGACTCGCGCATACTCTCGGAGGAACCATCCCTGAGCGAATCAGAACTGCCTTCACGAAGCGACTCCGAACTGTCTTCCCGCATACCCTCCGAGGTACTTCCACGCATAGCATCTGAATCAGCCTCGCGCTGCTCTTCTGAGGAACCATCACGCAAGCTGCCAGAGTCAGCCTCGCGCATTGAACCTGAGTCACCCTCACGAAGAGAATCCGAATCTGCCACCTGCCCCATAGCTGTTAATCCCGATGTATCTGTTAATCCCGATTCAGTGCCTTCCTGCTGACGATGATGCTATAACCGCAGTCGTCACACTCGCGATAATCGCCGCCTGCACCTGAGAAATGGTTTGTGCTACTACATCTGAAACCGGACTCTCACTGACGACCAGCTTGAGCCGCTCCTTGATCCGCCTGAACTCATCACGATCAGTTGCAAGAATCCTTTGCATATTGCAGGCTCTCACCAGGCCGGCCAGAGCGTTGCTCTCGCCTGAAACACTCCTGCCGGAAAGAATCTCACCCTTCAGATGCCGAACCAGGTTGGCACGGGTGTAACTCTCTGTGAAAAATGACAACCTGTATGGGATCAATCCGAGGAACTTTCTCCTTTCAATCCGGACTATCTTCTTTTCCGCCAGATCATCAAGAATCCGCCACTTATAAGTCCTGAATCGGTTTGCCAGCTTTCTGATCCAGTAATCTGTCCTGCGGACTTTGGGCGACTCCATCATTAAAGAAACTACGTCATTCAATGCCTGCGAGGGTAACGCCCTGCCAGGTTTCAGTGTCAGCTTTTTGTCTGTAATGGTTATCAGTCCCCGATGCGTCAAATCCAGCAGGAGCGCACCGGCCAGACCATACTGAAGATAAACCTGCGAAAGCAGGAATCCGCCTTTTGAGGGATGATGAGCGGTTATGAGAAACCTCTCTGAGATGGAAAAATTCTTTTCAGTCATACTTCTATTGTCTGCGAACAGCGCCTTTCTTCATCTTTCATAATCAGGACAAGCTGTGAATACCAAGGTACAAAATCACACCGGATAACGGTTAATGCATTATTAACTTTTTTCCGGTTATCTGTTCACTACCGCCTTCGCGAAAGAGAAACACCAGCAGGAGATCATACCGTTTAAATGGCGAGCATGAAAAGTCCGGAGATAAGGATCCATCTCAATCTGTTCCGGGAGCCCCGAGACTATTTTTCATGATTAAGCTGGCATGTAACACGCTGTGAACCGGCGAACAGACTCAATCCTTACAATAAGATATAATACTCCGTTTGGTCAGTCACACTGGAAGTATGTTAGAAAGTTGATTTACAACGACTTTCACGCGACTGACAATAGATGACTTAGACATCACGAAATGTAGGATTTTATTTCAACTAAAGCAAGAAAATTGACGGAAATTCACGTTGCTCGGGATAACCAATCATGTAAAGGCGGGATTTTTCTTTACAATATTAAGCTCGGGGATCGGGATTCAACGCCGGATATCTTTGTTATGTAGTGAGGCAGATGCCTGAGTTGGCGGGATCCGAAAGTATGCCAGGCGCAGGTATAACGGGTAATAACCTGCTATGACAATTGCATTGGTTGTGGGTCTGATTACATTGGATGGAAATGGGACAGCGCATGCAACTACACCTGCGCTGCCACAATAACAAGTGGTGGCGGATGGCTCTGCTGAATGCTCTTGGTTGATCAGACAAATCCAGCCAGGCTCATCAAGACCAGGGAGACAAAGCGGGCGGTGGACAGTATCTGTTACCTCTGGTTGATCTGATCCGCCTGAGATAATCTGTGAAGGCCGGGGAGATAATAAGGGCTGTCATGGTCATTGAGTGGTTAGGACGGTACAAAGCAATCCGACGACACCCATTAATGCAAATGAAGGAGATACTGACGCTGCTTATGCTGTATCTCCCTGACGGACCAGACTGGTCCGGCACAAATCCCGTCAGGTCACGGGCACGAAGTCTTGCAGGCGGGTAACTGACCAGCCCAGCCCGGCAGATCCTACAAAGTCACGGGCAGGAAGTCCTGCAGGTGTTGACTGATCAGACCAGCCCGGCAGATCCCATGAGGTCAGGAGCAGGAATTTCGGCAGATATGTGACTGATCAGACCAGGTCGGCAGACACCATGAGGTCAGGGACAGGAAGCCCTTCAGTCGGGTAACTGATCAGACCAGTCCGGCAAAACCCATAAAAGCCAGGGCAAGAATGCCTGCGGTGACCAGGGCTATTGGCGCACCCTTCATCCCGGAAGGAATATCAGCCAGCTCCAGCTGCTCCCTGATGCCGGCAAGAATCACAAGCGCCAGACCGAAACCGATGGCTGTGGCCGCACTGTATACTATGCCCTCAACAAGATTGTAATCCTTCTTGATTACCAGGATCGCAACACCAAGAACAGCACAGTTCGTGGTAATAAGCGGAAGAAAAATACCCAGCGCTTGGTAAAGCGGCTGACTGATCTTCTTCAATATGATCTCTACCATCTGAACCAGCGAGGCAATAACCAGGATATATGCAATGGTCTGCATAAACCCGAGCCCCAGCGGAATGAGAACATAAACATAAATGATGTAGGTAACCATCGTCGCCAGTACCATCACAAAGGTGACGGCACCTGCCATCCCCACAGAAGTGCTTACCTTATTTGAAACACCCAGGAAAGGACAGACACCAAGGAACTGGGCCAGCACAATGTTGTTGACCAGTATCGCGGAAATTATAAGCAGAATGTATTCCATGACTCTCCTCCCTATGCTTTGTTGATCTTGTTAACCACGGCAATCAGATACCCGAGGGCAATGAAAGCCCCCGGTGCAAGTATGAACACCAGTATCCCGTCGCCTTCAATAAACTTGAAACCGGCAATGGCACCGCTCCCCAGTATCTCGCGGATGGCACCCAGCACACCCAGGGCGGCCGTGAACCCTAACCCCATCCCGGCACCGTCAACAACCGATGACCAGACAGTGTTCTTGCTGGCAAAAGCCTCGGCACGACCCAACACTATGCAGTTTACCACAATCAGCGGAATAAATATCCCAAGAGTCTCGTATAACGAAGGAACATAAGCCTGCATCACTAGGTCAACAATTGTCACAAACGTCGCTATAACTACAATGAAGGCAGGGATACGAACCTTGTCAGGTATAATGTTCTTCATCATCGAAATAACCGTGTTTGAGCCGAGCAATACGAAGGTGGTCGCCAGACCCATCCCGATGCCGTTCACCATGGACGATGTGGTGGCCAGGGTGGGACAGGCCCCCAGGATCATCACCAGTATCGGGTTCTCCTTCAGGAACCCCTTGGTAAAATTCTGCATCTGGTTCATCTCAGACCTCCTTTCCTTAAGTTCTTCAAATGGCTCATTTCAAACTTCCTTTCCTCAGGTTCATTATCTGGCCATCTCAGACCTCCTTTCCGTAAGTTCTTCATATGGCTCATTTCAGACCTCCTTTCTCGAATGTGTTGTACGCCCTCTGCACTCCGTCACAGAAAGCCCTTGAACTGATTGTTGCAGCGGTGATGGCATCAACCTGACCACCGTCCTTCTTCACTTTCAAAGCGAACCCGGCGGGATTCTTCCCCCTGAACTGATCCTTGAACTCGGGCTTCTCCGGGGTGCCGTCGGGAACCATCTTCGTTCCCAGCCCCGGGGTCTCCTTGTGCTCCAGGACGTTGATATTGTATATCGCGCCGTCAGGCGTAAATCCTACCATAAAGCCGATGAATCCGCTGAAACCGTTGTTGGTGTATGACCTTATCGCATACCCTACGATCTCCTCGCCGTTTTTCGCAGGATAAACCTCGAGGGAATCGCCCTCGCCGGTGGGAAGCATGAACATCTCATCATTTGGATTGTTCGTGAACTCCGGCACCACCTGCTTGATGGCGTCAAGCTTCTTGTTCAGGGCTGTCACGGCTATCGGATCCTTGGTCATCTCGTAAACGAAGCCGAGAGCCGCCGATGCTCCCACTGATATCAGCGTCAGAGAGAGAACCATGTTCCTCAGTGAAGATTGCATCTTAGCCATGCTTCACCTCCTTTCCGAACCTCCCGGGCTTAAAGTACATGTTGAGCAGCGGCACGAAGGCGTTCATGATCAGGATGGCAAACGAAACGCCCTCGGGATATGCGCCCCAGGTCCTTATAAGTACTGTGATAACACCTATCCCGATACCGTATATCACCATCCCCTTCGCTGTCATTGGCGACGTTACATAATCGGTTGCCATGAATATCGCGCCAAGCATGATCCCCCCTGTCAGCAGATGGAAGAGAGGATCGGCATATTTCGTGGGATCAACAGCCCACAGGATGCCCGTGAAGGCTGCCACCGTCAGCAGGATCGTTACCGGGATGTGCCAGGTGATAATCTTCCTCCAGATCATGTACAGTCCCCCGAGAATCAGCGCCACAGCGGCAATCTCGCCCATGGAGCCTCCCATGTACCCGTAGAAGAGCTGCATGTGCGAGGGAATTTTTTCCATCAGGGCGGAGACAGCCTCGCCGTTCTTGATGCCTTCGCTCATGATGGCAAGAGGAGTGGCGCCGGTCAAAGCGTCAGCGTAACCGGTGTTGAAACCCTGAGGCAAAGGCCAGCTGGTCATCTGCACCGGGAAGGAGATGAGCAGGAAGACCCTTCCCACCAACGCCGGATTGAACGGATTGTTCCCCAGCCCGCCAAAGGTCATCTTCGCCACACCTATCGAGATAATGGCGCCGATGATGATAATATAAACCGGCAGGTTCGATGGAACATTGAATGCCAGCAGCAGTCCCGTCACCACCGCCGAACCGTCTGATATAGATGGCTTCGTTTTAAGTATGAACTTCTGGATGAGATACTCCGTGGCCACGCACGCGAGCACCGAAACCAGTGTAACAATTATCGCACCCATCCCGAAGAACCAGATTGAGGCCGCCAGGGCAGGCATCAGTGCGATCACCACTCCAAACATCAGCTTGCGCGTTGTCTCAGCACTCTGCTGGTGAGGTGATGGGGATACATTTAAAATGTTGCTCATATGTCTTGTGTGCTATTTCGTAATACGTTCACGTGCCATGCGGATCACCGTGGCCTTGCCCAGCCTGATATAATCAAGCAACGGCCTCTTCGCCGGGCAGGTGTATGCACATGCCCCGCACTCCATGCAGTCGGTGATCTTCTCCTGCTCAGCCTTCTCAAACATCCCCTTCTGGGCGAGGACGGAAATGAGCCACGGCTCAAGACCCATGGCACAGGCTGAGGAACACTTGCCGCACCTGATGCACGGAAGGACCTCTGCACGCTTCGATGCGTCTGAGGGAAAGAGGATGATCCCTGATGTGCCCTTGGTGACCGGCACGTCTGTCATTGCCAGCGCTTTACCCATCATCGGTCCGCCATTGACAACCTTGCCGGTGTCGTCAGGTATGCCGCCGGCCACTTCAATCAGAGCCGTAACAGGTGTGCCGATGCGAACAAGGAAATTACCGGGATTCTTTACCGACTTGCCCGTGACAGTCACCACCCTCTCAATAAGTGGTTTGTTCTTCTGCACGGCTTCATAGACAGCAAAGGCCGTACCCACGTTCTGGACAACAACACCCACATCCAGGGGAAGACCGCCGGAGGGTACCTCACGTCCGGTGCAGGCTTTGATGAGCTGTTTCTCACCTCCCTGCGGGTACTTCACCTTCAGCGGCTGAACGGTGATGCCTTTATAGTCTTTTGCCAGCTCCGTCAGATTGCTGATAGCATCAGGCTTGTTTGCTTCGATACCGATAACAGCCCGTTCAACACCGAGGACTTTCATTATAATTGAGACCCCTGTCAGCACTTCAGGCCCCTTCTCAAGCATCAGCCTGTGATCAGAGGTAAGATAGGGCTCGCACTCTACACCGTTGATTATCAGCATGTCACACTTCTTGCCGGCAGGAACGGTCAGCTTTATGTGGGTGGGGAAGGTTGCGCCTCCCAGGCCCACCAGGCCGCACTGCAGGCACCGCTCGATGATCTGGTCGCGGGTCATGCCTGTATCCTTTACCAGGGCATCAGTGCGGTCAATGGTCTCCAGCCATTCATCGCCCTCCACATCAATGATCACTGCTGTCTGCTTGTATCCGGTGGTGTCAACAACAGTGTCAATCTTGTTTACTTTGCCTGAGACTGGCGAGTGAATGTTGGTTGAGACAAAGCCTTTTGCCTGTGCAATTACCTGTCCGGTCTTCAAAACTGTTCCCTTCTCAACAACCGGTACTGCCGGCGCACCAATATGCTGCGAGACCGGAACAGTTACCTGCGCCGGAACCGGCAGGATGACTATTGGCCTGTCAGCTGTGAGTTTGTTCTCTGGCGGATGAATGCCACCCTTTGGAAATGTCTTTAACACGTTTATAGTTCTTTTCGGATTATCCGGGTTTGAGTATGAAATATTTTGGGTTTCCTTATTACTCTTTTCCTACAGGTTGGTGAATCACCTTCCTTGAATCAATTCATTGCTATTAGCTTCAGTCATTCTGGCCAGGATGCTACGTATTTATCAATAACTCAATCGGTCAGTTGTAAGTTCCTGTGAATCAACTAACAGCAGCATCGGCGGGTTCAGCCGGCTTTGCCTCCTTCACCGGGAAGCCAATCTCCAGTATGGCACCTGTGGGACACTCAGTCACACACTTGCGGCACAGCTTGCACTTGAAGGAATCAATGAAAGCCAGGTTGTTTTCCATGGTAATGGCCTCGTAAGGACAAACCTTCACACACTTGCCGCAACCGATGCATGCCACCTGGCACGCCTTTCGCGCCGGACCGCCCTTGTCCTTGTTGACACATGAAACATATATCTTCCTGTCTTTCTTGTTACGCTTGCGAAGTTCAATGATATTTCGCGGACAGGCCTTCACGCAGGCGCCGCATGCCACACACTTGTCGTCAATTATCACGGGCAGTTGAGTAACCGGATCCATATACATGGCATCAAACTTACATGCCTCCACACAGTCGCCGCATCCCAGGCAGCCATACTGGCATGCTGTCTGGCCGCCATAAAGGGCATGGGCAACGCGGCAACTCACAGCTCCGTCATAAAAGGAGGTGCGGGTGGCATGGTCCGGTGAGCCGTTGCAACGCACCACTGCAACTTTTGGTTCTACTGCTACGGGCTGACGGTCAAGGATAACCGCAATCTTAGCCATAGTATCTGCCCCGCCAACAGGACAATTGAGACCCTCAAAGGATTCTGATTTTACAAGTGTTTCAGCGAAGGCACGGCATCCGGTGTAACCACATCCCCCGCAGTTTGCGCCGGGAAGAGCTTCATTCACCGTGTCAATGCGGGGATCCTCAACCACCTTGAACTTCTGCGCTACGAAATAGAGAATGATCGCGGCAAGCAAACCCAGGGCGCTTAACATCGCGATAGTAAATAGAACTGTGGAACTCATCTGTCAGACCTTTATAGTGAATTCAAATCTTTTTCCAATCCTGCCTCTCAACAACCAGATGACAAGATAATAACCGCCAATGGCGGCAAACGACACCAATGCCGATAGCAACTCGCCGGCACCCGATGCAACAGCTGAGACAAAAACCCCAATCAGGACAACAAAGGGAACCATGTAACCAATGGCCAGCGCTCTGAAACCCTGGGAGAGCTTCATCTCAACCATAACCCGGTCGCCTGGCTGAACAGGGAATTTGCTTATGGCTGTAATCACCTTGGTATCCGATTTGCCGGCTGAACAGACTGACTTTGCATGGCAGCCTGCACAGGCCTCAGCAACAAGGATTTCAACCTCTGCTAAACCATTACCGGGCACACTCAATACCCGCCCTTCATGCGTGATTATCTCTGCTTGCGGCATCAGTCAATTCTGAAAAGGCAATTTTAAGGAATTACGGGGGAAAATTATACAACAACCGTCATATTTTTGAGGAGTCTGAAGGGGAGAAGATATAAAGGTCCCTCCTTTAAAAGCGTCTCAACCTGCCTAATGCCTGACAATCAGCTTATTTCTGACCATGAATACTTCTTTCCGAACAACCTCTTCAGGTTGATCTTCAGGATACTGTTCTCAGATGCAGAGAGCTCCGGGTCATCAGCCAGGATCTCCGCGGCACGTGAACGCGCCAGGTTGAGTATCTGACCATCCTTCCCAAGGTCCGCAATCTTCAGGTCAAAAGCCATCCCGCTCTGCTGCGTCCCCTCAAGATCACCCGGCCCCCGCATGCGCAGATCAGCCTCCGCTATCTCAAAACCATCATTGGTGGCAATCATCGTGTTGATCCGCTCCGTGGCATCAGCCGACAATTTGTGCGAGGTCATCAGAATGCAATATGACTGATCCGCACCTCTGCCCACCCTGCCCCGTAACTGATGCAGCTGAGACAGCCCGAAACGCTCGGCGCTCTCAATAACCATTACACCGGCATTCGGCACATCAACCCCTACCTCAATAACAGTTGTGGCAACCATGATGTGAGCCTGGCCACGGCGGAAAAGATTCATCGAGATCTCCTTGTCTCTGGTGGTCATCCGTCCGTGCACCACACTGATGCAATACTGAGGTGCGGGAAATGCCCTGGCCATGCTCTCGAGACCATCCTCAAGATCCTTGTAATCAAGTGATTCAGACTCCTTTATCAGAGGATATACCACGTAAATCTGGCTCCCGTCCTCTATCTGCCTTCGCATGAAACCGAATACTTTCTCCCTCTCGGCATCGGTGAACGCCATAGTCTTTATCGGCTTGCGCCCGGGAGGCATCTCATCAATGACCGAGACATCCAGGTCGCCATAGAGGGTCATCGCCAGCGTGCGGGGTATCGGGGTGGCAGTCATCACCAACACGTGAGGAGGACAATCGCTTTTCTGCCAGAGCTTTGCACGCTGGGCTACACCAAAACGGTGCTGCTCGTCAATAATTACCAGCCCGAGGTTACTGTATCTCACATTCTCCTCAATCAGGGCATGCGTCCCGATAAGTATATCTATGCTTCCGTCAAGCAGTCCCTTTTCAATCCTTGCCCTTTCACTGCGCTTCGTAGAACCGGTCAGCAGGGCTACGTTGGCATCAATGCCCTTCACAAAGCGGCTGACAGAGTTGTAATGCTGAATGGCCAGCACCTCGGTGGGCGCCATCAGACAGCTCTGATACCCGTTGTCGGCACCAATCAGCATGCTCATCAGCGCTACCATGGTCTTGCCACTCCCAACGTCGCCCTGCAATAATCTGTTCATCTGTCGGCCGCTGCCCAGATCGGCACGTATCTCCCGTACAACCCTCTTCTGCGCTTCGGTGAGCGAGAAGGGGAGATTATTGGCGTAAAACGAATTTAACCGCTCTCCAACTACGGAAAAGAGGAAACCATGAGTGCTCTTCGCCCGGTTACCCTTGTATCTTAACAGGTTAAGCTGGATATAGAAAAGCTCCTCAAACTTGAGCCTGAAACGTGCCTTCTCAATATCGGCGTTGGAATCAGGAAAATGGATGTGGTATAGAGAGTCGGCAAGACTCATCAGCTTCATGGGTGAAGTGATGGAGGGAGGAAGACTCTCCGGGAATCGGAGTCCGGGCAGGGTGAATAACTTTGCCATCAGCCTGGCTATAGTCTTTGAATGAAGGAAATGATCCTTCATCTTTTCAGTGGTGCTGTACTGAGCCTCCAGAGCCGAGGCAATACGCGCCTCACGCTTCTCCACCTCCTCAATCTCTGGATGGACAATATTGAATGCTCCGCTGAACAGTGTTGGCTTGCCAAAGATAATGTATTCTTTTTCAGGCTTATAGGTATTAAGTACCCATTTGTGGCCCTTGAACCAGACCAGCTTAACAACTCCGGTGTCATCATAGAAGTCTGCCGTCAGCCTCCTTCCACGACCGCCGCCTTCTGCCGAGAAGCGACTGATCTTTCCCCTGATCTGAACATACTGCATGTTGGTGTCAAGTTCCGTGATCTTATAGAAGCGGGTCTTGTCAACATACTTGTAGGGGAAATACCAGATAAGGTCCCTGAAGGTGTTGATGCCTGCCTCTGCCTGAAGCAATTCAGCTCGCTTCGGCCCTACACCGGGAAGGAATTTGATCTCACTGTCAAGCAATTCAGACATCTGGCACAACAAAAATGATAATTACCGAAATTAATTAATTTTGGACGGGTTACAAATTAACTTCCTGTAGAAATGAATCTCCATGCGACTGGCGCATACGTACTCCACCTCTTAAGATCACGAAGCATAGCAGGCCACGGTGTGCACAGTCCGTTTATGTTCAGTTTTATAACTGAAGTCATCGGGGCCAGGGGGGAGAGACACATATGTGAAGAGGTTGAGAGCCTGAGACGCGGGATGATGGCAGACAAGCGAAGGGTAAAGGTGCGCGACCTGGGAGCAGGGTCTGCCGTGATGAGCGGAGAGGTGAGGAGCATCCGGCAAATTGCTTCGGCAGCAGCACTGCCCGCAAAACATGCAGCGCTGCTGGCGAGGATAGCCGGTAACCTCGATTATATACTGTCACGTGATACCGGACCAATGGGAGGAATAATCCGTGACCCTGACCGCCACCTTGCTGCAGATAGTGGCCTCTGCCCGGGATCAGCCACTGACCATAGTCCTGAAGCCTCAGGGGCAGGCGACAGTACCCATGCGAACGCCATTAATTCTGATCACAGTCTTCCAACAGAAAGCGCCCGCCTCCCGGGATCAGCCACTGACCATGGTCCTGAAGCCTCAGGGGCAGGCGACAGTACCTATGCGAACGCCATTAATTCTGATCACAGTCTTCCAACAGAAAGCGCCCGCCTCCGGGAACCAGCAGCTGACCGGGATCACCTCATTGCCGCAGATAGCGTTCACCATGCAGAGTCAAACGGCAAAACTGACCCTGTGATATCCCGTGATGCACCACATGCCGCGCAAGGTGAAAATCTGACAGTCGGGAGTCGCCATGATAATCCGGTCATCCTTGAGCTGGGCACTTCCCTTGGGATAAGCGCACTGGCACTGGCACTGGGAGCACCGAACAGGAGAGTGATAACCGTGGAGGGATGCCCTGAGCTGGCCGCCATCGCCCGCGATAACCTTCAAAGACACGGCGCCGATAATGCTGAAGTCATCTGCGCGGAGTTCAGTGACGCCCTCAGCCAGCTCAAAAAAAGTGGCACAAGGATCGGAATGGCATTCATTGACGGCAACCACCGGGGAACGGCTCTTATCGGGTATGTAAATAAGATAAGGGAGATGGGAGAGGAAATGATAATAGTGGCAGATGATATCCGTATGAACAGAGACATGATCAGCGCCTGGGAGTCCCTAACCAAAGACACATCAGTCGCCCGGGCAGCTACAGCTTCACTTGAAACCTTCCGCCTCGGGATACTGTTCTTCCTCCAAAACCTCACCCCCGGCCTATACCGGATAAAGTATTAACAAAAAATAACAGCTCCTTATCGTGAATTATAGAGTAATTTCAACTAATTTCGGGGCTCTAATGCAAAAGGAATGGATAAAGTCATTGAGATAACGGATATTGTTAAGAATTACCAGGTGGGATCAGTTATTGTCAGAGCACTTCGTACGGTAACCCTTGACATCCACAGGAATGAATATGTGGCTATTATGGGCCCGTCAGGATCCGGGAAGTCAACCCTCATGAATATCCTGGGCTGCCTTGATACTCCTACTAAGGGGACATATATTCTTAACGGCACTGATGTCAGCAAGATGGAGGATGACCGGCTTGCGGAAATACGTAACAAGGAGATAGGCTTCGTCTTCCAGACCTTTAACCTGCTGCCGAGATACACTGCACTGGAGAATGTTACTCTTCCACTGATCTATGCTGGCATACCACACCATGAGAGAGATGAACATGCGGTCAAAACCCTTGACCTGGTAGGCCTGGGCGACCGCATGACCCATAAACCCAACGAACTCTCCGGCGGACAACGCCAGAGGGTGGCAATAGCCAGGGCTTTGATCAATAATCCGTCAATCATTCTTGCCGATGAACCAACGGGTAACCTCGACAGCAAAACCTCATATGATATCATGGGCCTGCTTGATAAGATTCATGAGGACGGCAACACGGTCATAGTGGTGACACACGAGGAGGATATAGCCCGCCATGCCCACAGGATCATCAAGCTTATGGACGGAGAGGTGTCTGCTGACTACATCAATGAAAACAGAATCGAGGTCAGGAAGAAGTAGCCTCGCGAAATAAACTGCACTCAAATCATATACCAGACAGGAATACATTGAGCTGTTTGCAGCCAGCCATTCTGATGAAGATATATACCAAAACCGGCGATAAGGGCGAGACATCAGTGATCGGCGGCGTCAGGCTGCCAAAACACCACCCCCGCATAGAAGCTTATGGCACAGTGGATGAACTTATCGCCTGGATAGGTATGATTCGTTCCTATGAACAATTCTGCGTCCCGGCTGATGAACTTGTGACTATCCAGTCGTCACTCATGGCCTGCTGCACCATAATAGCCACCCATCCCGGGACAAAGGTGCCGCAGGATATCACAGTTGATGATACCACTTCCCTCGAAAACGCCATAGACCGGATGGAGGCACGACTGCCGAAAGTGGAATCATTTATCCTTCCCGGAGGAAACCATCCCGCTGCTTCCTGCAACATCGCACGATGCGTCTGCCGTCGCGCCGAACGAGCCCTCCTTCGCCTTAATGAGACCGAAAAAACTGACCCAAATGCCTTGAAATACCTCAACCGACTATCGGATTACCTCTTCGTGCTGACAAGGTGCCTGACTTATGAGCTTGGAACAGAGGAAGTTAAATGGATTCCTGGTAAAAAGTCAAAATAATCCGCTTAAAAATCGCCCCAACTCTTTTTTTATTCTAAATAATTTTATATTTGCGGACTCTTAGAAGGGTAATATATAACTATTGTTTTTATTATGTATTGGACACTTGAATTAGCATCAAAACTTGAAGATGCACCATGGCCCGCCACCAAGGACGAGCTTATTGATTACGCCATTAGGTCAGGTGCTCCTATGGAAGTCATAGAAAACCTGCAGGAGATTGAAGATGAGGGAGATATCTATGAAAGCATAGAAGATATCTGGCCTGACTACCCGTCAAAGGACGACTTCTTCTTTAACGAAGACGAATACTAGCAATCATTTGTGATAAGAATCGGAAGTGCCTGGGGGCTGTTTCATGACGCCTTCAGGCACTTCGGCTTTTAACAGGCATCATGTGGCCATCGGGTGCCTGCGTGCATGTGAAGGAGAACATCTCATCCGGACCTTCCTCTCCCGGAAGTTGATACAAACACAGGGAGCTGCTCACTCAGGGAGGCTACTATAGTTCAATGGGGGTTTTCCTCGCAGGAGCCTTGTTCAATTTATTTGAAGACTTCTCTTCGGGTAGCTTCTGCACTTCAACGGGGGCAATCTCTTCAGGAAGCCCTGGTAAGTCATTGAGAACCTTCCCTCCCGGAAGCTTCTGCAACTCAACGGGAACCTTCTTTTCAGGAAGCAGCGGTAACTCATCCGGCACCTCATCCGGTGATGCCTCCGGGAGGCCGGGGAATAACTCAGCAATGCCCATACTGATCCGGTCAGGCCGAAGATCCGGATGCCACCTGAAACCCTCCAGCCTC
>JAAZAP010000212.1 GCA_012514255.1 Bacteroidales bacterium | reverse complement strand
TCAATAATGGCATTCTTTTCGCCCTGCGACACAAGGCGTGCTTCCACCAACACCTGCCCCTTACTTATGTGTACAGGCTTAAGGTATCTTACTCTCATTCCTGAGGTCACACCGGCAGTGCCGGCTTTTACATAGATGCACCATGCAGCTGCCTCATCAAGCAATGTGGCAATGATGCCTCCATGGAGCACGTTGATATAACCCTGAAAAAGCATCTCCGGCTGCCATGATGCGTATAACTTCTCGTCATCCTCCTCAAATGAGAGCTTCAGCCCGGCACTATTGTTCGGGCCACATCCGAAACACATATTCTGGTTCGCATCAAACGGATTAATTACCTTTCTTTTTTGCATTATTTTTTATTTCTTTTCTCTTCCTCTGCTGAGCTATCCAGGCACTCAGGTAAAGGAAGGAGATTATAGTATAGGCAAAACCCACCACGAAGGTGATGGCAGCCAGGGCCAGTGACGGCTCTTCCGTTGAATCACTGGCTATCTGCATACGGTACCTGTAGCCGGTGACTGACATGAACATCACTGTGCCGCCAAGCAAAAAGCCAAGAAACACCATCAGGCCGTCTATGTGAGTTGTACTCTTGTAAATGGTACTCTTCCTGAACTCTGAATACGTTGCCCTGGCGTACGCCTCAGCACGCTTACGGGCTTCCGCCTGACGGTAATCTACCCATGTCTGGTAATTCCTCCTTGCCTCCTCTTCAGTAATGTTCCTCCCGTGAGGATGCGATGTGAGATATTCATATGCCTCAGTGATATGTATGAACATATTATGAGCCTCAGGCGAAGGATTGCGGTCAGGATGGTACTCCATAGCCTTCTTCCTGTATGCCTTGCGGATCTCCTCATCGGAAGCACCCTGCTTTATCCCAAGTACCCTATAGTAATCCCAGAGATTCATCTCCAAACATGATTCTAAATAAGGATTTTTTTTTCAGTCCTGATATTCCCTGTGTTGTTTTTACCGTTATTCTTATAAATTTGCAATTTAAAATGAATCTAAATAACAATTTTTGATGGATAGCTCCCGGCTTTTGTTTGCCTTCGGCATCACTCTGTTTGCCGGCCTTGCAACCGGGATTGGCGGATTGATTGCCTTCTTTGCCAAGCGGACCAAGACTACCTTTCTGGCTTTTTCACTGGGTTTCTCAGCCGGCGTGATGATATTCATCTCCTTCACGGAGATACTGACTGAAGCGGGGCAAATGATGCAACTCTCATATGACCATGACACCGCTGCATGGCTTACATTCTTCTCATTTATTGCGGGGATAGGGCTCTCTGCTGCCATAGACAAGATTCTGCCATCTGAGGGCAATCCGCATGAGCTTAAAAGAGTGGAGCAGATGCATCCTGAGTTGCGTGACCCTGACAAGCCTGAATGCCAGGGCAGGAGAATGCAGAGGCGTTCTGGGAGAGGGATCCGGGACCGTAAGCTTATGAGATTGGGGGTGTTTACTGCTGTTGCAATAGGGATCCATAATTTCCCTGAAGGAATAGCCACCTTCATGTCAGCAATGTCTGACGTGGCCGTTGGAATCAGCATAGCATTAGCCATTGCCATTCACAACATTCCTGAGGGAATAGCTGTCTCGGTGCCTGTATATTATGCCACCGGATCCAGGAGAAAGGCGCTTACATGGTCAATATTGTCAGGATTTTCCGAACCCATAGGAGCTCTGGCAGGTTATTTTATCCTCACCCTGTTCAAGACTGATGTGAGCCTCGGCTATGTCTTTGCCATGGTAGCAGGTATAATGGTCTATATCTCATTTGATGAGTTGCTGCCCGCTGCCCACAAATACGGAAAGCATCATGTGGCAATATACGGCCTGGTCAGTGGCATGATAGTAATAGGCCTGAGCCTGATACTGCTGGGATGAAATATACTTGCCGGATCCCTGCAGGCAAATCCGGTCAGTGACTAATATTTGCAGTCTCCTCCGGCACGTGCTTGTGCCTGAAGAAGATGGCGAACAGTACTGCAACCACCAGGGCATACCCGGCAAAGGCAAACCAGATACCCTTCCAGTCAAACGCCCCGGTGTCAAGGGTAAAGAATTTGTCAATCACTATACCACTTATCCTGCTTCCCAGGAAGGCCCCGAAGCCATTGGTCATCATCATGAAGAGTCCCTGTGCGCTGGCCCGTATGTCAGGAGTGCTCTGCGCCTCCACGAAGAGAGATCCGGATATATTGAAGAAATCAAAGGCCATACCATAGATGATGCATGAAAGTATGATCATCCATAGTCCCTCAGCCGGGTTTCCAAGGCCGAAGAGGCCAAAACGCAGTACCCAGGCTACCATACTCATAAGCATCACCTTCTTTATGCCGAACCTCTTCAGGAAGAAGGGAATTGTAAGTATAAACAGGGTTTCGGATATCTGTGATACTGACATGATTATTGCCGGGTACTTGACCGCGAGCAGGTCGCTGTACTCGGGTATCTTTGCAAAGTCATGCAGGAAAGTGTCACCGTATGCATTGGTCAGCTGCAATGCTGCCCCCAGGAGCATGGCGAAGATGAAAAAGAGAGCCATCTTCGTGCTCTTGAACAACTTGAAGGCATTGAGACCCAGCTCTTCCACCAGTTTTTTCTTGTGCCCTCTTGCCAGCGGCGGACATTTGGGAAGGGTGAAGGCATAAATGCCAAGTACCAATGAGGCAGCTGCTGCAACATAAAACTGTAGCGGAGAGGTCTCAAAACCAAGCAGACTGACAGTCCACAGTGCAACTATAAACCCTATTGTTCCCCATACCCTTACCGGCGGATAATCCTTGATGATATCCATGCCTTTGTTCTTCATTGAACTGTAGGCCACCGTGATTGCCAGTGCCAGGGTAGGCATGTAAAACATCATGGTGAGGAGCAGCACCCAGAAAAAGGTGTCCGGATTGTCTATTGCCGGCAACGATGAAAGCAGTATTGCGCCTGCTATGTGAAACATACCATAAAGCCTCTCGGCATTGACCCACCT
>JAAZAP010000030.1 GCA_012514255.1 Bacteroidales bacterium | reverse complement strand
TTTTTTTTGGAAAACCGGAATAGTTAATTAATTTTGCACCGCTAAAAAGCACGGGATGTAGCTCAGCCCGGTTAGAGTACTTGTCTGGGGGGCAAGGGGCCCCGGGTTCAAATCCCGGCATCCCGACATAGCAAAAAAGCCCATCCGCCTGTTGGCGGATGGCTTTTTGTTTTTATGATGTGACGAAAAAGCTTGCTTTTGAGAAACATCGGAAAAACAAAAAGACGCATTGAGCATAGCGAAATGCGGGCTTTTTTGCTATAGTCATCCCCCCAACCGGGATCACGCGAACGAAGAGAGCGTAATCCCGACCAAACAGGTGCGCGCTCTTCCGCTCCGGACACTTCCCGATCCGCGGTCAGCAGTACCTGTCACTTCGTCTCCTCAATTGCCTCTAAAGGAAAACATTTATAAAATCGGCTGCTGAGACCTGGTTTCTGTTCTTAATTGTCCTCCTTCCTTCAGAGAAGTTTGTAACAGCGCACCGGCTATATACCATACAGTCACCTTTCTCATCAGGCTGATAGCCCTTGCAGACGCGAAGCACATCAGGGGATATTTCGTCTATGATCACAATCTTACCGTCTCCGTATTTCAGCCTGCCCAGTTCAAACTTGCCGTCAATTACATGCAGGCCCTTCGATTCAAACTCGGCAGAGACTATTGCAGCAATCTCCATTACCAGGTTAACGCTCTGCCTTAAATCCTCCCTGCTCATGGCACCCGTGGCTTCCAGTGCCTCAAGAGTGATCAGGATGTCACTGTCACCCTTCGTCCATGCTTCAACAACCCTGTGGACATTCATGCAGGGTTTCACAAAGGGATAGCGCCTCCAGAAACTGCCTGTGGCATTATTTCTCCAGGTGAACTCAAGATTGGTAAGGGGACCCGATCCGGGGAAAACCTGACCCTGCACCTCCATTGACAACGGGATGGCCGGCTCCACTATCATCTCATTATCATTGATGGTCTCAATGTAATGTGAAGGAATACCTTTCTCTTTCAGAAGTTTAAAGAAATATGTGGCAAATCTGCAAGCGATGGCTCCCTTCCCGGGTATCTCGCCCACTACAGTATCATAACCCGGATCAAATATGATCTTCCCGTTCTCAATGTACCCTGTTCCCCTGTCAGTAAAGACAAATCGGTACTTACCGGCGTAGGGGCCATCAGTAATTTGAAAAACATCCTTGGATTTTCCGCGATATACAAGGTTCTCTTCTTTCATAGGTAGTTTTTTGTTTAGTTGTGACCTGTAAATTTACCCTTCTTATTAATTGCACAAACCATATTGCGGATCATATTCTGCTTTTTTCCGATCAACTTCAGGAACATGATCCGGGCATCGAAAAGAGTGCTTTTCAGTTACTGCTACTCCCGGTTATTGGTGTAACGCGTGATGATCTGGTCCCTCAGCTCCAGGAACATCTCAGTGACCCGGTTCATCTTTTCGTCGGAATAAGCGGTCAGGAACCTGCGTGCTGCACCCTGATCCTCCCTGTAAATTATCAGGGCTTCCGCCTCAACCTTCTCCTGCGAAGCAAACAGTTCCTCCTCAAAAGGATCCCTTGCCTCCCTCACATCGGTGGCGATATCCCTGAACTGAAGGTTGGCAAGGTTATCGACGAAATCGATCGCCCACCGGGCGGAGCGTTCGTCATACTTCTCCGGATCATATAGATTGTAGGTCCCGGCCACAGAGAGATTCCCGGCATAAATAGGCACATAGGGGCTGAAATAGGGATTGTCGAGGTAAACCCAGTATACCCCGCCAATGGCATCAGGCAGCCAGTGGCGCAGCTGCATCACCATTCCGTAATGACCACGGTGACGGGCTACCGGCCTTCTGTAGGTCTGTTTGATCAGCTTCCGCATCTCACTCCCGGGAAAAGGGGTAGCCAGCGGACTCTTTACATAACCTCCATTCCCGTCCGGTACCAGCCACTCCGGATAGGAGGTCATGTCATAGATGGTACCCTCGAAGGTTGACCGCTGGAAGGCAATTACATCCCGGACTGATATCTTCTTCTCAGGAACAGCAGCAAAGGGATAAATTGAGAGAGGCTCCACCACCTGGTAATAGGGCTGCATACCCTTATACGGGTTGGCCGGATCGAGCTTCCTGTCAGGCCACTGTTTCAGGTTGGGCATGAAGGTGGAGTAGAATAGCCAGAAGCGGCTGGTTGCATACTCCTCTGGCAGCGGGCAGTAAGCCTCCTGCCAGATGAAAGGTTTGCCTGAGGCAGGGTCATACCACCCTCTGTCAATTGCCTCCTGCATATAGTTGTCAGAGACAAGGAACTGACTCTTGTCTCCGGCTTTGATTTCCTTGATGATGCTCCAGTTGGGGACCATTGTAGCCTGGTCGTCGGGCAGCCTTTGTGCCGCCCAGATGGCCCCTGGTCTGCCGTTACCGGGCTCCCATCCATCACCCACCCCGAAGACCTCGAAAATCCAGGCCTCTTCCGTATCAGCAATCACCAGCGTCTCTGAACCGCCACCACTCGATGGCAGAAAACCGTAACGGGTCATGAGATCGCCGATGAGGAGCACCGCCTCTCTGGCTTTGTCACACCTCTGCAGGGCGAAGATCATGGCCTGCTCAATGGTCATGATCTGCTTCCCCCCTTCACGGGTACACACCAGCTCAGGTCGCTGCGCCGTGGTGCTCTCAGCTATACCCAGCTGCACCTCATTCATATGAGAGTAAGCCGAATGGAAATAACCGTATGTTTTCCTCACCTGAGGAATGAATCCAAGGACCTCTCCGTCATCCTCAAGGGGTCGACCGGCATCCTGGATGCCCCAGTAAACAGGGGCTTTCTCTCCCGGCCGGTAAGTTTTTCCCGGAGCATAATAAATCCTGGAGTCAGGGCCGGTGTCAGTATGCGAAATAATCACCGAACCGTCAGCAGTTGCCTTTTTCCCGGCGGCTACGATCGTACAGCTCAAGGCTCCCGGAACAGGTACCAGGATGGCTGTGAGAAGCGCAATGATAATGTAGTGGATCTTGTTCATGGGGTAAGTTTCTGGGTTGAAAGAATGTTTTTGATCACATATTGTTATATGCCCGTGTCTAATCCCGGCGTGAATCAATGATCTGACGGGTCATCTCACAGGTCAGCATATCCTTACTGACAAAAATAGAAAATAATTGCAGTCAGCAGACATAGTACATGATGAGCTCCGGCTCCACCGAAGCTTTGTACTGCCCGGCGGGCCTTTGCTTTACCGGAAAGGAATTCCTAAATTTGCAGGTATGAAAAAAGTTGTTTTGGTTGCACTGGTTCTTCTCCTTCTTGCATCCTGTAACCGTGCAGTATGCCCGGCCTACAGCGACTCAGTCAACGATATGAAGAACACCATTTTTCAGAAAGGCAGCCACAGGGCTGACGGCATCAACAGGGTATACCGCGACAGCTCCCAGAAGAAACTGAGATGAGCAGGTGCAATTCAGAAGGCTCCCGGAATTATATGCACAGTACAAATCAATACCAGCTCTGGACCAGCACCTTCCTGTCGTTCTGATACTCACAAACGCGGTAGAACACTGATGAATCATTCTCTATCTGGTACATCCAGTACCCGAATATCCCGGGAGTGACGTATTTCCTGCGCAGATAGAGCCTGTCGCCATCACGGAATCCGCAATCCTTACTGTAGGCAGAGATTTTACCAAAAGTGCTGTCACGTGATGTCTTGATCCAGATCAGGTGAGGCTCGCCCAGTTTCTCCGGAGCCGTGTGCCTGAAGTCCTCAAAGTCACCAATATACATCCTGGTGACATAAAGCTTATCCTCATCAGGCTCTGTGGCAGTCTTGCTCGCGGTGCTACAGGAAGCCACAAGTATCAATAAAACAGGTATCAAAAGATATGTTGCTTTCATGATTTTCATATCTGTTCGGATTTTTGCCAGGAGTCTCCACATCGGGAGAGCCCTCAATATTTTTTTATGCCGAAAAGAATACATATTTATAATTGTATCCATTTTCATTCAACCACCAGCGCAATGCCCTGGCAATTTTTCTGCGTCTCAGGAGCACCTTCCCGGTCACTTCCGATGAGATCTGATAGTAAGTTTTCATGATCCAGTGTTTTAGTCCTTACTAATAATGTATTTTGTTAATTCAACTTTTCATGCTCCGGAAGTCAGCCGGTCAGTCATCTTGATACCATGAAAATAGGTCAGTCCGCTTATCTCCTTCATGTTGATGATCACCAGGCCGCTGTTCTCAAACAGTGCGAAAACTCTGTCACTGCTCAGGTGCTGACGGGGTCCCGCGCCGTTCCCCGTAATCCTTTTCAACAACCCTGTATTGCTTCCATGACAGGCTTCCCTGCCACATCCATCCCTGTGCTGCTCAAAGCATCCGACAAAACTTGCACCCTGGGGTAGCAGGTTAACCAGTGAACTGACGAACATTTCCAGGTGTCTTATAAGATCAAGCCTGCGGAGATTGATGAGGGTCCTGGCACTCCTGAACCCGCTGCAACCCCAGTTGGCTCCTTCATGAGATGACAGTATTACCAGGCCAGCATCACTGCTGATGCCTGTTTCCCACAGGTATCTGAAGAATCTGAATCCGCAGAGCACCATGATCCTGAATATTTTGTATACCGTCTTTTTTCTCATTGTCTGTCAGCTGCAATTCATACCAAATATACGGTCAACATAAAGGATGAACAAATCGCTAAGTCCCATTTTATGGACATTTAGAGCGATTCGGAAAGGATTGGTCACCTGGTTTAAGTGATTCACTTAAGCTAACAGGGAACTCACGACCTGAATCATGGCGTTGGTCAAAACCAGATCAGTTTTGACTAAAGCAGGTAAAAACTTGACTAAATTTTAGATTTTTGTCAGGCTAATTTAGCCTGGGTGCAAGAAAAGGATCCTAGAAGAGTACGAGTGCGTCACGGATTACCTTGGAGGCATCATCGGTGGCATACAGTTTAAGACTTACTTCCGGAATTGAATCCTGCAGGATATCCGTTATCGGAGTGAATGAATCACGGATATCAGCTGACCGTTTCATGTCATCATACTCCTCCAGCGGGATATATATATGTACCATCAGACGGTAATCGGGATTGTTTATCCTGGTCAGGGTTTTGACAATCTTGCTGATCCACAGTGAGGAGGAGGTATTGAAATATTCCACATTGAGCCTGAGGTTTGTAACCGGCTGGGGTTGGATAACATAGTTGTTTACCCAGTTGAGCACCGGTTCATAGACCCTGGTGGCGTTTTCCGGCAGTGATCTGCCCGATAGTAAAATCTCTCCGCTGGTGAATTTAAGCTCTATCCGCGGAGTCTTCGAAGTCTTTTCGATTAATAAGTCTGTTAGTTTTTCCATTTTAAAAGTTCCTCCCAGTCTAAAACTAATTACCTGAAGGTATAATGTATTCTCCAAAAATAGGGCATGCGGGGAGAACTACATAACCTTTGATCAAAAACTAAAGCATGATCATCAACTTATAGCCCTGTTCGTCAATGAAACTGCAACAAATCCTTTTTATAGCTTCCGAAATTGTCATTTGGCGGCTCAATCATGCATTCCCGCGGGCAGGCTAATGTCTCCATGGGAAAGCCCGGTCATAATCATTCATTGAGCGCCTTATCACCTCACGTGCCTCGTTTGCGTCATACATCTCAGCTATACTTACACGCCGCTTCTCGCCCGGTATATCCTTGTATGTCAGGAAGTAATGCTTAAGCCTCTCTATGGCAATCGGCGGACAGTCCCTTATGTCAGCATATTCACCGTAGACTGCGTCGTTATGGAGCACGGCTATTATCTTATCATCAGCCTCCGTGCCGTCAATCATCCTGAAACCGCCAAT
>JAAZAP010000211.1 GCA_012514255.1 Bacteroidales bacterium | reverse complement strand
TGGCTATTGCCCTTACCCTTGTTTGCATTTACCAGCTCTCCTTCACGGTGGCTTCATACAAGGTCAAGAAGGAGGCAAGGGAATATGCGGCAGGTGATCTGAACAAGGAGGTGGCGTACATTGACTCAGTTGCCTCCCTGCCCAAGGATCAGTGGGGATTCCTCGGCAATACCTACAAGGATGTGCAGACCAAGGAGATCAACCTGGGCCTTGACCTGAAGGGCGGGATGAACGTGGTGCTGGAGATCTCAGTTGAGGATATTGTCAGGGCTCTCTCAAATTACAGTACGGACAAGACATTCAATGAGGCCATTGCAATGGCGAAGCAGAAAAGGGTTGGTGGAAGTAATGATGATTTTATTTCTCTTTTTGTCCGTTCCTTTGAAGAGATAGACCCGAATGCCAGGCTGGCAGCAGTCTTTGGCACCGTGGAGCTGAAAGACCGCATCAACTTCAACTCCACCAATGAGGATGTGCAGAAAGTGCTGGAAACCGAGGCCAATGCAGCTATTGACAATGCTTTTAACGTACTCCGTAACAGGATTGACCGTTTCGGTGTTGTGCAGCCCAATATCTCGCAGCTTCAGCCAAGAGGGCGTATCCTCGTTGAACTACCTGGTGTCAAGGACCCCCAGAGGGTGCGTGACCTTCTGCAGGGAACAGCCAACCTCGAGTTCTGGGAGACATTTGAGAACGGCGAAGTGATTGGTTACCTCATGCAGGCCAATGATTACCTGAGATCAATAATGCCAACAGAGACTGTTGCCGCTGTTGCTGATTCAGTAGCAGACCAGTTGACTCCTGATGGCCAGGAGACCGTCGCCGGACAGGACACCACCACGGGCGAAAAGTCACTCCTTGATATGGTCAGCAGTGACACATCAGCCATAGAAGAGGCCTCAACCCTCGAGGAGTTCACTCGCCAGAACCCGCTCTTCGGGGTGCTCAGACCGAACGTGACACCTGAAGGACAGCCTGAGTCAGGTAGCATAATCGGTTTCGCCGCAGGCAAGGACACGGCAAGGGTGAATGATTACCTGGCAATGAACCAGATCAAGTCACTTTTCCCCAGGGAACTGAAATTCTACTGGAGTCAGAACCCGTTCAAATGGGATCCGACAAATACGCTGTATGAGCTTCATGCAATAAAGATTACCACACGTGACGGGCGTGCACCACTGACCGGAGATGTTGTAACTGCCGCCCGTCCGTCAACAGGGGTTACCGGTTCGGATATCAAGGTTGATTTCTCAATGAACGCTGAGGGCGCCAAGATATGGCAACGGATGACCCGCGATAATATCGGGCGCTGCATAGCGGTTGTTCTGGATGACTACGTGAGGTCTAACCCTCGCGTCTCGAATGAGATAGCCGGAGGTAATACAGAGATCACCGGCGACTTTACGCTTGAAGAAGCCGAGGACCTGGCAAACATCCTCAAGTCGGGAAAAATGCCTGCACCGGCACGCATTATCCAGGACACCGTAGTGGGTCCCTCATTGGGTAAGGAAGCTATCAACAGCGGTATGAAGTCATTTATAATCGCTTTCATCATTGTGCTGCTGTATATGATCTTCTACTACAGCCGATCAGCCGGTACGGTGGCAGACATTGCCATGACGGTGAACCTATTCTTCCTGATGGGAGTGCTGGTGTCACTGAACGCTGTTCTGACACTTCCCGGTATTGCCGGTATAGTGCTTACCATCGGTATGTCAGTGGATGCCAACGTGCTTATCTTTGAGAGGATCAAGGAGGAGATGCGAGGAGGCAAGGGCATAAAACAGGCTATTGCTGACGGTTACAAGGGAGCATCCTCGGCCATCATTGACAGTAACCTGACAACACTGGTAACAGGTGTGATACTGTACTATTTCGGTACGGGCCCTATCAAAGGTTTTGCCTCCACTCTGGTAATTGGTATCATCACTTCACTCTTCTCAGCTGTGCTTATCTCGCGACTCATCTACGAGTGGCTGCTGAAGAGGAATGCCCACCTGAAGTTTTCCGCATCTTATACAGAGAACTTCCTGCAGAACATGAAGATCGACTTCATTGGCATAAGGAAATACGGATACATGATCTCAATAGCCCTGACCATTCTTGCCATCGTCACCCTGTCAACCAAGGGCCTCAGCAGGGGGATCGACTTCACCGGTGGACGGACCTATGTTGTAAGGTTTGAGCAGCCGGTCAACACGGTTGAGATTGCCAATATACTTTCTGATGAACTGGGAAGTGATCCGCTGGTTGTGACCTTCGGTTCGGAAAACCAGGTCAAGATAAGTACCAAATACAAGGTTGACGATCCGACTGCAACAGCAGAGGTCAACGGATTGATCTACAATGGTCTTAAAGAGCTTGTCCCGGGAGTGGACCAGGATACCTTTGTGAATGAATATATCGTCAGTTCAGAGACAGTTGGTCCCACAATCGCAAAAGACCAGGCCAAGAAGGCTATATGGGCAATCCTGCTTGCCCTGACAGGGATGTTCCTTTACATCTTCATCAGGTTCCGCAGGTGGCAGTACGGTCTGGGCTCAGTGGTGGCACTGGCACATGACGTCATTATCGTGCTCGGACTTTATTCTCTGCTGCAGGGAGTGATGCCATTCTCAATGGATATAGACCAGGCGTTTATAGCAGCCATACTGACAGTTGTGGGATACTCCCTCAACGATACCGTGGTTATCTTTGACAGGATCAGGGAATACCTCCCGATCTACAGGAAACGGCCGACGAAGGAGGTCTACAATATGGCTCTGAACAGTACCCTGGCCAGAACCCTGAACACAGGTATGGCTACAATATTTGTGCTGATTGTGATCTTCATATTCGGAGGGGAGGTGATCAGAGGATTTATATTTGCCCTGCTCTTCGGTATAGTCTTCGGAACCTATTCATCACTGTTTGTTTCAACGCCCGTGCTGTATGAAACGACAAAGCGGAAAGGAGAGGAGACTGATGCTCATCCTGCCGAGAAAGAAAAGAAAAAGATAGCCGGCTAAAACGGCCCCGGACTGAGGCTGCCCCTGAAAGGCAGCCTCAGTCAATTTTACAGGGTGCATGGCTCCGGCAGGTGCTGGCAGCCTTTGGCAGGGCCAGCTTCATACCAATCATTTCTTCCAGGCCACTTAATGTTTTATCTTATTCTTTAGTAACTTTGCCGGGCACCAAAGGCAACCCTGATGGGAACAATGCTATTCATAAGCGGACAGGAGATAATTATCATCATGATAGTTGTCCTGCTGCTTTTTGGTGCCGACAAACTCCCGGAGATAGTACGTTCAATGGGCAAGGGCATGCGTGAGGTGCGAAAAGCGACTGACGAGATAAAGAGGGAGTTTGACGAGAGCACGGAGGATATCAGGCGTGATATAAACGATGTGACGGATTCAGTCAGACGTGACATCACGGATGTGGCCGACAGCGTGAGGAAGGACCTGGAAGATGCAGGCAAACCCCTCTCTGACGAGATCAATGATACGGCACGCGACCTTAACAACGAAATCAGATGATAAAGGCAACCGGAATAGTGAAGTCATACGGCGACCTGAAGGTGCTTAAGGGCATTGACCTTGAGGTGGCAGAGAAGGAAGTGGTTGCCATCGTAGGTGCCAGCGGGGCAGGCAAGACCACCCTGCTGCAGATAATAGGAACACTTGACAGGGCTGATGCCGGATCGGTACTCATAAACGGGCAGGATCCGGGGCAGCTCTCCCAGCGTGCCCTGGCGGCTTTCAGGAACAGGAACATCGGATTTGTCTTCCAGTTTCACCAGTTGCTGCCTGAGTTCACAGCGCTTGAGAATGTATGCATTCCGGCCCTCATAGCCGGGGAGTCGCGCCCCGAAGCAGTATCCCGGGCATCGGAGCTGCTTGATTTCCTGGGGATGGGTGACAGGCTTGACCATAAACCCTCTGAGCTGAGTGGCGGTGAGCAACAGAGAGTGGCTGTGGCACGGGCCATAGTGAACAGTCCTTCACTCATCCTGGCAGACGAGCCCTCGGGTAACCTTGACACCGAGAACAAGAAAGAGCTTCATAATCTCTTCTTCCGGCTTCGCGACACCTTCGGGCATACTTTCATCATTGTGACCCATGACCCGCAGCTGGCATCAATGTCAGACCGGACCATCAGGATTAAAGATGGAGTGATCACTCAATGAATTCCTGCAGTCAGATTAAAGGAGAACCGGGCATCAGATGATTCCCCTAACACAGATCACAGGAAGACCAGGCACCAGATGACCCGCACCCAGACCAAAGGAGGATCAGGCACCAGATGATTTCCCGCACCGGAGCCGGCAGGATGAACAGCAAAGAGCTGAAGGAGTTCCTTGATCAGCGCGTTGATCTGTATAACAGACCCTCATTTATAGGTCTTGATCCGGTAAGCATCCCACACAGGTTCACCCTTAAGGAAGATATTGAGATTGCCGGATTCCTCGCTGCTACCATTGCCTGGGGTAACCGCGTGGCAATACTGAAGAGCGCTGACCGGATTCTGACTTTTATGGGCAATACACCGTATGATTTTGTCATTAATCACCGCGACCGGGATCTGAAAGGAATTGACGGCTGCATTCACCGGACCTTCAATGCGGAGGATTTTATCTATTTCATTGAGGCTCTAAAATATATATACCTTGAGAAGGGCGGGATGGAGACCGTTTTTGCCCGGCACCAGACCGATAACTCCCTTCAGCCTGCAATACACGAGTTTGGAAAAGTCTTTTTTGAACTTCCGCATAATGCCAGGACCCGCAGGCATCTTTCTGATCCGCTTAAGGGTTCTGCCGCCAAGAGGATCAACATGTTCCTCAGGTGGATGGTGCGGAAGGATGACAGAAGAGTTGATTTTGGTCTGTGGAATTCAATCTCTCCGGCGGTGTTGTCATGCCCGCTTGATGTGCATTCAGGCAATGTAGCGCGCAAGCTTGGGCTCCTTACCCGTAAGCAGAGTGATGCGAAGGCTGTTGCGGAGCTTGATACCAGGCTCCGTGAGCTTGATCCGGCAGACCCGGTGAAGTATGACTATGCACTTTTCGGGTTAGGGGTTTTTGAACATTTTTAACGGGGGTATTGCACTTAACAACAGTATCTTTGAGAGAGTCAAAGATCACGCAGCCGGGGATCCCATTATGGCAAATAGATATTTCAGGTTCAAACAATTCACCATGAGGCAGGAGCATGCCTCCTTCGGGGTTACCACTGACAGCGTGCTTCTGGGAGCCTGGGCTGACATTGAGAGTGCCGGAACTATTCTGGATATTGGCACAGGCACGGGTCTGCTGGCGTTGATGGCAGCCCAGCGGTCCCGTGCGCGCATTGTTGCCATAGAGCCTGACCGGGAATCTTTCCTGCAAGCCGGGCTGAATTTTACTGCCAGCCCCTGGAAGGAGAGGATAATACTGTTGAATACCTCAGTTCAGAATTTTTATCCGGAAAGCGGGTCCGGCTTTGATGCAATAATTTCCAATCCACCCTATTTCATTGATTCTCTTCTCAACCCGGATGCGAACAAAGCCCGTGCGAGGCATACCATTACGCTCAGCCAGGGTGATCTGCTCGATGCAGTGGTGAGACTGCTGAACCCCGGGGGTTCACTGCACCTGGTGCTCCCGGTAACAGAGGCAGAGGATTTTCTTTCCCTGGCATTTGATTACGGACTCTTTTGCAGCAGGCGGATGCTTGTGAGACCCACTCCCGGGCAACAGCTATCGCGGGTGCTGATGACGCTGGGCCGGGAGAACGGCACCTGTGAGGAGGAAGAAATGGTAATAGAAAAAGGAGGGAGACATGTCTACTCTGATGAGTATGTCTCCCTCACGAAAGATTTTTATCTGAAATTCTGAAGTATTGACCCTGGTCCCAGCCTGTTCGTTTTAACCTGTTTCAGCATTTTTCACCGCCCGACAGGAACAATGCCTTTCCCGGATATCAACCCCGGCAGTTCCCTAAATCAGCCCATTCAGTTCCATTAACGGAAATCAGCCCGGACTTACCGGCCCTATTTGATCATTCGGTCAACCGGCAGCCCGTACTCCTCTTCCATCTTTATACCATTGGCCTCCAGCTCGTCAAGGATAGGATTGTACAATTCTGGCAGTATGGGTCTGTAAACGCCGTGCAGACTGATCTTGCCGGTAAGAATCATCTTTACAGCCATGGCTGCCGGCAGAGCCACGGTACGCGCTATGGATGTGTTGGTTGCCGGGGTGCCGAAGTCGAGCATTCTTGAACTGATAACCTCACTCTTGCCGTCATGGTATGTTGCCAGGAAGAGGTGTTGCATCACAATCATGTCACGCTCGTTGTCATTCAGCCACATCTTCTTTATCATCAGGTCAGAAGTGATCTCGTAGGGAGAGGTAAGGGCATATCCCATGTCAGTGTCGCTGAACAGGCCCAGCCACTCCAGCGCCTCAAGCGACCTGTCGGTTGGGTTGAGTCCCGGCTTCTCCTTCAGTTCCTTCCTGAGGTCCTTGCCCGGCACTCCTGCCTTTTCCGCAACAAACTGTCTGAATGTCATTCCCGTATAATCTTTGTCGCCGTCGTCAATCAGGCCTGTTGCCTTCATCAGGTCAAGGGTCTCACACCATCCTTTGAAGCGGAAGGTGCCGCGGTACATGGTTTGTATTCCCTTCAGACCATAAATGTCAACATAGCTGACAGAATCGCGATT
>JAAZAP010000210.1 GCA_012514255.1 Bacteroidales bacterium | reverse complement strand
TTTCCCTTCTGCGCTATTGCAGCAGATGAGATTATTACTGCCAGTACCAATAGTGTGATCTTCTTCATGTCTAGATAATTTGCTTTTAAATGTTGTTCCAAAAATAAAACTTTAGAATATATTCTTCAAATAATTTGCCAAATTACTCAACGCTCTCCCCCTCCTGCTCTTCAAAACCGTTTTCCTGATCTGTATCTTCCTCATTTACTTCTACATAAGCAACCGAGGCAATTGAGTCATTTTCCCTGATGTTGATCAGCCTGACACCCTGTGTGGCTCTGCCCATAACCCTCAGGCTGCTGACAGGAATCCGCAGAACAATGCCTGCCTGCGTGATTATCATCAGATCAAACTGGTCATTCACTCCCTTGAGCGCTATCAGTTTTCCGGTTTTGTCTGTAATATTGATTGTCTTGACACCCTTTCCTCCCCGGTTGGTTATCCGGTAGTCACCTATTGCAGACCTCTTGCCGTAACCGTTTTCAGAAACAACAAGCACATCGGACGACTCATTTTCAACAGTAATCATCCCTATGACCACGTCATCCTCACCCGAGAGTGTAATGCCGCGCACTCCTGATGCCGTTCGGCCCATGGGTCTTACCGTAGCTTCATTGAACCTGACGGCCCTGCCGGATTTCACTGCCAGCATTATCTCATGACGGCCGTTGGTCATCCTTGCCTCAAGCAGCTCATCTCCTTCCCTGACGGTTATGGCATTGATGCCGTTGGCCCTGGGACGAGAGTATGCCTCAAGGGAGGTCTTCTTGATGATGCCCCTGCGGGTGCAGAGAACTATGTAGTTGTTATTGATATAATCCTCATCATCAAGTGTTTTGACGTTAATAAATGCTCTGACGCTATCTTCTGGCTCGATATTTATCAGGTTCTGTATAGCTCTCCCCTTGCTTGTGCGGGTTCCTTCCGGCAGCTCATATACCTTCTGCCAGTAGCACTTCCCGTTCCTTGTAAAGAAGAGCATGGTGTTATGCATTGTTGCCACATACATATGCTCAATGAAGTCCTCCTCGCGGGTGGTGCCTCCCTTTTTACCTGTCCCTCCCCTGTTCTGTCTACGGAACTCTGTCAGCGGAGTTCTCTTGATGTAACCCATGTTAGATATGGTTATCACCATCTCGTCGTCTGCATAGAAATCCTCAGGATTGAATTCGCCGGCGGCCGGAATTATCTCCGTACGCCGTTTGTCACCAAATTTGTCCTTTATCTCAGTCAGCTCGTCCTTGATGATCTGCATCTGCAGCTTCTCATCTGAGAGCACACTGTTCAGGTATTCTATCAGCTTCTTTATCTCTTCATACTCTGCATGCAACTTATCCTGCTCGAGGCCGGTAAGCTGCCTCAGGCGCATCTCAACTATCGCCCTTGACTGCACATCGGTCAGGCTGAAGCGTTCCATCAGCCTCTCACGGGCGATATCAGCATTCTGTGATGACCTGATAATGGCAATTACCTCGTCAATATTGTCGCTCGCAATGATAAGACCTTCAAGGATATGAGCCCGCTTCTCAGCCTGGTCGAGATCATATTTCGCCCTGCGCACAATGATATCATGCCTGTGGTTTACAAAATTCTCAATGATCTCCTTCAGAGGGAGCGTCCTGGGGCGCCCCTTGACCAGTGCTATATTATTGACATTAAACGATGTCTGTAACTGGGAGTGTTTGTAGAGGTGGTTAAGGATGATATTGGCAGGTATCTCCTTCTTCAGGATGATCACCACACGCATACCGTTCCTGTCTGACTCATCATTGATATATGATATTCCCTCCAGTTTCTTTTCATTGATAAGGTCAGCGATCTTCTTAATCATCTCTGCCTTGTTCACCATGTAGGGTATTTCGGTGACAACTATACACTCCCTGCCGGAATGGGTCAGTTCAACCTCGGTCCTGGCCCTTACAACTATCCTTCCCCGACCGGTTTCGTAAGCTTCCCTGATCC
>JAAZAP010000029.1 GCA_012514255.1 Bacteroidales bacterium | reverse complement strand
TAACAAGGTACCGTCTCTTCAGCTTCAGCAAAAGCCACACCCCGGCGGCTGTGGCCAGGGCGGCTATGGCAAGCATTATTAAGGTTGACTGCATGACGTCAGAGAGAAATCCCAGTATGGCTGCAAGTACCCCAAACAAGATCAGGGAGATCCCCGGCCACGGTTTTGAGACCTCTTTGCTGGAGGTGCCTGTGACATCCTGCAGGCTGACTATCTTTTTTCCCCTCGTTACCCTGAGACCACCACCGTGAATATGGAGGCGTGATTCATAGAGCTTGCCAACCTGGTAAACTCTCTTGTCCGAAACAATGATAGCCGAATCTGACAGATCGTCATCAACCAGGAGTGATGAAAAGTAATCCTGACCCAATATCGCTGTAAATTTCTCGTGCTGCGACGCGAAGAGGTTTTTGTAGTTGTATTTCATTGATACTGTCAGTTTGCCAGGTGGCTGCAACAGCCTGCATTTTCACCTCGCCTGCCCAAATTTCGCGAATATACCTCATAAAATGCGCGTTGCAGCTCATAAATACGGGATATTTTTGACAAACAATGGGGTTCAGGGGACAAATGGTCAGAGTTCATAGATTACACGCTACCCGCATGAACAATCAGGACTGTTTATAAGTTTTATCTCTGCCCGAATAGTGGCCTGCCACCTTACGAAGGCAGCCCAAAATGCTAATTGACAGGGCATAGGGAAATGTTAAACGGTAGCTGAACAGAATCCGTGAAGGGATTTCAGCCGTTATCCCGGTTATTCAAAATGTAGTGAAAGCACCCACATGCGCGACTTCAGCTGATCAATTGCATTGCAGTATTGCGGGTACTCCGGGTGCGGATCGTGAGCCAGGACATCCTTTACTCCGTTTGACATCTTGATCTCCGCTGACATTTTGATATTTGAGAGATAGAACCTTATTCCTGCCCCGGCCTCATAGTAGAGATCAGGTTTGTTAAGACGAAGGTATACCGGCCTTTCAATGCGGTATTTATCCTGCGCATAAAAATCGTACCTGTAATTTATACCCCCGATGACATATGGTTTGACGTTTCTCATTCTCCATCCGTACCTCAGTTGCAAGGGTATTTCAATAAAGCTTGATTCAATCTTCTGGGGGCTGAAGACTGTATCGGTCAGGCTCGTGGTTGAAAAGCTGATATTCCTTTGTCCGAATGACATCCCTGGCAGGAGCCTGATGTCGAAAAACTGGTTCAGTCTGAAATTAAGCGTGAGATGGATATTGATTCCCGGGAGAACACCCCCCATGGCGGGGTAGAGTGAGTCATACACCTGGAACTGTTCCGATGGATCAATTTTAAAAGTCATTGCGTTCAGCCCGATGCTATACCCCACATTGAAGAATTTCTCATCTTCCCAGGGGCCGTCAAAGGGCAACTGCCTCTGGCCTGACAGGCCCAGGCCGAGCATAATCATGACCGCTATAAGACTTATTCTTTTAAAACCGGCTTTCATAGCCTGTGGCTGCTTAATAATTAGGGGGTACAAGATACAAATTATGATCGATTCATGACATGATTGCCATCCGGGAAAGAGACGCATATTAATATTCCGATTATTCTTTACTTTAGTTGTTTAAACGGAGGCCCTCGGAGGTGGCGCCGGTTACTGGAATTCATGAATTAACAAAAATCATAATAACATGAATGCATCTGCGAGAAAAAACAGATTCCATCTGGGATGGATAGTTCTGATTCTCATTCTGGCACTGCTCTATGCAACCAATCCTTCAGAAGGGCAGTTTACCACTTATCTGAAGGAGCAGATTGTGGAGCAGGCTGACGGCGACGAGACCCTGACAGGAGCACTTAAGAGGGTAGCGGCGGGGCCTGCATCAGCTATAGCCGGGTCTGGAGCCGAACGAAGAAATTACTTCTTCTTTTCAACCTACCGGTTCACGGTGCTTGAAAGGGAGTATCTCTTCCTTGGTATCCTCGACAATTTCTTTCGCATTAAAAAGAAGTAATTAATACCTGAAACCAATGGAACGGAATGAAGTTTCCCGGTTCCTTAAGGGCGTGGAGCTCTTCAGGAGCCTGACGGATGATGAGCTGGATGATCTGGCGGAATATATAAATGAGAAGAGATGCACCCCGGGGGATATCCTTTTCAGTGAAAACAGTCCGCGTGAAGATATCTTCGTTATCTACGAAGGAGAAGTGGAACTGTTCAAGATGAATCCGTATGGTCTCGAAGTGAGGCTTGCCCTCTTTGGTAAGGGCGATTTTATAGGAGAAGGCATATGGGAGGAAGATTCTCTGCATACCACCTCTGCCAGGGCTGTCAGGCCAGCCATCCTGTTCGACATCAACAGGGAGTTCTTTCACAGGAGTCCCTCAACCACCCTCAAGATCCTTCTCAATATTACGCGAATCATCTCCAGGCGGATGAGGAATGCAAACACCCGTATTCCCGGATACAGTGCCCAGTATGACCAGGGAACCACCCGGCTGGAGAGTGACCTTCTCGGAGAGCGGGAGGTGCCCGGCGATGCATATTATGGGGTGCAGACCCTTCGTGCCGTGGAAAACTTCAATATATCCGGCGTCACACTTAACTTCTTCCCCTCGCTGATAGAGGCTCTTTCAATGGTGAAGGAGTCAGCAGCAGAGGCTAACTTTGAGCTGGGACTGTTAGAAAAGGATGTCAGGGATGTCATCGTTACAGCATGCCGGGAGATACAGAACGGCAAGTATCATAACCAGTTCGTGGTTGACATGATCCAGGGCGGGGCAGGCACATCAACCAATATGAATGCCAACGAGGTAATTGCCAACAGGGCGCTGGAGATACTGGGAGAAGAGAAGGGCAACTATGCCAGGTGCCACCCCAATAACCATGTGAACCTTTCACAGTCAACCAATGACGCCTACCCCACAGCCGTCAAGATAGCACTGTATAATTCCAACAGGAAGCTGGTGTCAGTATTGAAGACCCTGGCCGGCGAATTCCGCAGGAAGGGCAAGGAGTTTTCACATATACTGAAGATGGGAAGGACACAGCTGCAGGATGCCGTTCCGATGACCCTCGGGCAGGAGTTTGAAGCTTACGCCGTTACTCTTAATGAGGAGGTGGAGAGACTCAACCAGAATGCCAGCCTCTTTCTGGAAATCAACATGGGCGCAACGGCTATCGGCACAGGTATCAACTCCGAACCGGGCTACTCTGCCAAAGTGATAAAGCATCTGAGCCGGATCACGGGACTGGAGCTGATGCTTGCCTCCGATCTGGTGGAGGCAACGCAGGACACAGGCGCCTTTGTAATGTACTCATCAGCAGTGAAGAGGCTGGCTATAAAGCTCTCCAAGATATGTAATGATCTGCGGCTGCTCTCGTCCGGTCCGCGGGCAGGCATCAATGAGATAAACCTGCCTCCCATGCAACCGGGATCATCAATCATGCCGGGAAAGGTCAATCCGGTCATTCCCGAGGTGGTCAACCAGATAGCATTCAAGGTCATCGGGAATGACCTAACGGTAACTATCGCCTCAGAGGGAGGGCAGCTGGAGCTTAATGTATTCGAGCCAATCATTGTGCAGAGCGTCTTTGAGTCCGTTGAGATGCTTATCAACGGTATGGATACTCTCAGATACCGGTGCGTGGAAGGCATAACAGCCAACGAGGAGCGCTGCAGAGCAATGGTGGAGAACAGTATTGGCCTGGTGACAGCACTGGTGCCCTGGATTGGATACAAGGCTGCCAACGAGCTGGCCGGCGAAGCGCTGCGGTCTGGGGAGAGCGTTTATGCCCTGGTATTGAGCAAAAACCTTATGACCAGGGAAAAGCTTGATCAGATAATGGTCCCGGAGAATATGATCAGGCCCGGGAAGATGAAAGCTGACTGAGAGTACGGGAACAGAAAACAACCTGATTGCCGGGTCAGTAAGGAGTGCAGACCCAGCCATATGACTCAAGCTTGGTCTTGGACATGGCATTGCATACATATTGCCACTCATTGGTGTTACGAGGATTCTCACAGTACCAGCAGATCTGAACCGTGTCACACGAGGTGAAGCTCAGCATATAAAGCACGAGAAGGATCCCTGCTATGCGCAAACCTACTTTCCTCTTCCCTGTTTTCATACTGATTGACTGTGACTCCCTGCAAATTTATAATAAGTAGCAATAGAATTCAAAACCATTTTGTTGCTCTGGCTTCCAGCATGTTTACGTGCCAGGATTACTTCCGGTTAAATATCATCTCTGTGGGAGGAACACAAGTCTGGCCTTGTAAGTAACTCCCCCGTGTTCAGCAACAACGGTATATACTCCTGTAGCAAGCCCGCTTTCTGACAGGTCCATCATGGTGGTGCTGTCAATCTCTTTCATCATTACAGTTGTTCCCGTCATTGAGATGAACCGCAGTTTGATTGTGCCTTCACACTCTTCGCCTACACTCACTACTACGACACCGCTTGTCGGGTTGGGATAAATGTTAAGCCTGCCCTCCTGCACCATGAGAACCTCTCCTGCAGAGGTGGATACCGGATCGTCTGCAAATGGTGAACCACCAATGTTGGCAGATCGTCTCCAGTAGGCTGCCAGGTCAGGATCGTCTGTGGGGTCGACCTGCCGGGGAACGAGCGAGTAGCCGTCACCGTCTGCCTCAACCGGCCACGGCATATCATCTGAGTAGGTGAATGAGAGTATCCTGTTCATGGTCCTATCATTAATCAGTACAAATTCACCGGAGTTGGAGAGATTACCGCTGAAGTTGCCACTGGGACTCATCCCGTAATATGAATAGAACTCCTCGGGTTTAGAGGCAATCACATAGAATCCCTTTGGCGGCAGCATCACTCCGGAGGGGACCGTGTACCTGACCGCTGTATCAATGGTCACCCCGGAGATATCCACCGCGTTCATGCCGGTATTTTTCAATTCGAGGAACTCCAGGTCCTTGCCGTCAACGGTGCGATCGCCAATAACCAGGTCGTCAGGATGATAATGCACCTCGGTCACCTTCAGGAATGAATAGTCCTCATTGGCCATGGTGAATCTCACCTCTTTAAGTGCACTCCATACCTGACCGTCAAGGATGCGTGACATGAAGATTGTTGATCCGGTAATATTAAGATTAGCTCCGTTTGATACCCTGACTGCCTTTCCTGATACGGTGCCTCCCAAAAGGCGCGGGTCACTGCCGTCAGTGGTATAGTATATGTATCCTCTCCCGTTTGGATTCTCCAGCGTCACGGTCACCGGGTATGAGATTGCGCGCTCATCGGAAAGGATCATTCCCGCTTCTTTAACCACGGTAGTCACCAGGGTGGGGAAGAGCCCGGCAGATCTCAGCTGGCTGATCACAATGTCTGATCTTGCCGGGAAATAGTTGTCCTCAATATCATTTACCTCTGGCAGCCAATCGTCAATCCTGTCCCTGGGATTGGTTCTCTTCGCATCACCCCATCTGGCAGACTCTGCTATTATGGCCATATCAATCCGCTGTCTCCTGGCCCGGAACCGGTTGATGCACTTGCCGGGAGAGAGGGCGCCGCCGGTGTCGAAATGCTTCCTGGCCCTGTCCGCAAAGCGAAGCCGGTATTCAGCATTGGACACAAGTCTGTGATGCAGCCACTGTGGCTGGAAATTACTGATACCCGATACTGACATCGCCGGGTCATTGATGGTGACCCTGTTCTCATTGATGCCATCGGTGAGAGAGTAACGACTCACGAACATCGAATGCTCCGAATCATGGGTCAGGAAGACAAATCCCTCTCCTTTATTTTTCCTGTTCAGTATGGCGAAGTAGTTGTTGGCCATTGAGTTGGAGGAGAAGGCAGATACCGGGGCGTCGAAGTTGCCGGTATAAAATATTACTAGAAGGTAATCTATCAGGTTGTCAATGTCTACCCAGACCCGGGTATTCTTAACGGGATTGCCGTACTGGTCCCTGCCCTCAAGGGCGAAATAGTCTGCGTTGGCTGCAAACCCACGACTGCACCTGTTCCACAACTCCTGCCATGACTCCATGGTCCCGTCAGTTGCTTCATTGAAATAGGGCCATGCTTCGGTGGACACCTTTATCACATCATAATCATCCTCGCTGTCGCCAAAATAGGTTTCGGCATAATCGGCATCCGGCCGTTCCTCGGTCTGATACAATCCCCAATACATGCCATTGAGGTACAGATGGTAATATCGTCCCCTTGTGTAGGGCCGTCCCATGTCGCGCTGCGTATCCCTGGAAAATATATCCCTCAGGAAAGTGTTGTGCGGGTCGCCCTCCAGACTCCATGAATAGTTCTGCTCCGTACGCAGGTCAACCTTGTCGAACTCGTCGGCTCCCTCATCACCGAAGAGAGGATAATGCAACTTGCCCGGCCCGTACTCCTTCCTGAAAAAGAGACGGAAGGCATGCTTGGGGTTCTCCGGCTTGCGGCTCGCACCGCCGCGTATACGAACGCCTGCATTCACGCTGAACTCAACCGAGTTGTCGGTGTCAATGAGCTCCAGTGAGCACTGCCGTTCCCACTCCTCGCCGTGCATATAGGCATTAACGTATATCCCCTGTGAGGGGCTGAACATATCGGCATTATCTGTTACCAGTGATATCGATGGTATATCCCTCAGGCTTGACTTTATATATGGACTGTAACGGGAGTCATTAACCACCTCTGGATCCATATCCAGGTCTATCACCTGTCCGTTGACTGAAGATAAGGGCCAGTCCCCGCCAGGGTGGCTCTGGGTGAGAACCCTGTCGGTAAAGATGAATGATCTTGTCACCGGCTTCGAGGGAGAATACCCGTCCAACGCAAGAGAGGCTCTGACAATGAACACCGGTGTCTGCGGACGTCCTGAGGATATATCGGGGTCAACCCTGACGGTGACAGCCGTGCTGCTCCTGATGGCAGCAGCTGATGTCTGCGGATTGCTGCCGTCAATTGTATAGACAATGTCGTATCCCGGCTCACCGGAAGAGATCACCAGGTCAAAAGGAGCATCACAGAATCCGGCATCGCGACTGATGTTCAGAGGGAGACTGTCAGGAACCTCGGGGAGCGACAGTGAAGCATTGATACCGAGGTCAAAATAAAAGTCGGAGCTGTTGAGTGTAAGATTGAACGCCTGTATACAGAGCAGGTTCGTGCCCTCAACAAGAGGCACATCAACAGAGTCGAGGGTATAGAGCTCAAAGGTGCCTGACTCGTGGTTCACCGGTGCAAAGGCTGTGGATGAGAGGGTAGCAGGAGCGTTTCTGCTCATGACGCGTGTACCGTTGACCCAGATCACAAATCCGTCGTCATAATTGACATTGAACAAAATGTTTTTTATCCTGTCAACAGAAAAGGCATTGAAAGTACTCCTGAGATAGAGGGTGGAGTAGTTGTTTATCATATCATTAAGCACCACTCCTCCCGTGCCGTCACCATAACGGAAAGGAGCATTGCCCTGGCTCCAGCCTGAATCATTGAAGGTATCAGTCATCCAGTCTGCCGGCAGGCTGCCGGCACCTGAACCTTTGAGATACCTGTAAGAGGAGCCTGTGCTGAAATCAATCTGGCCCTGCATGACAGTGCACAGAGTGAACATGAGAATAACAATGAGCAGTCGGAAGCGCATCTTTCTGTATAAATCACGGATATCCCAGGCCAGTCTTAAGAGAACGTAGTTCCCGGATATCCAAAAATAGCTTTTTTTATCTTATACGTCTGAGAAAGGAACCGGTTGCCATATGTTGTACAATTATGTCTGAATAAATCTCACAGTGATTATAGTGAGGGCTGGCCGGCATTGACCGGTAAATTGCTGCCGTTGGTCCCTGCCCTGCGTTTTTTCTGCACGTTGTGCCGCAGGAATGAGCCGGGTGCGGATCAGAAGAGTGAATATTCCACCCTGGTGATCTTCTTTGCTGCCTTGAGGGTGTCATGCAGCAGGTCACTCAGGTGGTGCAGTTCAAACTCTTTCCCGCCCCTCTCCTTGGCGTAAAACCTGCTTGTCTTACCGGGTGATGATCTGATCACAACATCCCTCGAGGTATTCATCAGGTACGTTCTTCCATGAGGCAGACTCATAATATGAAAATTGTAGTCCATATAGTTTGAAATACCTGTTTTTCTTTCTGTGCAGGGTCTTCTTTTTGCCGGATGCCAGCATGCTGAATGATGGCAGATTCATTTTCTGTTAATATTAAACGTTGATTCATGCAAAAGATTGCTGACAATAAGTTAATTGCGGAAAATTTATGTTCTCATTGCCTGTAAGGCCCGTTTGGCGGATAGCCGGTTCCGGCCAGGGCAATTGTGCGAAGATGTTTTGTTGTTCCTGCTGCTGATCCCGAATACGAATATTCATTCCCGGGAGTTATATACAGTATTGATTGGATTACCTTCGTTAAAACACCCGGGAAAATATGAAGATAAAAGAAAGAAGTGCAGGACGGCTCGCAGCATTACTGGCCTCGATATGCATTCTGGCACTGCCGGTACAGATCACGGCGCAGGACGCAACAGACACAGTAACTGCTGACCGGAGTACCGGTGATACCCTGAAATGCAGTGAAAATATCTCACTCTGCAGGGCTGCGCACCTCAATGGTGACCCGGCCTCCGCAACCGGATATCTGCGGGATGTTATGACGCGGTGTCCCGCAATGACTGAGGATATCTACACCGAGGGTGAATCTTTGTACAGGGAGCTTTTTGACCGGACCGGCGAACAGGAATATGTTGACACAATCCTTATGATTCTGACGCAGCGGACTTATTATTTTGGCAACAAACCGTCAAATGACATGCATAAGGCTGAACTCCTGCTTGATCTGGCAGGAGACGATCCGGAATACCTGGGACTCTGCTATAACATACTGATGGAAGGAGCGGAGAGTTACCCTGACCAGATGAGCTGCGCTGATTTTGTACATATGGCAACCGTTGCTGCCAGCCTCTATGTGATGGGCATAATAGATACTGAAGAGATGGCAAATGCCTTCATTACATCCATCGGTACTGTGGATGACAGAATTGAAAACGGCCGGGGTGATTGTAATAATTCTGAAGACCTGGAGAACATGGAAACATTTTACAGAACGAGCGGTGCCATGACCTGCGAAGGAATTACAACTCTCTATGCCACAAAAGTCGACCGTGACTTTCGTGATACTGTCTTTATAGGAAAGGTTTATGATATGCTTACCGAGGGAGGCTGTGCCGGTTCAGACCTTTATTATAACGTGGCAGTAAAAATGTATGCCAACAAACGGTCAGTGGAAAACGCCCTCAGGCTGGCAGAGCTTAATGTCACACGCAATGACAGTGACCGGGCCATATCATACTTCACAGATGCCTATAACCGTGACACCAGCAGTATCTCCCGTTCCGGGGTCCTTAACAGAATTGCACTTTCAGACCTGGGCCAGGGCAGGAGGCAGGAGGCAAGGAACCGTGCAGAACATGCATGGCAACTCAATAACCGAAATGCCAGGGCCCTGATGATTCTCGCTGAATGTTATGCGGGTGCAGAACTGGGAAATGACTTCGACAATCATGCGGCATACTGGATTGCGGTTGACTACCTTGAGGCTGCCGTAAAGGTTGATCCTGCCCTGAGACAGGAGGCGGAACCCAAAATGAAAGCCTGGTCCGGTCTCTTTCCCACCAGGGAGGAGTGTTTTTACCGCCGAATTCTCGACGAGGGTACCGTAATCACCGTTGGCAGCTGGGTCAATGAGGTAACCCACGTCAGGTTCAGAAGGGATCAGTCAGGAAGGATTCTGTAACAGTAATCCGTTCGGTTGAAAACCGGGTTCCGGGGATATCCGGATTCTTATCATTGATTATTTTCCGTTAGTCAAAAATCCGTATAATACCATCTTTAGCGTTGTGGTTTCATAACTACAATATAATCAGACATATATACCAGCCCACACACCATGCGGGCACAAAAAAGCCCGGTTTATCGTAAAAATCCGGCTCTTTTTGACGAAGTGTATGTTTCCGGTTGCCAGATGGTATTCCCGGGTAGTGAGTTGCCGTAAAAATTTGATAAGCGGTATTCGTAACACACACAAAATCATGTAATTCCGGGTTTAACCCCCTTGCCAGACAAGGGTATATGGAGTAACTTTGTACTGAAGGTCAAAACGAACAGCCATGAAGACAATCAAACAAATTTCGTCGGGTCTGCGTGTTGCTTCAGATTACGTGGAGACAATCCGCAAGGTATGGCAGGAACAGGTTTCAAATCGCTCTGCGATACGTGCCATATTGTTGGGTGTGATCTTTCTCCTGAATTCTTACCTTGTTCCGGGAGGGAGCCCTGTGATGACAGAGGAGATGAAAATCCAGGCTGAGCGGTCACTCTTTTATTTTGATATCCGCTATCAGCCGTTCAGCGAAGAACTGCTGAAAAAATGCCTTGAATTTGAAGGGGTGAAATACCAGGAGATAGTTATTCTGCAGTCACTGCTTGAAACCGGATATTACACTTCCGATATTTTTCTTAATGCAAATAATCTCTTTGGGATGAGATACCCGAAATACAGGCCTACTGTTGCTACAGGGATCTACAGGGAACATGCCCGTTATGCTCACTGGTCTGACTCGGTGATTGATTATGCATTGTGGCAGAAGTGGTACCTGTCACAGGGTTACAGGATAGAAGGAAATGAAGACAATGATTTTTACCTTGTGTTCCTGAATTGTATCCCTTATGCAGAGGATAAAAACTATATCCCGAAGCTTGTGAAGCTTTCAAAAGGCGATCTCGCATAGATGCCCTGGGGGATCACAACAAGTCAGGTTGAAGGTAAATGTTTCCCGTGTTAAATAATGTATGTTTACGGTTAGGTTTTCGTAATTTTATGCTGAATAAGATTCACGGACTAATTGCCTTTGCCATGAAAAGAATATTATTGATACTGATCTTGACTATCTGCAATGTATATGCTTTCTCACAGCAAAGAGGTGTAGAGCTCTCTCATTACCTCTTTCCCGAATTTGTTCAGGGTACTGTCCTGATGCGATCCGGACAGCAATACAACGCCATGCTTAACTATAACGCTCTCTCAGAGGAAATGATCTTTGACAACAAGGGCAGAAAGCTGGCCATAGGGAAAGAGGAAATGGAGAAGGTAGACACTGTATACATTCTGAACAGGAAGTTCTTCGTAATGGATGACCGGTTTGTTGAGCTGGTTTACCGCGCCGGTTGCGAGTTATATGCAGAGCACAGATGCGATGTGAAATACCCTGGCAAACCTTCTGCATATGGCGGCACATCGGAGACCTCATCCATCTCCACCTACTCAGGGATATATAGCGGAGGGTTGCTTTATGAACTGAAATTGCCTGACGGCTTTAAAATAAGGCCATATATGATATACTGGCTTAAAAGAAACGGAGAGAACAAAAAGTTTATCAGCCTGAAACAGCTGACCAGGTTATTTGGCGACAGGAAGGACCAGGTCAGGGAATACATGGGCAGTCATAAGGTAACTTACGATGACCAGGAGAGCCTGATAGCACTGATCAGGTACCTGGACGTTAATCGGCAGGATTGACCACCTTTCTCAGCAGCTTGAAATACAATGCTGCATACAGCAGGAGTGAGGCAAGCCACAGTATTATAAGGTTAAACCACAGGGTGTCAATTTCCGCACCGCCTATTTTTTTGTAAGGAGCATAGAAATGGGCCCGGCCGTTGACCGAAACAGGTTTCTTATAAGCGGGCTCATACTTCTGGATATACTTACCCCTGCCTTCCACAATCTTGTCTGTGCCGAACTCATCAAGAACTATCTCCCTGAGCCTGTTGTTTGTATGGCGCTCCTTCAATTCAATGAAAGCAGGCTTTCCCAATGATGCTACCAAGGCAGAGGTGACAGAATCTTTTTTCATGGTGTTGATTCTTCTGACAGCCTTGAAATGGAAGGCAAGAGTGTCGAGATAATTTTCCGAATATTTCGCAGTGGCCGGATCAAATCTCTCAGGGCTGAGAGAAGATATCAGCTCCCCGGGAGGCGGGTCAAAACCTGCAATCTCAGAAAGCTTATAAAAATATCTTTTAAGCCTGTCAAGGTTCCCGGCAACAAAAGCCGAGTAGTGAGAGCTATCAATATAAGTACGGCACTCCCACAGGTCTCTCCACAGGGCCTCGGCCAGGAAAGCGGCATACCAGTTGTTCTGGCTGATCTCCATGTCGTATTCAAAAAAGTTCTCCTGGTATCTGTTGCTTCCGTACTGTTCCACGGCCAGTGCCTCGTAAGCCCAGCGGGCAGGCATCAGTTCACCGGGCAGAGGCACATATTCATTGTACGCCTCCTCGCCACGGTGCAGACTGTCAAACTTTATCAGCACACCGCTGAAAAGCAATTGGGGAATAATTATAAACGGGATCAGTATATAAATGGTTACAACTGAATTGAAGGCAGATGAGATATTAAGGCCTGTCAGGCTGGCAAGGGCGGAGGTGCTGAACAGTATGACCCAGTAGGTGAGGGTCATGCCCTTGATCCCGAGGATAAGGTTGCCGGCGAGAACAAACGTCCCTGTCTGGATGGCAGAGAACAACAACATCATCAGTATTTTTGAATTGATGTAGCTCAACCAGCTGAGGTTAAGAAATGATTCCCTCTTGAGTATCTTCCGGTCCCTCACTATCTCCTCGGCACTGAGGATCAGTCCCATGAAAAAGGCTGTTATGACGCACATGAACATATATGCCGGCAGGTTTTCATTGTCACTCAGCCGGTATGCCTGACCTGAAACGTTCCTTGTGAAAAATGCAAGCAGAACGGCAAGCAGTGGAGCACCCAACAGGGATATCAGCATGTACTGCCTGTCTGCTATCTTGGAGAGGAGATCCCTCCTGAAAAAAAGCGCCGCCTGTTTCATCAG
>JAAZAP010000209.1 GCA_012514255.1 Bacteroidales bacterium | reverse complement strand
CTGACGTGGTGGAGACAGCCACCAAGAACCGGGAACATCTTGGGAGGATACTTGCCTCTTCAGTACCGAAGATCATAGTTATAAACAAAATAGACCTCACCAACCAGGCTGATCTGGAAAAGCTTACTGAAAGCTGGAGTGCCATTGCCCCCGGAGTGCCTGTGCTGCCGGTATCGGCAATCAACAGGTTCAACACGGACCTGCTTCTGCGCGAGATTATCAGACGCCTCCCGGAGGGACCGCCCTACTTCCCCGAAGATCAGCTTACTGACCGTTATGAGAGGTTCTTTGTTACCGAGATTATCAGGGGCAAGATCTTTGAGACATACCAGAAGGAGATCCCCTATTCTGTTGAGGTTGAGATAGAGAGTTACACGGAGGAACCTGAGATCAACAGGATTGCAGCCATCATCTATGTAGCACGTGACAGCCAGAAAGGTATCATCATAGGACACCGGGGAGCAATGTTGAAGAAGGTGGGAACAGCCGCCAGGAAGGATATGGAGGAGTTCCTTGGAAAAAAGGTCTTCCTGGAACTGTACGTAAAGGTGGCACACGAGTGGCGTGACAACCCGCGCATGCTCAAAAAATTCGGCTACTTATAGAACAAATTTCTCATGAGCAGAATAGCAGCAATAGTAGGAAGGCCTAACGTGGGTAAATCAACTCTCTTCAACCGTCTGACGGAGACCCGCGCAGCCATCGTGAACGAGGAAAGCGGCGTGACACGTGACAGACATTACGGCAGGGCTACCTGGAACGGGGTGGATTTCTCCGTTGTCGATACCGGCGGCTTCGTGGAAAACTCTGACGATATATTCGAAAGCGAGATAAACAGGCAGGTGAAGCTGGCTATAGAGGAGGCTGACGTGATCATCTTCATGGTAGATGTAGAAACAGGCATCCATGAGCTCGACAGGGCGGTGGCATCAATGCTCCGGAAGGTAAGCAAGAGGGTCATCACCGTGGTAAACAAGGTAGATAACAACCAGCGGCTACTGGATGCAGCGGAGTTTTACGGACTGGGACTGGGTGACTATTTCCCTGTCAGCTCCGTCAACGGCAGCGGCACCGGAGACCTGCTTGATGAAATAGTGAAACAGCTGCCTGATACCCCGGAAACGGAAGGTGAGGAAATCCCCAAAGTGGCAGTTGTAGGTCGCCCTAACGTCGGCAAGTCATCATTGGCCAATACCCTTCTGGGAGAGGAAAGGAACATTGTCACGCCGGTGGCAGGAACAACGCGCGATTCAATCCACAGCCTCTACAATAAGTTCAATTTCCGCTTCCTGCTGATTGACACTGCAGGCTTGCGCAAGAAAGCCAGGGTGGATGAGGATATAGAATTCTACTCAGTACTCAGATCTGTAAGGGCAATAGAAGATAGTGACCTCTGCCTGCTGCTGCTTGATGCAACCCGTGGGCCGGAATCGCAGGACCTCAGCATCCTGGGCATAATACAAAAGAATAACAAGGGAGTGATCATCCTGGTAAACAAGTGGGATCTGGTTGAGAAAGACCACACCACCACAAAGCGGTTTGAGGAGGAGTTAAGGTCCAGGACAGCCCCCTTCACTGACTACCCGGTGTTGTTCATCTCTGCCATAACCAAACAGAGGGTACACAGGATACTGGAGCTGATAATGACCGTTTATGAAAACCGCAGGAGAAAAATCTCCACCTCACAGCTTAATGAGGTCATGCTGAAAATCATAAATGATACTCCCCCTCCGTCAATCAAGGGGAAACACATAAAGATCAAGTATGTGACCCAGCTGCCCGGAGCTTATCCAGCCTTTGCCTTCTTCTGCAATTACCCCCAATATATCAGGGATTCGTACAAGAGGTTCGTGGAAAACAGGCTCCGGGAGAGTTTCCCTCTGACAGGCGCACCCGTCAGAATTTATTTCAGAAAAAAATAGATACATTTGGTGTGATTTTTGATGCCAGAGCATATTGTCAGCAAATGAAGTACGGGATCATCATATTGGTAATAGCAGCGCCGCTAATTATGGCAGCGTGTGAAAGGCCCGAGAGCCTTCCCCCGGAGCCCAGGATTGAGTTCCGGACCTTTAGCCAGTATGATACTACTGATATCCTTGGCAATCCGGCCAAAGCCGGCAATCTCTCCTTCTATTTTGAGGACGGAGATGGCGATCTGGGGCTTGATCCTCCTCAGACACCCGGTGTTGACCCTTCAGGCAATCTCTTCCTTAAGCTCTACCGGAAGGTTGACGGGGTTTTTGAGCTGGCTGATCCGTCAGATCCGCTTTACCCGTCAGAATACAGGATACCGTTCATTGACGCGGCAGGACAGAACAAGATCATCAGGGGTACGATAGATGTGACCATCGTGTATCTCTTCTTTGGCACCACCGATACTCTCTATTATGATTTCTGGATCAGGGACAGGGCTGGCCATGACAGCAACACGGCCACAAGCTGTATTTTCGTTCTCGGGGAGAACGGCACCTGCCCTTCCGAATGATCAGACCCTGACGCCCATGAACAGTACATCATCAACCTGCTCATGTCTGCCCATCCATTCAAAGAAGAACTCTTTCACCTGT
>JAAZAP010000208.1 GCA_012514255.1 Bacteroidales bacterium | reverse complement strand
GATGGAGGCAATGAACTTATTGAACATCGTTGGGCGCTTTTATGTTTTTTGGCGCTCAAAGATATCAAAAAAGCATAATATGCAGGACATGCAACTATTTGAATGCCTTCTCCGGCAGGCCGTCACCTTCAAGTGCCAGGCGGTTGAAATATGCCGGCACCTCGCGGCCCGTCAGCTTGTCTACATATAGTTTGGCCAGGTACTGTCCAAGCATGAATCCCTGCCCGCGCAGTCCCAGGAAGAGGCCATGCCCGGGGTCAATATACATTCTCGGTTCGGTATAGTAGCCGCTCCAGAGCGACTGGAACCCGGCTGATGAAAGTTCCGGCAGCCATGAGGTGAACACCTCTGATACTATCTCCATGAACTCCTTGCTGTTCACTTTCAGGTTCCGGCCTGCCTCAGCCGGATCAGCTGCCGGCGAAGCACACCCTATTATCTGTCCTGTCTCACCCAGCTGCTGTCCGTATACCGCAATGAATCCCTTGTATCTGCGGCGGTCGATAAGCATGGGCAGAGGGGTATTGCCCGGGCCCATCATCGGCAGGCGCCTGGTGATAAATGCCTGATGGCGAACACCATATGTGCCGGTATAGATACCAAGGTTGCGGGCAAACACCTCGCCGTGAGCACCCATGGCATTGACAAAGACGGGGGTTTCATACTCCACATACCCGCCCCGGTGATCCTGCACTATCACATTGTACCCGTTGCCATTACGTGTCACACTGGTAACGGTACTGTCTTCCTCCACACTTCCCCCGGCCATGATGCCCAGGTGCCTGATCAGGTCAATCACCTTTCCCGGTGTGGCCTGCCAGCAGTCGTTGGTGATCTGTGCCGCCGGATAGGTTTGCCCCAGCCCGGGATTTATTCCCGGAGCGATCTTCGCAGCGTAATCAAGCGGCCTGACCATCTCCCCGTCAGACCATGCCAGTGACGCTTCAAGCTGGGCAAGCATCTCCTCATCATGAGCAAAGGTTACGTATTTTATCTCGCGGTAGTTGATCTCACCGGTTTTCTGGAGCTCCCTGAAAATGTCATGGTTATGACGCGCAATCTCAGACAGTTCAGGCACGCTGAAGTTGGGTCTGCCTCCGGCGATATTACGCCATGATGAGCCACGGTCATGGTTGATGAGAACGGGTTTCATGCCCGCCTCGGCCAGGTAGCGCATCAGGGCGCTGCCGCTTATGCCGCCGCCGGCCACCAGCGCATCTACCTTTACCTTCTTCCTTTCGCCGGGAGTGATGACCACCTCCGGAGAAGAGAGGGGGAAGAGCTCACCCATGGAGACCTGGTTGGAGAGAGGAGCCCTGGGCGTTGCATCACCCACTATCTCAATGCCCGCGGGCCTGAGAAGCATCGACAGCCTCTTTATGCAACGCTTGCCACGGCATGGCCCCATCCCGAGACGCGTCGTATGCTTGATCTCATCCACCGAGATATATTTCCTGTCGCCTATCACGGCCATTATCTCATCCAGCGTTACATCCTCACAATGGCAGACATACTCTTTGGATTCCGTTTCCGTGGCAGGGGTGTAAACAAGTGGTTCGGGATAGCTCTCCTTTGCAATAAATCCCCTGGCAGCCACTATGCCGCTGCCTTCCGGAGTGATGGCCCGCACACGTGCAACATTCGTTCTGTTTGGCTTGAGCATCACCTTTTCTATCACACCTTCGCCAACCTTCCTGCCGTCATTGTCAACTAGCCATACCTCACTGCCTTCTTCAACAAAGTACTCTACCGGCAGGAACAGCTGGTTCTTCGCCGTGTTGTACCCGAATATCGCCAGCCCCGGACACTGGTAGACACACTTGAGGCAGCCGGTACACTTTTCGTAGTCTATGGCCGGCACCGTATCAGGCGATGCCTTGGTGATAGCCCCGTGCGGGCATGCAAACTGGCACGGGTTACAGGCGAAACTGTACAGGCAGTCAATGATGACAAACGGCCTGGCTTTCATCCTTGCCTCGTCAGGCATGTAAGGATTTTCCAGTATCCTTACCGGATGCTGTTGTGAATCAATATATTCCTTTGACAGTGAGAGATATTCGCTGTAGTTGCTGCGGACACCCATCTCCTGTATAATATCCATTGCTGCCTGCTTGCCACGAAGCACTGCCGTGGTTCCTTCGCCTATGCGCATGGCATCACCTGCGGCGAACACCTTCGTGCCAAACACTTCGCTACCCTTGATCAGCAGCTGATTATCAGGAATAAGTCCGGTGCAGATATTTATGGCATCTATGCCGTCAATTATCTTTTCCGTTCCCGGTACGGGAGCGAAGTCGCGGCTCTCAGCTATCACCGCCCCGCTGATGCCGTCATTGGTGCTGTTGGGTATGGCTTTGACCAGGGTGTGTGAGAGGATGACCGGTATGCCCAGCCTCCTGACCCTGTTGGCCTGAACGGGGAAGCCTCCCTCATAGGGCATTGCCTCAATGATGGCCTTTACCTTCGCACCTGCCTGCATCAGCTGGTAGGAGGTGAGATAGCCTATGTTGCCGGCACCGACGGTAAGTATATTCTTTCCCAGCAGGGTGAACTCCTGGTTCATCATCTTCTGTATCACCGCGGCGGTATAGACACCCGGGAGGTCATCATTGCCGAAGGCCGGCATGAAAGGCACCGCACCGGTAGCCACAATGAGGTACTGCGCGTCAATATAAAATATCTCTCCCGTGCGCATATTCTTTGCAGCAATCCTCTGTCCCTCAAGAATATCCCATATTGTTGAATTGAGCATAATCCCTTCCTGCGACTCACCGGCCAGGGTCTTTGCAATATCGAATCCCCTCATGCCGCCAAAGCGTTGCTCTTTCTCAAAGAAGAAGAACTGGTGGGTCTGCATCAGGAACTGACCACCGATATGGTCATTGCTGTCAATAACCAGGTTGGGTACATTGTGCTTGTTCAGCACCTCCCTGGCGGCCAGACCTGCCGGTCCTGCCCCGGCGATAGCCACGGTGGTCCGAAAGACTCTCCTGGTGATCTCTCTTGTTTCCGTAGTTGTCTGCGGCTGATACCCTGCCGGTATCTCGGCCACTTCCCTGACGCCGTCAACAGGTGTGATGCAAATCCTTTTCACCACACCGTCAACAAGCATCTCGCAGGCGCCGCACTTGCCTATGCCGCACTCCAGGCTCCTGTTGCGATTGTCAAGACTGTGAGTATGTACCGGGAATCCTGTCTGGTGCAGGGCCGCTGCAATTGTAAATCCTGTCATCCCCTTCACCGGCTTGCCGTTGTAGAGAAAAGTGGTCTCCTGCTCATGTGGGATATCAAGAATGGGATGCTGTAATATTCTGGTCATTCTATCTGCTTTCACGTAATGGTTCAATTTTCAAAAATAAGCCCGTTCTACCTTTCATTTCTATGACCTATATCAGCAGCTTTACATGATTTAATGCATTTTTTTATCTTATTTTGAAAAAAATCCCAAATCCGTGCAACCATTCTGCCAATGTCCGGGTCTACTCAATGTGCTCAGCTGATGATGAGTGAACAACATATCATTGAAGGATGTATCAGGCACAACAGAAAAGCGCAGCAGGCACTCTGGAGAAACTATTCCGGGTACCTTCTCGGCGTCTGCATGCGTTACGCTTCTGACAGGCCTGAGGCGGAGGATATGTTGCAGGAAGCCTTCCTGAGGATCTATTTCAATCTCAGGGAATATTCAGGCACTGGTTCTTTCAGGGGATGGCTCAGAAAGGTGACGGTAAACACTGCCATAACATATTACCATAAGAACCTGAAACACAAGCATCAGGTGGATATAGATGAGTATGTGAGCACCGAGACGGGAACGGCAGGATTTGAGGAGGATTTTTGCAATGCCGAAGATCTCTACAGGGTCCTCGGCCAGCTGTCACCCGGATACAGGATGGTCTTCAACCTCTATACTATTGAAGGATTCAGGCACCACGAGATAGCCGAAAAGCTGGGCATTGATGTGAACACCTCAAAATCGCAGTACAGCAGGGCCAGGGCGATATTGAGAAGAAAGCTTGAGGAGCTGGCCCGCATGAAAGGCAAATATACCTGAGAAGAGAAGGAGATGCAGGACGAAGAAAGAGATAACGGTCTGGAGAACCTCTTCCGCAATAAGCTTGAAGAGAATGAAATGGTTACGGGCGATAGCCTGACGGACCGTTTCATGCATCGTCTCGGCAGGCGCGAGTTCCTCAGGTTCAATCCCTCAAGATTCAATATCTATTATCTCACGGCAGCGCTGGCAGGAGTGACTGTAGCCGGCTTTATGCTCTTCAACGGTGTGCGTGATGAGGATGAGGCTCTTCAGCCGGAGACGATCCGCGGGACAGCCACGGCAGTGGCTGAACTGCCCGGAGGGCAGGCAATAGAGCTACATGAGGATGATGAAGAGCCCTCAACGGCAGCCGATGTACCAGGGGAGATTGTTGTCTCAGTGGAGACGTCATCGCCGCAACCGGAAGTGGAACACGGGCGTGAGACAGCTATCATCAGGGGTGATACCGGGGGTGCCGTGATAACCCTCAGTACAATCGCACGGGAGAACCAGCCCGCTGTCACCACGGACGTGATGGCCCTGTCACTGGAGACCTCGGCAGCCTCGGGATGTGTGCCCCTGCATGTCAGCTTCGCGTGCAATGCCACGGGAGAAACAAAGATACTCTGGGACTTTGGCGACGGAGGAAGCTCATCAGAATGCAGTACTGACTACATATATGACATACCCGGGAAATACCACGTGACGCTGACTGTCACCGACAGCAGGGGACGGATAACCACCGCCAGCACATCTGTGGATGTACGGGAGAGGCCCAGGGCATCATTTGAGGTGATAAAGAATGATCAGTGGGATGAGGGCGACAAGGTGACCTTCGTAAACATGTCAACCGGGGCAATAGACTATCTCTGGGACTTTGGTGACGGCACCTTCTCAACCCTGCCGAACCCTTCATACAGGTATGACCACATGGGCACCTATGATGTGACGCTGATAGCCTGGTCAGCCGGGGGCTGTGCCGACTCTCTGACGGTGACCGATCTGTTCACCGACAGGGGGATGTATATCCGCTTCCCCAATGCCTTCGTTCCCAACAGTGGAGGTCCTACGGGCGGATACTATAACCTGCGCACCGATGAGGCAAGCCAGGTATTCCACCCCGTGGCAGCAGGTATCGATACATATAATCTAAAGATCTACAGCAAGACCGGACTGCTGGTCTTTGAAACCAATGAGATAGAGATGGGTTGGGATGGCTGGTACAGGGGAGAGCTGTGCACGCCGGGAGTATATGTGTGGAAGGTCAGAGGAACATACCGTAATGGGCAATCATTTATAATGGCCGGAGACGTAACTCTCCTAAATTATTGATCAAAAGATCATTGAAGGCCGGTTGTTAATATCTTCCCCGCCATCACAGGGGAATGTTAATATAATTTGATGTAACCTTCCTGAAGTTTGGCCGTATAATTAGCTACTTTGTGTAACTAAAACAGCACCCGGATTGCCATCAAGGACTAAATATCTGATCGGCCTGCTTCTCTCAGTTTCAGTTATTATGCAGGGGCAGGACCCCCAGTTCTCACAATTCTATGCCAACCAGCTCTACCTCGCTCCATCATTTGCCGGGGCAACTGAAGACTACCGGCTGGCACTGAACTGGCGTAACCAGTGGCCCTCAATCCCGGGGGTTTTTCACACATACAGTGTGTCAGTAGACAAGGCGGTCCCCAACTTCAATTCCGGCATCGGATTACTGGCAACCTATGACGTGGCCGGATCAGGCGATCTGAGTACCATGAACCTCGGTCTCCTCTATTCGTATGATATCCAGGTCAATGAAGAATGGCACATTCGTCCCGGTGTTAACTTCAAGTTCACCTACCTTGGCCTTGACCTTACCAAGCTGGTCTGGAACAGCCAGATAACCACCGGAGGTACCCTGCCGCCAATCACACCGCCACCATTCGACAATGTGGCAGATATTGATTTTACTGTATCAGGACTGGCATATAATGAAAAGATATGGGGAGGTTTTACAATTGATCACCTTCTAAGGCCTAAGACCTCGTTCTGGGGTGACAACACCTCCGTCCCGATAAAGATTGATCTCTACGGCGGATTTCAGATCGTGAGCCGCGGGAGGCTTCGCAAAAAGCTGACAGAGGTTCTTTCAGTGGCCGGGAACGTGATGTTCCAGGGCGACTTCTTCCAGTCAGACATAGGCTTCTACTATTTCAAGAATCCGCTGGTCTTTGGCGTATGGTACAGGGGGATACCCTTTGCCACCTCCAAAGAGGTGTCACCGCAGGCCGGCGATGCCATCATCGGCATGCTTGGCATAAAGACAGACCAGCTGAACATCGGGTTGAGCTATGACTTTACAATCTCCAACCTGATAACCACCTCCGGCGGAGCGTATGAGATCTCCCTAATCTACACCTTTACCTCCGCCAATGCCAGGCGTGGAGGGAAAATACACGCCATCCCCTGCCCGGAATTCTGACGGCAGATGCCTCATTTGCCGGTGTGATCTGCAGGCCTGATCTGCAGTTTGGTTATCGATATGATCACTGGCGGGCGCTTCCCCGGTCACCTGATCAACATCTCCTTACTCTTTTTGGTATTTAAAATTTGTGTATGTTTGTGCAACAATTTGTTGAACCATAACCTTATTTCTGAAATGAACAGATCATCAGTTGCCAGGAACACCTTTACAGTCATACTGCTCATAGTTGCCGGTGTGTTTATCATTGCCGGTTGCGATAAGAACAAGCCTGCCGGTACCACCGGGGCAGAAGAGATTAAACCAGCCGGTGGCATAGCCTATGTAGAGCTCGATACTGTCATTGCCAGGTTTGACATGGCCATAGACAAGGCTGCCGAGCTGGAGGAGAAGACACGCACCTCCGAAGCTGAACTGACATCAAAATCGCAGGCTTTTGACCGCGATGTGAGGGACTTCCAGAACAAGGTACAGAAAGGACTGGTCACCAGGGCCACTGCAGCAGAGATGGAACAGACACTTGCACAGCAGCAGCAGAACCTGCTTGCCCGCCGTGATGAGATGGCCTATAACCTCAACGAGGAGGGCGTGGTGGCTCAGAGGCAGGTGCTTGAATACATCAACCAGTATCTGGCTGAATATAATGCTGACCACGGTTACCAGTATATTCTGGCCAGGCAGTTCCCCGGCCCCATCCTCTACAGCGACTCCACCCTTGATATTACCAATGATGTGGTTGCAGGGTTGAATGCCAAATACAACGCTGAAAAGGCGAAAAAATAAAGATTAGCGTTTTTTGCTATCAGAAGCCCGCTTAACGGCGGGCTTTTCTGTCTTTGAGACCTTGCGCTCACGCCTGATCTTGCGTTCCTCCACAGGGGTGACGATGATGAAGAGATCCTCATCAGCCTTCTTCATCCGGTACTGCTCCCTGGCGTACTTCTCAAGGGTCTCATTGCTTGTGCGCAGCTCATTCAGTTTCCTGCGCTCCTCCTCGATGCGGCCGATATAATACTCCTTCTCACGCTCCAGCCTGTTGCGCGTCTGTATCTCCCGCACCCTTGAGATCAGGTTGTTAGGGTCAAGCAGGATGATCCATACCAGGAAGATAAGGATGGTGAGGATGTATTTGTTCTTCATCCATGATGGCATCCTCTCAGCCAGTGATGTCAGTGTGAATCGTTGCCAGAAATCTCCCTTCAAGGTTTTACGGGTTCGTTTTTTGTCATCCTCCGCTCATCAGATAGATTACCTGCACAGTGTCACCGTCATGGATCACCTCCCCAGCGTAACTGTCGCGGTCAATCAGCCGACCGTTGATCTTCACCGTCCTCATGCGGAAGGTGTATCTCTTCTGCTCAAGCAGCTTCTCAACGGTGATGCTCTCACCGTCAATTGTCATCGGTTCATTGTTCAGCGTTATCTCCATCGATGCAAAGTTATCATGCTGATCGGGATTGGCAAATAATAATCAGTCTTCAGTCTTCAGTCTGCTGTCTTCAGGCTTCAGTCAATCGATATATACTGTGTATTGTCTGGATATTGCATTGTTCTACAACGGTCGTAGACCGTTAGGAACTGTAAAAGCATTGCCCCCCGCCTCCGCAACCCGTCTGGCATTCGGCTGCATATTGACTATTATCATTAGAATGCGGATATTTACAGTCGATATTTGCATTATACACCCACGAAACAATAGAACTCAATATGGATACCAACGCACTCAAGGCAAAACACAGGCTTCTCAAAAGGTGGAACTATACCTGGACACCCCTGGACAAAGGTTACACTGACAAGACACTCTATGTCAATGTTGGCACGGCCGAGATAAAGGAAAAAGAGGTTCCGAAAGAGATAAAGGAAAAATTCATTGGCGGCAAGGGCTACGGCCTTCGTTACCTCTGGGACGCCACAAAACCTGACACAAAATGGGATGATCCCGAGAATGAGATAGTCATCTCTTCAGGCCCCATTGGAGGAATCACACAGTACTCAGGTACCGGCAAGTCGCTTGTGGTGACCATCTCACCGCAGACAGACTCGGTTATGGACAGCAACGTCGGTGGTTTCTTCGGCCCATTCCTGAAGTTTTCAGGATTTGATGCAATTGAGCTGCAGGGCAAGGCTGCCAACGATGTCATCATCTTCATCAACGGCGTTGAGCACTATATTGAGATCTTTGAAGCTCCGGCGGAGGCTGTGGACAGCCATGTCCTTGCCGAGCAGCTTACGGACATGTTTGCCGATGGCGATTCTGACAGAAAGAACATCGGAATTGTATCGGCCGGGTCAGCGGCAGACCATTCGCTGATAGGCATGCTCAACTTCACCTTCTATGACAACAAGCGAAAGAAGATCAGGATGAAGCAGGCCGGTCGCGGTGGCACGGGCACCGTATTCCGTAACAAGAAGATCAAGGCTATAGTATGCAAGATCCCGGGCGTCAAGGGTAACCTCAACAATGTAGTTGACCTGGATGCCATCATGGAACGCGGCAGACGCTTTAACCGTGAGATGCGTGAGCTCGATGACAAGCAGTGCCGCATGCGCCAGGTGGGTACCGCTCACCTGATGGAGATAATGGATGATCATGACCTGCTCCCCACACATAACTACAAGTTCGGATCACACAAGGATGCACCCAGGATTGACTCAGCAGTATGGACCTCATTCTTCACCCAGGGTATCCCTGACGGCTGCTGGATAGGTTGTAACATGGCTTGCGCCAAGGCAATAGACGACTATGAGCTGGCCACCGGGCCATACAAGGGACATAAGGTGATTGTTGACGGGCCGGAGTATGAGACAGCAGCAGGACTCGGATCCAACGGCGGATTCTTTGATCCGAGGTATATCATAGAGACTAACTTCTACTGTGACACCTATGGTATCTGTACTATCACCTGGGGTACGAGCCTGGCCTTTATACAGGATTGTTATACCAACGGCATACTGAACAAGGAGCGCACCGGCGGTCTTGAGCTCACCTTCGGTAATATCCCCCCGGCACTGGAGCTGTTGCACCAGCTGGCCCGCGGTGAGGGCTTCGGGCTCATTGCCGGACTGGGTGTCCGCGGCATGAAAAAGTATTTCGCCGAAAAAGGATGGGGTGATCCAGCTTTCATGCAGGATATAGGCATGGAGAACAAAGGCCTCGAATACTCACAGTACATGTCGAAGGAGTCACTTGCCCAGCAGGGAGGATACGCCATGACAAACAAAGGACCCCAGCATGACGAGGCATGGCTCATCTTCATGGATATGGTCAACAACCAGATACCGACATTTGAGAACAAGGCCGAGGCGCTGCACTACTTCCCGATGTTCCGTACATGGTTCGGACTGGTGGGGCTCTGCAAGCTGCCATGGAATGATGTGGAGCCGGAGAACAATGCACAAACTGACGAGCCTGCAAAGGTACCCGAGCACGTTGACAACTATGTAACCATCTACAAGGCAGTGACAGGAAGGCCGTTTGACAAGGTCAGGCTCATTGAGGACTCGGAGAGAGTTTATAACTTCCAGAGGGTGTTCAATATCCGCCGCGGCTACGGCAGACGCAAGGATGATGACCAGCCATACCGCGCATGCGGACCTGTTACTGCAGAGGAGTACCTGTCGCGCCAGGAGAGGTATGATAAGCAGTTGAAGGAGAAGATAGGCGTTGATCCGGAGGGATTGACCATGGAGGAGAAGCTACGCATCACAAGAGAATTCCGTGAGAAGCAGTATGACCTGCTCCGCGATGCCGTTTACAAGCGCCGCGGATGGAACAATAATGGCATCCCTACCATTGAGCACCTGAAGAAGATAGGGATGGATCTGCCCGAGGTGATTGAGGTGGTTGCACCGCTGCAGTAGGGAATTTCACACTTGATGCAGAATTTATGGCTGTAATGATGCAGCGGGGGACCTGAGAGTCCCCCGCTGCGTTAATATAATGCAGATAATCAGGCTATCAGGCGTATTTTGACCTGTTGAATGCCTCGTCAATTTTTTTATGTGCATCAACCGGGTTGGTCAGAGGCATCTCTGAGGTAAAGAGCTCGTAATCAAGCAGACTGGCCTTCTTGCTCTTTTCGAAGGTGGGAAGTTTCGTCCGGCTGGTGGTCTCAAGATGTTTGCCGGCCTCATCTACAATAATGATCTTGGGTAGGAACACTCCCTTCCGGCCGATGAATTTATCCATGATCTTCATAGCCTGGTCATACTCCTTGCGGGTGGCCCGTCCGAGCGCCTCGTAGCTGACTATCTTCTTGTGGTCCCAGGTGAAGACATTTGCCTGGCTCTCTGATATTTTGTCATCAATGTGTCTATCAAGGTTCAGGGTGTCATGTCCTGATGGCATAAGCACTACCTTTCCGCCTCCGCCTTCAATATTGACTGCGTAGCGCGGCACCGTGATGCCGCTGATCCACCCCTGCAGGTGCTTCATGTATATCTTGCCAACCTGTATGGGGGTGATGAAATGGACTATTCCCTTCTCCTTATGGCATTGCAGCAGGTAGTAGGGGTGAACCCCGATCCAGAACATGCGCCTGAAGGTCTCGGCCAGTGTCCGGTAGTGGTCGTTCACATGGTTCAGCAGGACGGTCTGGTTGCGTATGGTGAAGCCGTGACTGGTGATTCTCTTTACCGCGGCGGCCAGGTCAGCCGTTATCTCCTGGTAATGATTAATATGTGTCATGAAGTAGACATACTTCTCGGGACCCTTGTTGTACCTGTTTGATGCCTGCCTGATCATCTCCAGCAGCTCATCCGTGATGAGCATAGGCAGTACCACGGGCACCCGTGTGGCGATCCTTATGACCCTCAGGTGGGGTATGCGGCTGAGCTCATTAAGTATGTACTTCAGTCTCTTGAAGCTGACCATCAGGGCATCTCCGCCGGTGACAAGCACTTCATTGATGTTCCTGTTGTAACCGATATAGAATATCCCTTTATCTACCTCGCGACTGTTGACGTCAGCCGTGGTATCGAGTGACTTGGCTCTCTGGCAATGCACGCAGTATGAAGCACAGCTGGTGTTCTCCGCCACGAAAAGTGCCAACCTGTTCGGATAACGCTGGTAGGCGGCGCCATAGCTTCGTGATCCTTCGCTCATGGCGCCCTCAACTCCCGCATCGGGGAACATCAGGTTGGCAGGTGTAGGTACACTTTGCCAGAAGATCGGGTCAAGACGCTTCTTCGACACCTCACCGAAAAAGACCGGGTTGAAGGGGTCTTCCTGCATCAGCGAAGCATAATAGGGAGTGATGCGCAGGGGTTCCTTGCCCTCCTGCCTCATCGTTCCAATGGTTCTTCTTATCTCTGCCTCCTGGTAATCAGTGAGCCTGATCACTTTCTTCAGCTGGTCTATTGACCGTATTGAGTTCTTTCTCTGCCAGACAGGGTCATTCCACTGTTCCGGTGTAACATCTTTCCATAATTCAATCTGATTGTATGCCCGGGGATGGTATAAAAAATCCTCGTTTGAAATCATCAGCACCTCCTGTTTAATAATTGTTAATAATGTAATTCCACACCGTGTACCAACAAATATAATATTTTTTGCCTTTTTTTTTGGGGTATCTGAATATATCTCATGGCAGCGGCGGGTCTCAGACCCGCCGCCACAACACTTATTCATGACCCGTAACAGAGGGTCAGAATCTCGTTTCAGTAATCAGTGCTGACAGGGGTCATACCCGTCGTGCACTCCCGTATCATCAACGGCCTTCCAGGCTGAAGCTGTCCCTCAGCTCGCGGAATTCATCCCATCTGCCCTCGTCAAGGAGGCGGGCCTGGTGAGGCCAGCTCTCCGGGTTATGGATGCGGTAGCGTTCGCCTCCGTCTTCATCCAGGATTGTTCTCAGGTAGCCGGGAGAAGCCTCTGCCAGTGCTTTCCATGTAGTTATGCCACGGTTGATGAGCAGCCGTGAAATCTTAGGTCCGATGCCTACCACCACCTTCAGATCGTCCGGTTTGAACTCAGTCACCGGCACATCGGTGGTCATCGCACTCAGAGGCACGCCTTCGGCCTCAGTGGCGTCTCCTTCCTTCGCTTCCTGGCCGGAGAGAGCCAGTAGCCGTATCTCCTTCTCCAGCTTGTCAATGGTGAGCTTCAGGCTGGCGATCTCATCATCCATCTGCCTGGCGTTGTCACGGAGAGTGATCTTCTCCTCTTCAAGGAGTTTGATCTTCGCGTTCAGCTCGTTCTTTTCATCCTCGAGCCTGCGCAGTCTGGACCTGAGGTTTTCGAGCTCACCTTCCAGTTCGGCAATCCTTTTCTTGCAGCGTCCCTTTGCCAGGAACCAGCCAATCAGGAAGCCCAGTAGTGCTGCCACCAGCAGCACAAACAGTATAAACAGCAGATCTGCTGTAAAACGTTCTGCCATGATCTTAAATTATTACTTTGATTTCAGTTCTTCTGTTCGCGGCTCTCCCCTCTGGCGTGCTGTTTGACGCTGCGGGCTCGGATGAACCCTTTGACGATGTCACAATCTGTTCCGCCTTTATCCCTGCGTTGACCAGGTGATTCTTTACGTATTCGGCTCTCCGGAGCCCCAATGGGATGTTATAAGCCTCAGTACCCGTTATGTCAGCGTGGCCTGTCACCTCCACCCTGGCTGACGGGTTATTGTCGAGGTACAATTTCAGCTTCTTCAGGTATTCATCGCTTATGTCCCCCAGATCACCCTCGGCCGAGGATGAGGGGAAGAAGCCTTTCCTGATGCCCGAAGCTGTCAGGTACTCCCTTGACTCATCCACGGACGCTTTCAGGAGTTCTTCAGGAGAAGGCTCGGCGATATCACCGGCGCCCTGGATCTCTTCGGTGGGTGCCACTGCCTGACGGCAGTCGCACCTTATCTTGCATACATACCAGTATGAAGCACCTGCGATCCAGAGTACCAGTAAAACAGACAGGAAAAAGACCAGCTGTCTCATGCTCATGCGGTCTATCTGCGGCGGGTAATCCCTCCGAGGATTGAACCGAGCAGTCCACCGCCCCTCGACTGTGAGGAGGTGCCGCCCTTAAGCAGGAATCCTGCCACGTCATCAAGGATGCTTCCGTCACCGTCAGCATCAAGCATAGCGCCTACACCGGATATACCCTTTCCGCTGGTATCACGCTTCCTGGTAAGGTAGCCCAGTAACAGCGGTGAGAGTGCCGGAATCATCTTCATGATGGTTGATGCATCAATGTTCATCTTGCTGGCCAGTGCCTGTGCTGCCTGGAGTCCTCCGGCATCACCCAGCAGACCGCCAAGGTTGGGGTCAACCTGCTCTGCCTGTGCCTTGTTGGCGATCAGATCCTTAATGTTGTTGAGTACGCTGGAGTCACCATACTTGTTAAGGATATGATCAACCCTCTCGTCGCCTCCGCGGGTGTCTTTCTGCTTCTTAAGCCCCGCGAGGATAAGCGGGGCAAGCTGAGGTATCAGCTTCTTAACAGTGCCCTGGTCAACATTGAAGTTTGAGGACATCTGTTTGGTTACCTCAGGACCATAACTCTTGAGGAATTCATCAATAAAACCTGCCATAGTTTTGAGTTGTTGTTTAGATTGTTGTTAATATTCGCGTTTAAATAGTTGCAATCAGGTAACCCATAAAGTTATAGCATATGCAACTAAAATCAAAATAAATCACCTGCAAAATATGTCAGGGTTACAATGGAGCTAAACCAATACCACGCAAATCCCAAAATCGTCAATCGTCAATCGCCAATCGAAAATCGAAAATCGACAATCGAAAATCGCCAATCCTCAATATGCCAGTCTTACCACAACCCCGTCCATGGAGTTGCAGAGGAGGCTTTCCCTCTCCAGTGGCACTATATTGTTAATCAGGCATGATGAGATCCTGTGACTCCATAGAAGGGTGCCGTCAGCCCGACTGGCAGCATGGACTACTCCCTTGTCCGATGGTATGTATATTATCCCGTCATGTTCGGTTATAATCCCCGGGGCTATATCATACCCTATATCAAAGCCAGTCTTCCAGATTATCTCCGGCTCATCGGCCGTGGTGCTGACACCGATGACGATGCCGTTCATTGTTTTTGCCAGTATCATGGTACTGTCGGCAGTGATACCCATCGACTCCCTTACGGCTATGCCGCCAAGGTCGGAGTGCCATATGAGTCTCCCTGTCAGTGCATCCAGGCATGCCATCTTCCTGTCGGGCGCCACCACAAACAGACGCTCACCGAATGCCACCGGCACACAGGCCGCGGGTGAGAGCATCCTGTTGGAGTAGCCGTTTTCCCATACCCATCTCGTGACTCCTGTCTCCGTATCGAGAGCATAGAGCCTGTTATCCCAAGTGCCGAAGATGAGCATACCCTTATAAATAAGAGGTATAGTCTCAACAAATCCTTCAATGTCGCCATTGCTCCACAGCAGGGTGCCGTCGGTTATGTCAAGGGCATTACATCTGCCTGATGATCCGGTTATGAACACTTTCCCGTTTCCTGTCACCGGGGAGGCCACCACCGGTTGTCCGGCATCAAAGCTCCAGAGCAGCTTCCCGTTCTTCAGTCCCAGGGCTCTCACCATGCCGTCGGCTGACGCCACTATCACCCGTCTTCCATCGGTGGCAGGAGTGCCGTATATCTTCGCACCTGTCGGAAAGGCCCATCTTTGCCTGCCATTCTTCAGTGAGAGGGCCTTTATCTCTCCTGCAGTGTTGGTGATGAGGGCCAGCCTGCCGGATACTGTTGCCCCTGCGCCGATGTCGGCCTTCTCCTGCACCCTCCAGAGCTCATTCACCATGGGGTATTTTGCATTCATGGAGTAGTCAGGCCTGGGCCAGCTCACGGTGTCAGCAGCAAAATCGTGCCGCTCCAGCTTGACTGTAACCCATGCAGGCATGGTGACCGCCGGCGCCAGTCCCGGCACGGCCGGGTGCCTGACAGCCGCTGCCAGCAGTGTGTCACCGGTGACAGTCATAATGTTGTATCCGCCCACTGCCCGGCCTGCCCGCAGGTTGGACCGACCCATCAGCGCCGGTATCCCCTCGAAGTTCATCACCCGGTTCGAATGACCATGGCCGCAGAGAGCGAGCCGGGTATCAAGCTTCTTCAGCCTGTCGGTCAACTCGTACCAGTTGTTCAGGCCCTCGTCAAGAGGATAGTGGTTCACGGAGATGATCTTCATCTCCCTGTTGGCCGGGACGCTGAGCACTGAATCGAGCCACACGATGTTCTCACGCGGTATCTGTCCGGGCCCCATCCTCATGTTAGGACCCGAATTTGTTCCCAGGAAAAGCCATTCACCACGGGTGAAGGCAAAGGCCTCGTCACCGAAGATGACGCGGAAGCTGTTGGCCCCGCTCTCTGACCATTTAGTGTCGTGGTTACCCGGAATGATGTACCACGGCTTACCCAGCCCGTCAAGGATCTCCTTCGCTCTGCGCAACTCAGCGTCCGAACCGAATTCAGTAACATCACCGGACACTATCACAAAAGCCAGTGAGTCAGTTGCATTGATATCATTGACGGTACGGATCAGATCCTCATCTGCCCCTTCTCCCCCGATGTGGGTGTCAGTGACCAGTGCAAAACTGAATCTCCCCTCCTGACTGTGTCCTGCAAGGGAAACTGTAAAGAGGCAGATAAGGACAAGGAGGATATGCTTCTTCATATGCAATTATATTTTTATTGGCAAGATACATGAAACTTACATGAGCAGAAGCACATGAAAAGATTTGTTAATAGAATTTCATGCTGGTTCGGTTTTTACCAAAGAAGCAAAACAATTCAGGCTGGCACCGAAAAGCGGTCCGGAAACAAGGCACCATGGCCTGATCCGCGGGATGGGCCATCTGTTTTGTTTTTCCTATAACTTATCACTGTGCCAACGAAATATCTGCAGCACCTAATGAAATATTTTCTAAATTTGAGTTTTCACTCATTTAGATATAGGTATAAACGGAATAAAAGAAATCATGAGCAGTAATTTTAAGACTTTTTTCCTGCTGGCTTTTCTGACAGTATTGCTGGTAGTGGCAGGCAGGCTGATCGGGGGTACCCAGGGGGCGGTGATCGCATTTATCCTGGCCCTGATAATGAACGTTGTCAGCTTCTGGTTCAGTGACAGGATAGTGCTTAAGAGATACCGTGCAAAAGAGGTGACCAGCAACGACAACTCCAGGCTTTATGGCATTGTTGAGAGGCTGGTTCAGAACGCAGGCATGCCGATGCCCAAAGTATACATCGTACCCGACTCAACTCCGAATGCCTTTGCCACCGGCCGCAATCCGCGCCATGCCGCGGTGGCTGCAACACAGGGCATACTCAGCCTTCTCAATGACGAGGAACTTGCAGGGGTGATGGCGCATGAGCTGACCCATGTGAAGAACCGTGACACTCTCACCAGCACTGTGGCTGCCACACTCGTGGGGGCTATAACCCTGCTGGGGCAGATGGGACGCACGGGTTCCTCCAGCCGCAATCCAATGGTCTATATAGGTATCCTGCTACTCCCCCTGGGGGCCATGCTCATCCGCATGGCCGTGTCACGCACCAGGGAATACTCTGCTGACGAGGGCGGGGCAAAGATATCCGGCTACCCACTGGGTCTGGCCAATGCACTCAACAAACTCGCCCATGGTGTGGCGGCAAATCCTATAGACCGTGGCAAACCGTCTGACAGCCACCTCTTCATTGTGAATCCCTTCACGGGGGGACTGCAGAGCCTGCTAAGCACTCATCCACCCATGGCCGAAAGGATAAAGCGGCTTCAGGCATTGTCATAACGGACAGACAGACGGGATCCTGAGAATACACAGAATACTGATAACCGGACCTGCCCCTTTGTTTTTTCATTTCTTTTCAGCGTGTTTCATTGCACTGCAGGAGGTTGTAGCTGTTCTGACATTTCCCGGGTGAATGAATACCCGGAAAAGAATGCAATCCCTTCCGCTCCTGCCTGCCTGGCTATTGCGATCTGGGCTTTCAGTATCTCCGGGGTGATTACATTGTGCGATGTTCGCAGTCCTGTCCCCGCCCATACCTGGCACCTGCCTTCTGCTGCCTCGAGAGCCCTGATGAGATATCTCCTGTAAAGGGCCGTGTCATTGGTATACAACATCGGACAGATAAGATCAATCCTGCCCTCTGCAGCCCACTCATCCCAGTCCTGGCCAATCATCACCTGCGCCGTCTCATTATCGGGAAAGACATCGACACCCACTGCCAGGTCCCTGCCAGACGATCGGACCAGGTCACTTATCTTCGCCACCAGATCTGTCATCCGGGAGGCATTCCATCCAATCCACTCGCACCATAGAATTGACCCGCAGTTGTTCTCGCCATCAAGAGGTGATTGCCCGTGCAGGTCCCTGAACAAACTGATCGTGGTGCTGTCATAGCTGAATTTCTGGTCAATTGCATACCGCGCATAGTCGATGTGTATGCCGTCAATATCGTATTTCATTGCTTCGGAGACCCGCCTGAGCCAGTAATCATGTACCTCGGGCAGGGCGGGATTAAGATAGTTATTTGTATCCCCTTCGATATTAACCACAAGCCATTCAGGATGTTGCAATACCTCCTCCACCTCCCGGACGGGGTATCCGGGTAATATCATAGGGTGTATCTTTATGTCCTGTTCATGGCCCTCATCAATGAGCGCCTGCAGATAGTCCCATGAAAACCCGTTCTCCTCTTTCATGGTAAAATAGCAGAAAAGGTTATTTATGCCTGCCTCCCTGTATGAACTGAAGAGCTCTTTCATCTTCATCAATGCCGTATCGCGGTCACTGCTGAACATCCCGGGGTGCAGCCACACAGCCCTGTTCTCTGTGGTATCTGACACTGCCTGGCTGCATCCGGCCATGAGAACAGCACTGACGATTGCAGCAAGGACAAATGGGGTTGTTGTTTTGACTGTTTTCATCATTGTTGTCCTGTTTGCCTTATTCCAAAGGTACTAAACAGCCTTGATACCACGGCATACACCTTTCACTGACCGCCCTGCCCGAGAAGTGTCCGGTTTTTTAATATTATCCCGTTTTTACTTGATTGTAACTAAAATTGTTTACCTTTTAGGTAATAGTTTTTGGTTAAAAATGAAATCTCCTGACAGATTATCAGTTGCAGGAATTTTAATTTTAACTGCATTACTGACATCAGGTTCTGACCTGATCTCCGGCAGGAAGAACGGGTTGCTGATTCAGTATGACGGCACTGTGATCATGGCCAACCTCAGGGACAGTGTGACGGTCCTGCGCGATGAAAGAGGCATACCCCACATATATGCCACTTGCGAACATGATCTCTATATGGCCACTGGTTATATTACTGCCCAGGACCGTCTCTGGCAGATGGACCTCGTCCGCCGCAGTGCAGCCGGACGCCTTTCTGAGATCTTTGGCGAGCCTTTCATACAGGCAGACATCTTTACACGATGCCTGAACATTTATGAGACAGCTGATGTGATCCTTAAGCAGGAGGATCCGGTGATCATGCAATGCCTGGAGGCCTATACTGACGGCGTGAACTCTTTCATAAGGATGCACGACAAGAAGCTGCCGCTGGAGTTCAGGCTGCTCTCCTACAGGCCTGAACCCTGGTCTGCCAGGGATATTGTTTCCATCATCGGGTTGATGGGTTGGAACCTCGATTACAGGAACCTGACTGCCGAGCTCTTCTTTCAGCAGCTGATAAACAGGCTGGGTATTGAAAAAGCCACAGAGCTTGTGCCTGACTGGCAGGCAACGCCAGCGGTGGCATACCCTGAATGGGAAATCAGCGGTGAGTATTATATATACAGAATACTTGCTGAAGGGCCCGACGAATGGGTTGATGATATCAATACAGATGAAAAGGAAACGCTTGACGATATTGTAATGCAAAGTTTCCGAGAGGCAGTAAGCACCCTGGTCAGAGAGTATGGCAAAAATCTTTCACGATGGGAATGGGGCAGGATCCATACGGTGGCTTTCCTGCATCCGCTGGGTGGGGTCAGGATTCTCGGGTCGGTTTTTAAACTCAACTCCGGACCCTATCCGATAGGAGGGAGTGATCATACTGTATGTCCCTATTTTACATATAAACAGGATTTTAAATCAGTAAACGGCGCCTCCATGAGGGATATCTGCAACACTGCCAACTGGGATGAATCGTGGTCCGTCATCCCCGGAGGCCAGTCAGGTGTGCCGGGAAGTGAGTACTACCTCTCACAGGTGAAGACATACCTTGAAGGCGGACTCTATAAGGACCACTTCTCTGACCAGGCTGTCATGAAAGCAGCCACCCATACCCTGATCCTTAAACCTTAAGTGTTTTTACGTGAAGACGACCATTGGGAATAATTACTAAATTTACATCAATTGACCTGAAACCGGAGACCTGGACTGTTCTGTTCCTGCACTGACCGGACAGAAGAAGCAAGGTCATTAAAGCTTATAGACATGAAATATCTAAACCTGATCCTCTTTGCCGGCATGGTGGTGATGAACTACCTGGCAAATGCTCTTCCCCTGAACGGCAAAACCACTGGCGGCATATCGGATGCCTGGCCCAACCTCTTCGTGCCGGCAGGTATCACCTTCTCAATATGGGGCGTGATCTATATCCTGCTGTTGATCTTCTGCGTGATTCAGTTCTCCACTTCATACCAGGCGGTGATCAGCAGGGTGGGGTGGCTCTTTGGATTCACTTGCATCTTCAATGCCCTGTGGATAGTGGCGTGGCATTATGAGAGACTGCCGCTCTCACTGATACTCATGGCAGGACTTCTGATCTCCCTTATCTGGATAAACATCTTTATCAAAGATTTGCCTGACGGATTCATCAAGGCCGGCTTCGGAGTTTATCTTGGATGGATATGCATTGCTACAATAGCCAACGTCACAGCATTGCTTGTCAGTACCGGCTGGCAGGGTTTCGGCCTGAGCGGACAGACATGGGCAATGATAATGATCATTGTGGGCGCCGTCGTTGTTGTGCTCTCCATATGGCGGTTCAATAATCCTTATGTAGGCCTGGCTGCAGTCTGGGCATTCATCGGGATAATGATCAGGCGGCAGGATGACTACCGGTCAATTTTTCTTACCGCTGCCGTGGCGGCTGTGGTGGTTGCTGCAGTGCTGACAATCTCATTTTT
>JAAZAP010000028.1 GCA_012514255.1 Bacteroidales bacterium | reverse complement strand
CTATTCCCTGGGCCTCTTCATTATGGCATAAATCTCAAAAATAAATCCGGCCAGCACGATCAGCGGAGCGAGGGTGACCCTGCGAAAACTGAAGATATCCTCAGAAAACACCTTTGGGTCATCAGACCTGCCGCCGGCCATGAGTATAAAGCCGACAATAATGACGGCGAAGCCAATGGCCATAAGCTTGTAATTCTCCCGTCCCAGGGCAAATCCGGCCTTCTTTTCTTCATCTTTTTTTGCGACCATATCTTATCAATAATATAATTTATCCTCGTGAATGCCGAGATACCTGTTCACGGCAAAGAATGTTGAAATACCGTTTATAATCACTCCGGCAGCCACCAGTGCAAGGCACAGCAGCAGGAAGAGATTGATATTCTCATATGTAAATAACGTAAAGAACTCTTTCTCTATCAGGTACATCAGTCCCATCAACAACCCGATTGCAATCAGCGCAGCCAGAAAGCCGAAGAAGAGACTCTTCAGCAGGAACGGTTTCCTGATGAAGGACCTGTTTGCTCCGATCAGCTGCATCGTGTTAATGAGAAATCGTTTTGAATAGATTGAGAGTCTTATAGTGTTATTGATGATGGTTAAGGCAATAAGAAACAACAACAGGCTGATTATCAACAGGAAGACGCTTATCTTCCGGACATTGTCATTTATCAGGTTCAGGATTGATTCCTGGTAGTACACCTCATCCACTACGGGGTATTCTGTTATAATCTTTTCAAGTTTTATTACGCTGTCGGGATGGGTATAGTCAGCCAGCAGGTATACATCAATGGTAGGCATCAGAGGATTGTATCCCAGGAAATCCAGGAAGTCTTCACCCAGGTCTTCACGAAGTTTTACCGCAGCCTCATCTTTTGACACGTATTCAGTCCGTTTAACATATTGTTTCGCGTCAAGCTCCTTCTGCAACATCCTGATATCAGCCTCACGGGCATCCTCCTTCAGCATTATGCTAAACGAGAGACTCTCCCTGAAATAGTCCGAGAGCTGCCGGGCATTGATGAGTACCATCCCAAGAATCCCCAACAGAAACAGCACCAGCGATACACTCACAATCAATGTGACATATGAACTGCCGAGCCTGTAGCTGGATATTCCTCCTGTAGATTTTGCCACTACTAAAACTTTGCGTCAAAAATAGCATACAAACCGCCAAATCCTTCAATTATCAGGCACTTTTTTAAGGCGTGACGGGTAATAGCGACACAATGGCTCTTTTCCGGTCGCCGGGTGATGACAGGAATAAGAGTGTTAAAAGTGGTCAATATAGTCAGGCTTCCACCACGGTCATCCAGCCAAACTCATCGGATTCATCACCATACTGTATTCCCACGAGCTTATTGAAGAGTTTCATGGATACCGGACCCGGTTTGCCGTCCTTGCAATATTCATAGATCTTACCATTATCCGGATCTACAATTTTAGCTATCGGGCTGATCACGGCGGCGGTACCGCATGCGCCTGTTTCTTCAAATTCTGCCAGTTCTTCAATTGGAATCCTGCGTCGCTCAGTCTTCATTCCCATGCTCTCAGCAAGGGTTATCAGACTTTTGTTAGTAATTGAAGGAAGGATGGATTCAGATTTGGGCGTCACGTATGTGTTGTTCTTTATACCGAAGAAGTTGGCGGGCCCGCATTCATCTATATATTTCTTTTCCCTGGCATCGAGGAATAGTGCGTTGCCGTATCCCTCTTCATGGGCTTTGACTATTGCCCTGAGGCTGGCGGCATAGTTGCCTCCCACCTTGATATTTCCTGTACCCAGAGGAGCGGCCCGGTCAACATCACGGCATATCATCATGTTGACAGGTTTTACTCCACCCTTGAAATAGGGGCCCACCGGGGTGACGAACACTATGAAGGTATACTCTGATGCGGGCTTGACGCCTACCTCGGCACCGCTGCCGTAAAGGAGCGGTCTTACGTAGAGTGAAGCACCCGAGCCGTATGGCGGAACATATTTTGCATTCAGTTTTACTGCTGTGAAGACAGCGTCTCTGAACAACTCCATCGGCACTGGCGCCATATGCACTCCTTTGGCTGAGGAGATCAGTCTTTTGGCATTTTCATCCCACCTGAACAATCTCACCTTGCCGTCGCGTCCGCGATAAGCTTTCATCCCTTCAAAGGCCTCCTGGCCATAATGCAGGCCAGTGGCCGCAATATGAATATTTATATGTTCGGATTCAGATATTTCAGGCTTGCTCCACTCGCTATTCCTGTAGAAACATCTTACGTTAAAATCGGTTTTGATATAACCAAAGGGGAGATTATTCCAGTCAAGATTTATCATGATTTAAGATTTTGGTTTTTCCAAATGTACAGTTTAAAACCAGAGTTCCAAATGATTTTACTAATTGTTGAGTTTGTCGCCGGCAAACACTCTTAATGCATTGAGCTGCTCATCTGCAGGCACTGAACGCAATCTGTGTGCCGTGGCTGTCAGGAACCCGTTCCTCCCGATAACGGCTGATAACTCCCTGAACCACTCCTTCTCGTCTTCTATCTTTCCGTATGCCTTTTCCTCCCTGTATAATTTGTCGGTCATGGCAATGAAATCAACCCTGCCTGCAAAATCGTAAATGGCATCATGCAGCACCCTGCCGGCAGCGCTATCCTGTTCCGGTGAAGCTGCCGAGGTCATCAGTCTCTTCACCGCCTCAAGTGTCTGTGGTCCGAATCCATAGACTGTAAGTATCTCGGAAGCCCTCTTCAGAGATGCTGTCTCAGGGTCATTATAGTCAAATGCATATCCGAAATAAATAAAGACTGAAGCAAGCCTGAGATGGACATATTCCTGGTCAGGAAGATTCTCGGCCCTTGCAAGCAGGTCTGCCTGCAGGGACACACTCCGTATATGGTCCGTGCTGTGGAAGAAGAGATCAGGTGATGCGATCTCGGAATATTTGCTGAATACATGTTCCTCCACATCAAGCACCCTGATCATCTCAATCTTTGTCATGAACCTGGCGTTGGGGGAACCATCAGGTTCACGAAGCTCCGGTCTTATGCCTGTAACAAAATACATGTCAAGGTCTCCCTTGTACTTGACGGGCATCCTTCCACGGTAGTCGCATGTAAAATACTCCTTCACAAACTCATAGGTTGTACCTGAGATATTTATTTTGCCTGCTTCACCGGATGATTCCATCCTGCTGGCGGTATTGACTGTATCACCCCAGATGTCATAGGTGATCTTCTTGTGCCCCACCACACCTGCTATCACGGTACCGGTGTGGATTCCAATCCTTATGTCCCAGAACCGGGCAGCAGGTATTGCCGGGTCACTCTTCATACGTTTCATGTACTGCTGCATTTCAAGGGCGGCGAGCACCACTTCAACAGGATTGGTCCTGTTCCTTTCCGGTATTCCCCCTGCGCACATATATGCGTCACCTATGGTCTTGATCTTTTCTATCCGGTACTTCTCGGCAACCGAATCAAAGTGAAAGAAGAAGCGGTCGAGTTCATCAATCAGCACCTCCGGGTTCATCTCCTCAGCTATCTTTGTAAAGCCCTGTATATCTGAAAAGAGGACCGTCACAAAATTATATTTACGCTTGTCCGCCTTACCCTTTGACATGATCTCTTCCGCTGTGCCTTTGGGCAGCATGTTTGCCAGCAGACTGTCAGACTTTTCCTTCTCATGCTGCAGCTCTTCCGTTCGCTCTGCGATAAGCTGTTCAAGCCTTTTCTGCCTCTCCATGTAAAGCCTGTGGGTGCGTCTTCTGAGCAGCACTCCACCAAGGATCAGCAACAAGGGATAGATGATCCATGCCAGGGGCGAGAAATACCACGGTGCCTTAACCCTGAAGCTGAATGATCCTTCTCCTGTTTCCTGGCTTCCGGCCATACTGTACCTGTATATGAACTCATATCTGCCACTGCCCAGATCAGTATACTCCTTATAGGCACGATCAGACCATGCGGTCCAGTCGAGATCGGGTCCTGCCAAAAAGAAGGAATACTCCAGGGCGGGGTCATCCTCCAGTGTAAAAACAATGCCCTCACGAAATTTCAAAACCGGCGTACAGGCATCATTGTCAATCCTCTCACCTGAGCGGTAGAGAAAGACACCGGTAAGCTTCCCGGAACCCTCCGTGACTCTCCCCTGACCGGAAGCGGCAGCAGCCCCGGCCAGGACTGCAGTGGCGCACAGAATGGCTACGGCCACAAGCAACCGGCAGAAATGGTTGATAACCATAGAGGATTACATAAGAGTGATCTATACAAAAATAAACTAATATTTTGCTCTTTTGGTATGCCGTAACGGCCCCGTCACGATCCAATTATTATTTTTGTCCTTTACCCCTGCATATTATGGAACTGGTATTTGCCACAAACAACAAGCATAAAATAAGAGAGATAAGTGATCTCCTGGGAGATAATTTCAAGATACTCGGTCTGTCTGACCTCAATATTACTGAGGATATTCCGGAGGAGGCGGAGACGCTGGAGGAAAATGCTCTCTTCAAGGCCAGGTTTGTGCATGACAGGACCGGCATGAACGTCTTTGCTGACGATACCGGACTGGAGGTGACAACCCTCGGAGGAGCACCCGGAGTCTACTCCGCCAGGTATGCAGGTGAGAGCAAAAGCTTTGATGACAACATTGTCAAACTGCTTGACGAATTGCAGGGGAAGGAAGACAGAAGCGCACGTTTCAGGACGGTGATTGCACTGATCCTCGGTGGTAATGAGTATCTTTTCGAAGGAATTATAGAAGGAGAGATTATCAGTGAAAGACGGGGAGATGGCGGATTCGGGTATGACCCTGTCTTTATCGCCAGAGGTTATGACAGGACCTTTGCAGAGATCCCCCTCAGTGAAAAGAACACTATCTCTCACAGGGCCAGGGCTATGAGACAGCTCATGACTTTCCTGGATGAGAGGAGCCGGTCAGACGAATGAAGATGGAAGCAACTGATCCGCAATGAAAAATATCATCACAGTCATATTGTTGATGCTGCATGCAATATTGCTTTCAGGGCAGGGAGCCGTAGGATCATGGGATGACCATCTTCCTTACGGCAGATCTCTGAACCTGGCTGCCGGAGGCGGAAAGATATGGTCATCCACCGGCTCATCCGTTCTTGTGCATGATATAGAAAGTGGCGTCAGTTCCCCACTCTCGAGAGTACAGGGGCTGACTGAGGCATCAGTTGCCCTGCTCGCATGGTGCGAGGCAGAGGAGTCACTTGTCATCGTTTACCGGAGCACCGGTATAGACATTGTAAGAAAGGGAATTGTCACTCACATCCCGGACATAAGGAACAAGTATATTCCAGGGCTTAAGGAGATCAACAGTGCCACTGTTCACGGCAGCCGTGTATTGCTTTCGGCGAGCTTCGGCATTGTAGTGCTCGATGTCAGCGGCCGCTATATAGCTGATACCTGGAGGCCGGCGCCCGATGGCGAAACAAACAGTGTATGGCAGTCGGTGATAATGAATGACAGGGTCTACGCCGCCACTGGCCGGGGTGTCTTCTCCTCCCCGGCAAACCGTCAGGGTCTCTCCTATTTCGGCAACTGGGAACGTCTGGAAGGGCTACCATCTCCCGGAGCGGAATACAGTCAGATAGCCGATGCAGGTCAGGCGCTGCTGGTAACGAGGCCGGGCTCCTCATTGCCGCCAGCTTCACCCGACTCGCTCTTCATGATCACCCCCGGGCAGGCAGCCACGCTGATCGCCACTGAGTCTGCCGGGTCTATCCAATCACTTCACAGTGCGGATGGCCAGGTGATCGCCTCTCTCTCCTCTTCCATAAGTATCCTCTCTGCGCAGGGCGAAGTAACCAAAGTTATCACCGGTTATGGCTGGGCTGTAGCAAACCCCGTGGATGCGCTTATCCTGGGAGAGGAACTGTGGATAGCTGATGCCACAGCAGGCCTGGTATCGACAGCCGATTACAACAGGTTCAGGAATCACACTCTGCCGGGCCCGTATACTGCAAATGTTGCAGACATACACTTTTCCGGTAATAATTTCTATGTTACCGGAGGCACCGTAAACAATGCATGGGGGAACGTGTACCGGCCACTGCAGGTCTTCACCGGCAGCGGAGATTCATGGCAGAGCCATATCCTCTATGGCGAGGCGGACCGGGATGCCATGCGGGTGTTGTCAGACCCTGAGGATGACAGGCATTTTTTCGTTTCGTCATGGGGAAACGGAATCTACGAATTTCTCGATGGAGAGGTCATCAATAACTATAACCAGTACAACTCTCCCCTTCAAAGCATAATTCCCGGAGAAAACTACACCCGTGTATGCGGCCTTGCCCTTGACCGGAAAGGTAACCTCTGGATGACACAGACAGGAGTGCCCGGCAACCTGAAGGCCCTCACCCCTGACGGCAGTTGGATTACCACACCTGTGAATCTCGGTGTGACAGAGGCAGGTGATATGGTCATCGACCGCAACCAGTACATCTGGGTGGTGCTGCCGCGTGGCAACGGACTGCTGATATATGACCCGGCTGGTACCCCGGCCAGCACCTCTGATGACAGATACATCAGGCTGCAGGTACAGGACACCGAAGGACATACGATGAACAACCTCTTTTCCATAGCCACAGACCTTGACGGGAACATATGGGTAGGTACTGACATGGGTCCTGCCGTCTTTTACAATCCCTCAAAGGCCTTTTCTGCTGAGATGAAGGCATCACGCATCAAGATACCACGCGATGACGGATCAGGACTGGCCGATTACCTCCTGGGTACTGAAACGATAACCTCCATAGCCATTGACGGGGCCAACAGGAAATGGTTCGGGACACTCAGTTCCGGTGCTATTCTCATGTCTGAAGATGGAAGGAAGGAGCTGGCTCACTTCACCACCGCCAACAGTCCCATCCTGTCAGACATTGTGGTGAAGATAGCTGTCAACGGCATCACGGGAGAGGTGTGGTTCGGCACCTCTGAAGGAGTTGTCTCTTTCCGCGGTGAGGCCACCACCGGCACGGAAGACTATTCCGGCATGTACGTTTTCCCGAATCCCGTCAGGGAAGATTATGAGGGTGTGGTTACAGTGACAGGGCTTGTAGAAAACTCCTCGGTGAAGATCACTGATGTCAGCGGCAATCTTGTTTATGAGACCACATCCCTTGGCGGACAGGCAATATGGGATCTGCGCAATTACCGGTCACAGAGGGTGGCAACGGGTGTCTACCTGGTTTTATGCACCAATGATGACGGCAGCCTGGCCGGGGTGACCAAGATGCTTGTGATAAGATGATCAGTCTCCGTTGATAAGACTCTGGATCCTCTCTATCTGCAGTTTTTTATTTACCTCTCTCAGCCGGCGCGCCGTGGCAGTAAAATACTGATGGCCGGAGATGAACTTGACCTGAAGCCTGTTCCAGTCATTAAGGCTGATGATCTTATCCTGTGCCTTCAGTTCCTCATAAAGAGTGTTTGATACCGGAATGAAATCGCTCCTGCCCAGGTAGTCAAGGTCAGAATCGCATATTATCTGTTCAAGAAGGTCTGTGGGCCTGGGTGGTAGTTTTGTTGACATGATGATTTTGCAGATACGTTCAATCTGATCATCAGTATACCCGTATGCAGGCAGCATTTTGTGGGCCAGGAGCGTCCCCTGGTACTCATGGTCGTCATATGAGACGGTATGGCCAACATCGTGGAACAGCGCAGCCGTCTTGAGCAGCAGTATCTCTTCATCGGTGCATCCTTCTGCCCACCCTATCAGTTCCACCTCAGTAACCACATCAACCGTATGCTTGACGTTATGGTAGAACAGGAAGTCGGGAAGCTCCCTCTCCAGCTTGTCAAGAATGACCTCCTGTATATCGGTGAATTGTATGAGCCCGAACTTGACCCTGAAGGCATCATTGGGAAGAGCCGTGTTGCCGTCAACACAGAGGCCGGGCAACAGACCCTCAACCTGGTACATCTGAATGTTGCCGGTATATTTTACCGGCAACTTGCCGAAATATTCACAGTTGAAGAACTCTTTTACCAGTTCATAGGTCATCACCGAAACAAGTATCGCATCTCTCTCAGAAGCACCCTGTATCCGGCTAGCCGTGTTCACTGCACGCCCCTTGATATCATAGGATACCCTGTTTTTGCCTGATATGGTTGCGGATACAGGTCCGGTATGTATACCGATCTTGAGATTCCATATCCGCTCACTGCCCCTGCGTGCAGCCTCGTATTCCCTGATGAACCGCCTCAGTTCCACTGCAGCCATGACTACCTCCACGGGGTTGGTAATATTTTTTTCAGGTATTCCGCCGGCGCACATGTAAGTATCGCCAATGGTCCTGATCTTTTCAACATGATACTTGCCTGTTATCCGGTCAAATTCAAAGAATATTTCATCCAGCTCATCCATCACCGCCCCGGAGTCCATCTCATCAGTGAGACCTGAAAAGCTTCGGATGTCAGCAAAGAGAACCGTGACCATGTTGAACTTAAGGGTTTTCTCTTCCTCTGCCACTTTCAGTCCCCTGAGTTCATTGCCCTCAACAAGAAGCTTGTACTTAACTGTGGTTTCAAGCAGCCTCTCCTTCTCCCGTTCAAGCTTTTTCACCTGCTCCTCAAGCTCCTTGTTCTGGCGAACGAGCCTTGCTATTCTCTTTAGAAGCTGATCTCTGGATGCTGATTCCATCTTTCTTAACCTAAAGTAAATGTATTAACTTATAAACTCCGCAGGCAGCTTCGCAGTATGCTGTAATGAAACTTTAATACATTTGAGGTGACAGATATGAAGATGCTGACAAGGACAAAAGCCATATTGATTCACCATGTGAGATACTCTGACAGTTCCCTCATTGCCCATTTCTATACCCAGGAGTATGGACGTCTGGCAGTGATGGTCAAAGGCATATCCTCAAGGCGTGGCAGAACCAGGTTCAGCTACTTCCAGCCACTCGGTATCTTTAACCTTGAACTCTATTACAATGACAAAAGAGAGGTCCAGAATCTTAAGGAAATGACCCTGGCCTACATTCCAAAACGGATCTACGGTGATATCAACCGTACATCCGTGGCCATGTTCATCAGTGAGATCCTTCACAGCATCATCAGGGAGGAAGATGTGAACAGGCTCCTCTTTAATTTCATTGAATCATCTGTTATCTCTCTTGACGAGATGACCACCGGTACCAGCAATTTTCACCTATGGTTTCTTGTAGCCTTCACTGACTATGCGGGGATAGGTCCGACACACACTTCCATGACCAACTGTTTTTTTGATATGCTCACCGGACAATTCACCCCGCAGCAGCCAATGCATCCCGACTTTCTTGACCATGCCGGCGCCGGGGTTCTGAACCGTCTGTTGCAGATGTCTGCGGAGGATATTGGTACACTCCGGCTTTCCGGTGACGAGCGCACTCTCCTCCTGACCAGTCTGCTGAGATATTACAGCCTTCATCTTGCAGGCATCAGGGAGATCCGTTCCCTGCAGGTCCTGAAGGATATTTTCAAATAAAATCATCACTCTTTAGCTATCTTTGAACAAAACTGAACAGATGCCATTCATCCCTTCCGTCATCAAATGGATTAACACCAAACGTCTATCCCAGATTGAACTCTTCAGAAAATACCCTGAAGAGACACAGCGCGAGGTTTTGCAACGCCTGATATTGAAGAGTCGGGATACCCTGTGGGGGGAGAAGCATGGCTACCATTCAATTGACGGTTACAGGAAATATTGCGAAAACGTGCCACTTCAGACCTATGAGGAGATGGTCCCCTGGGTTGAGAGACTGAGGGCTGGCGAAAAGAATCTTCTGTGGCCTGGAGAGGTCAGGTGGTTTGCCAAGTCGTCCGGAACCACAACCACAAAGAGTAAATTCATCCCAATAACCCGTGAGTCACTTGAAGATACTCATTACCGGGGTGCGAAGGACTGCCTGGTGTTGTACACTGCATGCAATCCCGCCACGAAGATCTTTCTCGGCAAAGGGCTCACACTTGGTGGCAGTCATCAGATAAACAGTTTCAGCAACAATTCCCTCTTCGGCGATCTTTCAGCCATCCTGATTGAAAATGCACCGGGATATACAGAGCTCATCCGTACTCCTCCTGCACGCATCGCCCTCATTGAGGATTTTGAGGAAAAGATGAGGATGATAACCGAGAAAACTGTTGATATGAACATCACCAGTATCTCCGGAGTACCATCCTGGTACCTGGTGCTGATCCGCCATATTCTCAAAACCACCGGCAAGTCAGATCTCCACAAGGTATGGCCCAATCTTGAGGTCTTCTTTCATGGGGGAGTCAGCTTCGCCCCGTACCGGGAACAGTACGGGAAGCTGCTTCCCGGTCCGAAGATGCATTACATGGAGACATATAATGCTTCCGAAGGCTTCTTCGCCATCCAGGATGACCTTGCCGACAGCTCAATGCTCCTGATGCTCGATTATGGTATCTTTTATGAATTTATCCCTGCCGGTGAAGACGGAGATGACAATCCCCGCACCCTGACCATCGGAGAGGTTGAAAAGGGGGTTAACTATGCCGTTGTCATCTCAACGGATTGTGGCCTGTGGAGATATATGATCGGTGATACTGTTGAGTTCACCAGCCTTTTCCCTCACAAGATCAGGATTACCGGGCGCACCAGGTTCTTTATCAATGCCTTCGGCGAAGAGGTTATTATTGACAACGCGGAAAAAGCCCTTGAAAAAGCCTGCGCAGGTACGAATGCCAGTATTATTGAATACACGGCAGGACCTGTTTACATGGGAGACGAGGGCCGGGGAGCACACGAATGGGTGATAGAATTTGAAAGAGCTCCCGATGATGCCGGGCACTTTACAGAGATTCTTGACGCCACCCTTAAGTCACTCAATTCTGACTATGAGGCTAAACGGTACAAGGACCTGACCCTGGCACCCCCGGTTATAAGGGTCGTTCCCCGGGGCACATTCTACAAATGGTTCAGGGAGAGAGACAAGCTGGGCGGCCAGAATAAGATGCCACGGCTATCCAATAACAGGGATTTCATTGAGAGTGTATTGAAAACAGCAGGTATCTGAAATCTTTTTATCAACAGCAGCCTCTTCTCCTCCCCTTTTTCATATATTTAGGCTCGGAAATAAATAGTCATTTTTTATGCATATAGCCATAGCAGGTAACATCGGATCAGGCAAAACAACTCTGGCCGGACTGCTCTCCAAACATTACGGCTGGCAGGCTCATTACGAGGACGTCGATGACAATCCTTACCTGAATGATTTTTATGAGGACATGCAGCGGTGGTCATTTAACCTCCAGATTTACTTTCTCAATTCCCGCTTCAGCCAGGTACTCGAGATCAAGAAAGCAGAAAACACAATCGTACAGGACCGTACCATATACGAAGACGCCTATATCTTTGCTCCCAACCTCCACGCAATGGGGCTGATGTCAACACGTGACTTCGAAAACTACTTCTCCCTCTTTAAACTGATGAGCTCACTCATAAAGCCGCCCGACCTGCTTCTTTACCTCAGAGCTTCCGTGCCCACCCTTGTAAACCAGATACAGAAACGGGGACGCGAATATGAGAGCTCCATCAGGCTTGATTACCTCAAGCGGCTGAATGAGCGTTATGAGGCATGGATAGAATCATACAAACTCGGCAAGCTCCTTATCCTGGAGGCTGATTATTATGACTTCCCTGAGAACAAGGAACATCTGAGTGAGGTTATTGACAGGATAAATGCCGAGCTGCACGGTCTTTTTTGATCCTCCGGCCCAGTAATAAACGCCCGGATCATCCTAAATATAATTTTTCTTTATATCTTTGATAATGGTCTGTGATCATTCTGAATACTTTTTGACTAAATGAAACGAATCTTTCTTTTGTCTGATCTTATTCTCCGCCAGGAATCGCTTGACGGAATCCCCGTAATTCCCGTGTCTGACTATTCCGCATTCGTCATGAAGGTGCAGCCCGGATTTACAGCAGGAGGAGGGCTTGATTACAGGCTCTCTGAGAAATACTCTGTCTTCCTTGATCTCCGTTATGACTATCTGGCCAGCCTGGCAGCAGGCTCATTCTTAATCAGTTCCGGATTCACACATACAACAGAAATAATTCTCTAATCAAAAAAAATCTGTCTGATGAAAAAAATTGTTCTCGCATCATTACTTGTTCTTTCAGCATTGCTTATCAATGCTGCACCCCCTCAGGGTGGACAGGTACCTGTTGATCCGGACTACCGGATCGGTAAGCTTGACAACGGCCTTACCTACTACATCCGTCACAACACGGAACCTGCCGGCAGGGCCAGCTATTACATCATCCAGAACGTGGGCGCCATCCTCGAAGAGGATAACCAGAACGGCCTGGCACACTTCCTGGAGCATATGGCTTTCAATGGCACAAAACACTTCCCGGGCAAAACCCTGCTAAGCACCCTGGAGAAACACGGGGTGGCTTTTGGCCGCAACATCAACGCCTACACCAGCTTTGACGAAACCGTCTATAATCTCAGTGATGTCCCTGTGGATAAGCCGGGTCTGATTGATACCTGTCTGATGATCCTGGCCGACTGGTCTGATTTTCTGACTCTGGACGAGGAAGAGATCAACAAGGAACGGGGTGTCATCCTGGAGGAGTGGCGCAGCAGGCGAAATGCCCAGTGGAGAATGCTGACACAGATGCTGCCGGTGGTTTACGAAGGATCGATGTATGCCAAACGTGATATTATAGGTGACACCGCCGTGATCAATAATTTTGACCCTGAGACACTGCGGGCCTTCTACCACGACTGGTACCGTACTGATCTGCAGGCCATAGCGGTGGTGGGCGACTTTAACATGGATGAGGTTGAAGCAAAGATCAAAAAGATCTTCTCTCCTATCCCGGCCATAGAGAATCCGTTACCCAGGCCTGAAAACCTCCTCACCCCAAAGGAAGGTACAAAATATCTGCTTGTTACTGACCCGGAAGCCCCGAGGACAACCGTGAGCCTTATGACCCTTGACCGTGAACCGGACAGGAGGGAGAGGGATCTGGACTATATCCGTGAAGGTTATGTCACATCGCTCATGAACACCATGATGAACAACCGTTTCAGTGAGATAGTACAGAAAGGAACGCCTCCCTTTATCGCGGGAGGCCTGAGCTACTCTGCAGACCTTCCAAGGAACTATAATGCACTGACCCTGGCAGCATATACCAATGATGGCCAGGAAGCCAGGGGGTTTGAAGCTGCCGTGACAGAACTGGAGCGTGCCCGCCGGCACGGATTTACCCAGGGAGAGCTGAACAGGGCAAGAGCTGAGATGCTATCCGATTTTGAAAATCTCTATAAGCAGAAAGACAAGATCAGCAATGATGACTGGGCTGCGCAGATCAGGGATCACTTCCTTACCGGGGAACCCCTGCCTTCTCTTGATCTCCAGTATGATTATTACAAGAAGTTACTCCCGGAGATAACCGTGAAAGAGGTGAACTCCAGGCTGCAGGAGCTGGTGAAGGATGATAACAGGTTCATCTATATCCAGGGACCGGATGACAAGGAACACATGACGGAAGCCGAGGCAATAGCCATAATTGAAAAGGTGGCAGCGGCCGACATCAAACCCTATGAGGATGTCACCGGAGGAACAGACCTCATATCCGGGGAGCTTAAAGGGTCTGAGATAATCAAAACCGTCTCGCTGCCTCAGTTTGGTGCCACAGAATGGACACTGGCCAACGGCGCCAGGGTGGTCTTCAGACATGCTGATTATGAAAAGGACAATGTGACCATTAGCGGTTACGCCTTCGGTGGATCATCATTCTACCCTGATTCACTTGAACCCGCCCTGAACCTCTTCCCGCAGGTAATTTCAATGTACGGCGCGGGAGAATATGACAACGTGGCGTTGACCAAGTTGCTTGCAGGAAAGAAAGCCTCGGTCTCACTGGGTATACAGGAGACCATGCAGACAATATCAGGATCTTCTACTCCGAAGGATTTTGAGACGATGATGCAGCTTCTGTATCTCCGCTTCGCCCGTCCCAACTTCAATAAGGAGGCATATGATGCCATCATCGGAAGATTTACAGCAGTAATCACCATGATGCAGAAAGACCCGAACAAGATCATGTCTGACAGCCTCCAGATGAATATGTCCGGGTACCACCCGAGAACATTCCTCCTGACCCCTGAATCGATGAAGCTCCTGAGATACGAGGATATCAACTACATCTATCAGACTGCATTTGACGATGCTTCTTCATTCACCTTCTTCATTACAGGCAATGTAGATGAGGCAGTTGCCCGTGAGATGGCTTCGCTCTATATCGGTTCACTCCCCTCGAAGTACCAGACTGAAACATACCGGAACCTGGGCATGAATCAGCCTGAGGGAACCGTCAGGAAGGAAATACCCATACCACTTACTGTACCCAAGGCAACAGTGATCATGAGTTACAGCGCAGATTCGAAATACAAACCTTCCGAATACCTGGCTATGGATGTGCTGAAGGGCATCCTTGACCTCGTCTACACTGAAAAGGTACGTGAAGAGGAGGGTGGTACCTACGGGGTCTCCATCAATGCTTCAACCCAGAAACGACCAGATGAAAAATCAATGCTCATGATAGCATTTGAATGCAACCCGGAAAGAGCTCAGGAGCTGAAAGCCATTATCTATAAAGAGCTGGAGGATATTGCCAAAAACGGTCCCAGGCAGATTGACGTCGAAAAAACGGTCAGCAATATGTTGAAGACACGCGAGGAAGAACGTGAGCATAACAGCTACTGGGCAAATACCGTTCGTAACTACTACCTCAACGGAATAGACAGAAATGACAACGGGAACTACGCAGATATACTGAATAAGCTGAATGTCAAGAAGATGAAAAAGGCAGCAAAGAAATTCCTGGCTAAAGCTGATCTGCTTGAGATGGTATTTGTGCCAGAGAAGAAATAAAATCACCGATCACACGGCCCATCTCCGGGCCGTGTGTTCTTTTATTGTCCTCCATATCAATACACTGTGCGCCGGGTATAAGGCTGGCTATGCCGGTACCCTCACCGTGACTGTGAAACCGGTCTTTTGAGGCTACCACCACTAGTGCCGGTACCAATATCTGCTCCAGACATCCATCCATCCGGTATGTACTGAGTTGTCTTACAACAGCCCCCAGCCTCGCGGGGTCAGCAGTATCCAGGTTGCGGCAATTGATACGGTACATCTCATCATCTGACTTAATGTCTATCATGAAGGTCCTCATATACCATTTAACAAAAGGTATTACCGGCCTGTAGATATATTTTGCCAGCCGGGCAAAGAAGATGGCTATTCCCTTGAATGGGAATGAGCTGTTGGGCTGAATGAGGATTACCGATAAGGGCTTATGCCTCAGCAGCGAGAAGGCCTCAGCAATCACAGTGGCTCCGAGTGAATAGCCCACCATGATATAATCCGCCTCCTCCGCAATCTTCTGCTCAGCGAAATGAACTATGTCGTCTGTGATATCCTTAACTGTAAGCCGGTGATCTTCACCGATCCTGGCCGTACCCTTCTCACGGGTCTCAACATATATCACCTTATGGTTGCGGGTTAGCTCAATCACCGTCTCCCTGAAATTCTCAATGATAGAGATTAGTCCGGGTATAAACAGTATCACCGGTGAATCAGGCGTACACGGCGGAGTAAATACCACCGTATGCAGTTCCACCCCCGTTGCCAGTGGAACATATTCTTCCTTCCAGTCTGCTGCACTATCACAGAAGTCTGAGTAATTGCGGTCCATTACAGATGTTTTCAGGGATATTTCTACAGTTTGATATCAGTTGAGCGGTTATGAAACACAGGTGCCTTCCTGCCTCCAGGTTCAGTTACCTTCAGACCGCTTAAAGTTGCCCCATGCACATCATCAAGAACAATTGCAGTACGGTAATCCTTCCTGTCACATACAAGCCTGACATTCTCCATGGTGATGCCCTTTGCGTGCCTGATATAAAAACCCCATGCCGGCAGTTCTCTGAACATTGAAAACTCAGGATAGTTCTTTTCAAGCTCGGGTATGCTGTCGAGCTCATCAAGACCGACCTTTGCGTAGTGCGGATTTCCTCCTCCGGGATAGCGGATCTCAATATTCCTGAGGGTTATATTCTCAACCGGGGCATCAGGCATACCCACTATCTGTGAAGGTGAGATGTTGCGGGGAAGGTCTTCCACCGGACCTTCATAATTGTATCCGGCATCAGGTTTTGTGGCAGGCACCTCGGCATAGACGTTAGAGATGGTCACCCCGTTGATACGCCCTGTTTTTGTCCCGCTTCTCTTCCCTATCCGCAGAAATATTACATTGCCCGTGTGGAGTGACCGAAGGCTGTCAACAACAATATTTTCCACTATACCACCGTCAACTGCCGCGAAGGTTACAGCTGACCTGTAAGTATCAAAGACAAGGTTATTGACAATGGTGATGTTGCGAAATCCCCCGCGCCCCACCGTTCCGAATTTGATGCCATTGGCGCTTGTCCTGACAGTGTTGTTGCGTATCCATACGTTCTGGCAAACAAAACTTGCATCATGCGACTTCAGGCAGATCCCATCATCAGCCGCATCAAAATATGAGTTGGTGACTGTCACGCTGTCGCAGTCAACTATGTCTATGCCATCATTGTTCCAGTATGACTTGCTGTCTACTGTTATATTGTCAACCGTCAGGTTGACGCACTGATCATACTGCTGGTTCCAGCTGCCCGGATCCCTGAGTATGATATCCCTGATAACTATATTCCTGCATCCCCGGAAGTAAATATTCTGCGGTCGGATGGTCTCATTGGGACGGTCATATTTCAAGGGGTCCTTTACCACGCCCTTGTGTATCATGTCAACAAGGTTATTTGCAACCTGGAAGCCCTGTCCGTCTATCACCCCCTTGCCCGTGATGCCGATATTCTCCTGGTCAAGGGCAAATATCATTGCTGTCCAGTTGTAATTCCTTTCATAATCAAAAGGATTTACGGAGCCAACAAGGATGGCTCCCTCCTCCAGGTGAATGGTCACGTTTGATTTCAGGTAAATGGTGCCGGTGAGGTATCTGCCCACGTAGAACACCAGTCGGCCGCCACCATTCTCATTAATGTAGTCAATACCCTTCTGGATTGAATTAGTGTTGAGGGTAGTCCCGTTTGACTTTGCACCGAACATGGATGCGTTATAATCCTTCGCTTGAAGCTGAACGGAGACCACCGCAATGGCCGCCAGTAATAAGATCCTGCTTTTTTTCATGTCATATTTTATAGCATCTGACAGGTCCCGTCATCCCCATCGATTGAAGAGGCTGGTTCTTCGTACCGGCATTCGTCCAGTACTGAGCAATGGGATTGTCAGTCAGTGATTTCATGTAATTACCCATGGAGGTGGTTACAGCCACTTCCACAGTGTTTATTCCCGGCTTCAGGTATTTTTCGATGCTGAAGATCCTCCGCCCATACCATTTAATGCCGCAGCTCACACCGTTTATTATCAGCTCCGAGGTCCCGAATACTTTCCCCAGATTGATCACCATCCCTGAAGGATCAATGCATTCCAGCCTGTTCCGATAGATAACAGTACCGGAGAAATGAACAAACTCAGGTATTTCCTTCAGGTCAGCCAGCCTGCCCATCACAACCTCCTTCACCGAGCCGTCATGACAATGCCTGAACTCTGCCAGCCATCCGGTGTCAAGAGACGCCATATCGCTGCCGGTGACAGGCAGGGGTTTCCACTCTTCCTGAACCTTCTCACGGTCAAAGGCAAACAGCAATGACTCTGCCGGACCCATATCAAGCGTCACATGCCCGCCAGATTCAGTCAGCACCCTCATCCTGCCACCAGTCTCAGGATTCCATACCGAGCAATGGTGCCTGCGGGTAAGTTCAGAGGAGAATTGTATTCTGGGTTGACGGGATTCATGAAGATGCGAATTGACAATAAAAACATATTCCGAACCGTCCTCCGCACTGTACCTTACCTGCATAAGAAAGGGATCAGGGTTCTCAATTCTGATCCATGGATCAATCCTGTACCGTTCCTGAACAGCCCTGTACCAACCCATATAGTCTTTTTCGGGCTTTTGAAGCACAATGAACCGGTGCGGGTAGGCTTTCATCTTTTCCACCAGCATCCTGACAGAAGCGTCATTGTTCTCATGGTCATTCCACCCGGATGACTTTAATGGGATTGCATCAATGCAAAAGACTCTTCCTCCTGACCTGACAAACTGTAGTATCTTTTGTGCAGTATCCGGATGCAGGCTTTCAACACTGGCAAGGAACAGTGCATTGTATCTGCGGGGACCGTACCGCAGTTGCTTTCCCTCAACAGCGGCATCCTGCAGTATTCTTTCGGAGACATAATCACATCCGCTGCCGTTCTTCGCCATTGCCTCCCACACAAGTGAAAGATAATCGGTATGAAGTACTGACGGAAAAGGCTCATTCTGCATCCCGATGAGGCTCCACATGTCAGCCGTAGGCGGCAGCAGGGCAATGTCAGCATACATGTCACAGTTCTGCAGCAGTGCTGACAGCCTGGCTTTATAGGCATTCAGCAGGTGAAAATGGGGCCACCAGTTATTGTTTTCATTGAAATAGCCTCCATACCTTATCCATCCGGGCCAGGGCGCCTCCGGCGGGGAGTAGTTGAATCCGTGGAATATGGAATGAGTAACTCCCGAGATAATGCTCTGGTCACTGCCGATCTTCAGGTTTTCCAGCGAAGTATTGAAGACAGTATAGGTATCAGTCATCTCCTCGCAGCTTATCAGCCTATTGCCAGCCAGGTGTGCTGCTGATGATATGTACTTGTTAACCATTGTGTAGGCTCTGCCGCGACGGTAATCGCTTTCAGGCATCTCTTCACCTATCCGGTGTTTAAGCCAGTTCATTGTCCACGACTCCCCCTCCGGGATGTCAACAGCCATGCTGCTCTCCAGTGGGAAGAAGCCCCTGCCGTAAGCCTGCATGCGTGAGCTGACTCCCAGCTCCCTGCACCACCGGGCGAAGCTCATCAGGAATCTCTCCTCAAGCAATTCGGCCTTTGTCAGCTCAAAATCATATCTCATACGGTGGATCATATCCAGGAAACCTGTCCCATATTCTGCCCCGTATCTGAAGTCAGTGACATTCCCCATGGCCCCGGTCCTGAAGAGAACAAATGGCAGGTACGGGAAGATGTCATAGCCCCGTCTCTTCATAAACTGCTCCCTCATGTCCTCAGTCCAGTTTGTACCCTCAAGCTCCATGCTGTCAGTGAACAGAGCCCGCAGGTGTTCTGACAGTGGGCCGGTTATTGGCTCAATTGCGTCAGACATCCGGTTGAGATATCGTTTGACTGCCGTCTCATTGAAGTGATCCAGCACCGGGCCGCTGGCACCCGGAGCGCCATTGATCACCTCCATAAAGCCGCTTACATGTACCAGTGCATATAACGCATGGTCACCCTCAGGCACAAAAAAGTTAAAGTACTCCTCCCCGATCCTGTCTGACAGATCTGTTATCTCATCCATTGATAAAAGCGGGTCTGGCACCAGCATCAATGAGAGCAGTGAGTGCTTTCTCCCCGGCCATGGTGAGCTGATGGCTGGTCCCGCCTCCGCGAAGATCTCATCGCGGGAGACAGAGAAGTCAACAGGACCAGTCATTTTCTTCACTGCAATAACAACTATTTGCGACCGCTCCTCCGGTGCAATGTCCTCTGAGCCAAAAGGCCATCCTGATCCTACTATGAGGTCGCATGTCATATCCAGCCTCTTCGCCTCAGCAAAAACCTCAACCAGCATTCTGTTCCACTCCTCGCTGAGCCATGGCAGTGATGGTTTACCGAGGTCGTCGCCATCGAATCGTGAAGGGAATGCCACAGGGTTGATCTCAACACCGCCAATGCCGGCTTTTTTCAGCAGATGAAGTTCCCTGATGAGCTCCCCCTTCTCCACCTTGTTGCCGTTCCACCACCATCTGACGAAAGGACAATACCCTGATGACGGATCACTGAAAATATCATAGAGTCTGTTCTCCCTGTCAGGATAGCCGGCTCTTTCAAAAGAAGCAGCGAGGGCACGCGCAGGGCTGACCGTCAGCCATCCAGCTGCAACAAGGGTGCTCCCTGATATAAACCGCCTCCTATCCATTATGCCCGAAAGTGAACTCTTTATATATATCCCAGCTCCTGCCGTTATGTTTCAGCAAGAAGAGACTGTTGACAGGGAAGGATCCGGTGAATTCCATCGACTCAAACTCAGGCCAGGCCTCCCTGAATGCTTCTTTTGCAAGATCGCGCGTGGCAACAGTGATATGGGGTTGAACATCCTTCATGATCTCCCCTTCAGAAAATCCGAGCTCCTCAGTCAGTTTCTGCTTTAACCGGCCGTGCAATGCCTTTATCGGTTCATGATCCATGATCCTGATAAAAATGACTCTAGGGGCAAAGCAGCCAAAACCGTTCAGACTGACAGTAAAAGGCTCTTCTCCTGAGGCAAATTTTTCAAGGATTACAGAGAGGGTTGATTCCACGCTGCTGTTTCTTTTGAAGGGTATCTGCAGCGTGATATGAGCTGGAGACTTAAGTGCATGGCCGGCGGCAAACTCATCACGGAACTGTTCCTTGATCTCCCTGATCTCCCGGCGCAGGGTCTTATGAGGAACAAGCGCTATAAAGTAGAGTGTTTCACTTTTATCCTGACGGTCTTTCACCTGGTATCAGTTTGACCGTTCCCCCTGGGGCAGAACCTGAGCATGAGATAACCGGCAAGCCCTGACACAAAGGACCCGGCCATAATGCCGATCTTGGCTGAATCCATCAGCAGCGGCGCACCGGAAAATGCCAGGTTGGCTATGAACATTGACATGGTGAATCCCACCCCGGCCAGCATGGCCGTACCAAAAATCTGTGCGAAGGAAACTCCCAGGGGGAGGCTGGCGAACCTGAGCTTCAGCCCCGCGTATGAGAAGAGCGTCACCCCGAGGGTTTTTCCAAGGATAAGGCTAAGGGCCAGGCTGGTGATGAGCGGCACATCGGGATCCATTCCCGCACTGAAGGCAACACCGGCATTGAAGAAGGCAAAAACGGGCATAATAAAATAAGCCACCCATCCCTGGAGTATATGTTCAATATGTTGCAGAGGTGAACGTACTCTTTCAGTCCATTCCTCAATATCATCTATCTGCTCTATCTGTTCTGAGGTGAGCAATGGGGTATGAGCAGCATCATGTTCCCTGATCTGATCAGCTATACGGCACATCTCCTGCGTGAAAGTGTGAACATCAGTCTTCTGTCGCAGCGGTACTGTAAAGGCCAGCAGCACACCGGCAATGGTTGGATGGATGCCTGATTTGAGGAAGAAATACCAGATAATGATTCCACAGGCAAGATGGAGATATTTTGGAAAGAGGTTCTTCAGGTTCAGGAAGACCAGCAGGGCCATGGGTATGGCAGCCCAGACAAGCATCATCCAGTCAATTGATGAGCTATAAAAGAGAGCTATCACCAGAACGGCCCCTATATCATCAATTATTGCAAACGCTGCCAGGAAAACCTTCAGGCCCACAGGCACCCTGTTGCCCAGTAACTTAAGTATAGCAAGAGAAAAGGCTATGTCAGTGGCCATTGGAATACCCCACCCGTGTGATGCCTGCGGGTTATTGTTCAGGATCAGGTAGAACACAACCGGGATAAGCATCCCTCCCAGTGCGGCTATCAATGGCAGAGCTGCCTTGGCCGGAGAGTTGAGCTCCCCGATCATCAGCTCCCTCTTGATCTCCAGACCGATCATAAAGAAGAAGATAGCCATAAGGCCGTCGTTGACCCACAGCAGCAACGGTTTCCTGAGACTGAAACTTCCTGCCTCGAAACCTATTTTGGTCTCTCGGAGGTTTTCGTAGAAATCGGCCAGCTGAGTATTGGCAAACAGCAGCGCAAGGATTGTGGCTCCGAACAACAGGATGCCGCCAAGGCTCTGTGCGCGGTCGAATTTCTGAAATGCCGTTAATATAATGCTCTTCATCTATACATAATTAACCGGTGCAGGGTGATTACCCCGTTTTCGTTTTAACAGGTTTAAATATATCAATTTTCAAAAAAATCCACCGGAGAAGTAACTATAAACCATCAGTCAGTTCACTCAAACCACTCTTTGATAAATACCTCGCGGTCATGCTGCAGGTCTGTGGCACGGTATGAGACTGATGCATCATTTTCAAGCAGGTAGACCCAGTAACCGGATACAATGCCGGGGCTGTAGAAGACTCTCCTGAGGTAGAGCCTGTCTCCTTCAACAAAGTCACATTTCCTGCCGTAAGCAGATATCTTGCCATATTGCCCTTCCATGGTGGTCTTGACCCATATAATGTTCGGACCCTCATAGTTCTCAGGACCTGTATGCCGGTATTCAATGAAATCGCCAACATACTTCCTGGTTATCATAAGGCTTTCTTCCTGTATGGAAGAAGTGCTTTTCCTCTGCGTGCTGCAGGATGCTGCAACCAGAACAAGCATTATTAACAGTGCTCTCCTCATCCGTCTGTTGGTTAGTGCCACATATACCCTGATCTCTCAGGAAGAGAGAACGGATGTATAAAATTACTAATTTTTCCTGACAGGGGTTCAGTCCTGACAACTCCTTCTTATTAACCCGGATCTTCCTTATTCGTCTGCCAGATCCCACTCAATCAGCGGTGAGCGGTAGAAGTTGATATCCATTATCTGCATACGCCTGCCATGGGAAGCCAGTCTAATCCTGTATTCATCCCATGAGCGTAGTCCGGAAGGCGTCCAGCCTATCTCTGCATATCCGGGGAGACGTGGATAGATCAGATACTCTGCCTCATCAAAGAGATCGATAGTCTCGGCCCATAGCGGTGCCTCCACCCCGATGATATTTTCCCTGCTGATCCCGGGAACAAGTGTGTCAGGATCCCAGCTGTAGGCACGGTCTACCTCAATGTATGCCGCCCAGCTCAGTCCGAAGATACTTGTGCTGTCATACTTCATGTCAGTATATGCATACGTGCACGGTGACATGAGTACCTTCGCTCCCTGGCTGATGCCCTTCAGGGCATTCG
>JAAZAP010000207.1 GCA_012514255.1 Bacteroidales bacterium | reverse complement strand
TTGTACTTCCCTCCTCTACCGCCACCTGCCAGTCGCTTGTCATGCCCATGGAAATCTCCCTGAAATGGCTGTCATGAGAAAAGTGTACATCGCGCAATTGTCCGAAGAGGTCTGTCAGAATACTGAACTCAGACCGCACCTTCTCCTTATCATCGGTGAAGGTTGCCATACCCATCACGCCGCATATACGTGCAGCTTTCAGTGATGAGGCCACCTTACCCCAGTCCGTTGCCTTCATCTCGGTTATGGAGAATCCTGATTTTGACTCCTCCGATGCAATATGCACCTGCAAGAGACAATCGATTCTCCTACCCTGTGCCAAAGCCTCTGCATCAATCAGCCTCAACAGCCTGACAGTGTCAACCGACTCAATCATTGCGGCTGAAGCCACGGCCGGCTTTACCTTGTTCGACTGCAGGTGACCGATCAGGTGCCAGGATATATCACCCGGAAGCTGTTCTCTCTTTGCTGCCAGCTCCTGCACCCGGTTCTCACCGAATATGCGCAGACCTGCATTATATGCCTCCATGGCCTCTCCGACTGTACGCGTCTTTGTGACCGCCACCACGGTAACACCCGGGGCGAGGCCATCAAGCAGTCTCTTTATGTTTTCAGCAATGCTACCCATGCCGGTATCCTGCAATCATCAGTCAAGCCTGTGAATGACCAGGCCGCTTCTGAGCTTGGGCTCAAACCATGTGGTCTTGGGCGGCATGATATTGCCGGTGTCAGCAATAGTGATCAGTTGCTGCATAGATACCGGATAAAGGGCAAACGCAACCTTCATCTCTCCGCTGTCAACCCGTCTCTTCAGCTCTCTCAGGCCCCTGATGCCTCCCACAAAATCAATGCGTTTGGATCTTCTGAGGTCCTGGATGTCCAGCAGTGGCAGTAACACCTTCTCTGTAAGGATGGTTACATCCAGCACCCCGATGGGATCATCATCATTGAAGGTACCCTTCCTGGCAGTCAGGCTGTACCACCTGCCATTGAGATACATGCCGAAATTATGAAGTCTCCTGGGCCTGTATGTGCGCGTTCCCTTCTCCCTGATGTCAAAAGACTCCTGCAACTTTTCAAGTAATTGTGACGGCGTCATTCCGTTCAGATCCTTCACCACCCGGTTGTAGTCAAATATCTTCAACTGATCATCGGGAAAGATCACTGCCATGAAATAGTTGTACTCCTCATCGCCCCTGTGATTAGGGTTCCTGTCCTTTTTCTCCTTTCCCACGAGGGCAGCCGCCGCCGTGCGGTGATGACCATCTGCAACATACATGTATGGCACTTTCTCTGCAAATAGCTTTTCAATGGCTGCGTTGGTCTTTTTATCCCTCACCACCCAGAAGTGATGACCTATGCCGTCATCGGCAACGAAATCGTACTCAGGCTTCTCGTTCCTGACAATTTTCTCCACAATCCTGTCGAGCTCCTTCACGGCAGGATAGGCAAAGAAAACCGGTTCGATGTTCGCATTGTTGGCCCTGACGTGCACCATGCGGTCCTCCTCCTTGTCGGGGCGGGTAAGCTCATGCTTCTTTATCACCCCTTCAAGGTAGTCAGTCACTGCTGCTGCCCCCACAATACCGTATTGTGTGCGGCCCTTCATGGTCTGGGCATAGATGTAAAAATATTTTTGGCGATCCTCCACCAGCCATCCTCTCTCCTGCCATGCAGTAAAATTCTCAAAAGCCTTCTGGTAGACCTCTTCCGAGTGCACATCAGTATCCTCGGGCAAATCTATCTCCGCCTTTGTAATATGCAGCAGCGATTTCTCTCTGCCCCTGGCCATGGCGGCAGCCTCTTCTGAATTCATCACGTCATAAGGAAGGCAGGCTATCTCAGATGCCATATCTGCCGGGGGCCTCA
>JAAZAP010000206.1 GCA_012514255.1 Bacteroidales bacterium | reverse complement strand
GGGAAGCTCGTAGAGCTTCAAGAATTGTAGGCAGAGAATACACCTGAGTTGGGAAGCTCGTAGAGCTTCAAGAATTGTAGAACAGAACGATCCCCCGGCGGTTCGTCGTAACGATAAAGAATTGTAGAACAAGGATATAATTAATAAAATTGGTCGTAGACCAATAAGAATTGTACAATGAAAAAAGCAGCAATTTATTTTATGACAGTGGTGTTAGCGCTGATGATGGCCGGATGCGCAGCATCATTCATCGATTCCTCACAGGGACGCGACGGTTCATCGTTCCAGAAAGCCGTGATTGTGGGATCGGTTCGGGCAGAGTATCTCTACATTGACCGCACCTTCCCCGGATCAAACATAATAAGCCAGATGGTGACTGATAACAACGGGAATCCGTATGATATAGTCACCATCACAACCAAAGACGGTCAGGAGAAGGATATCATTTTTGATATCTCAAAGTTCTACCGTAAGAAGACCTACGCGGACGACCTGGAGTAAGGTCTGAAGGTCGGGACGGTCCTGCGGTCATTATTCAGGCAGCAAGACTACATGACTACTTTGCAGACTGCACCAGGCGGATGAATTCGGCGCGGTAGCCGTCAGCATCGGTGCCCCGTGCGCCGGAGGCCAGTGAAATCACATCACTCCTGCTGGTGGTACCGCAGTACCTGCTGTCGCGCAAGATCATACCGAAGGCTGCCACGGCGGCTGAGAAGCGATAACGGTCGGTGGTTTCACCGGCCTTTTTTATATCTGTACCAACTGTTGTGCTGAAGAGCTTGCTTGTCAGCGCCTCCGGATCCTTGTAGCGGAGCTTGATATTGCAGAGCTCGCGGGGAGCATCCTTCACCGATGGGCGCATGTTACTGCCGGCAGCCTGTTGGCCGTATCCGGCCGCGCTGGCAGAACCGGCTCCGGCACCCTGGTACCGCAGCGGGTCAACCGTTGGGAATCCTGTCTCATCCGATCCTGCCGGGACGATCTCGTACAGTGCCGTCACCGTGTGCCCCGCTCCCATCTCGCCGGCGTCCTTCGTGTCGTCGTTGAAATCACGGTCGGCCAGCAACCTGTTCTCATATCCCACGAGGCGGTATGCCTTAACATACGCCGGGTTGAACTCTACCTGGAACTTGACGTCCTTTGCAATTGTGAAGAGCGTTCCGCCAAACTCCTGTACCAGCACGCGCCGTGCCTCCTGGATATTGTCGATATAGGCATAGTTGCCGTTGCCCTTATCGGCGATGATCTCCATCTTATCGTCCTTGATGTTTCCCATCCCGAATCCCAGAACAGTCATATAGATCCCCAGGCCTCGTTTCTGTTCAACGAGTTTCTCCATTGAGGCGTTATCGGAAACGCCGACGTTGAAATCGCCGTCGGTAGCAAGGATAATCCGGTTGTTGCCTCCCCTGATAAAGTTCTTCTCTGCTATATTGTATGCCAGCATCAGCCCGGCGCCGCCGGCGGTGGAGCCGCCTGCCTGGAGCTTATCGAGGGCCTGCATGATGGTTTCTTTCCTGTTGCCGGGGGTTGACTCAAGCACCACTCCTGCGGCGCCGGCATAAACGACCATCGCCACGCGGTCCGTTTCCCTCAGCTCATTCACGAGCAGGCTGAAGGCCGACTTGAGGAGCGGGAGCTTGTTGGGGTAGTTCATTGAGCCGGACACATCGATCAGGAACACGAGGTTGGAAGGTGGCAGTTCACTACGGTCGATATCCTTCCCTCTGAGCCCTACATGCAACAGGTAGTGGTTGTTGTTCCAGGGGCAGATGCCGGCCTCGGTATAGACGGAGAAGGGGTGTTCGCCGGATGGCGGCGGGTAATCATAGCGGAAGTAGTTGATCATCTCCTCTATCCGCACGGCATCGGCAGGCACCTCCTGCCCGAGGTTGATGAAACGGCGCACGTTTGAGTAGGAGGCATTGTCAACATCGATGGAGAAGGTTGAATAGGGCTCCTGCAGCGGGTCCCTGTAACCGTTCTCACTGATGCCTGCATATGACTCGGTGTTCTGTGGTACGGGATGAGGATGGCGATAGTATGCCGATTTCATATGAGCACCCGCCGGGGCAGCCACGTACCGATCATAAACCGCGGCGTCAACTGACTCGCAGATCACCTCTTCCTCAACCACATAGTACAATACTTCATCCACCCTCTTCTCTTCCTTGTCCTTGTTGGGGATCACGGGATTGTCCGGGTTCCTTTCAGTGTTCGCTGTAATGTCAGGCTCCATCGTTACGTTGATGAGGGTGCGTCCCGAGATGGGTTCCTCCAGCGGTTTCATCCCCCGAAGGGAGAAGAGAAGGATCTTCGCCTCCTGGCTGAGGGTGATGGCATATGTCCCGTCAGCGCCGGTCATGGCGGTGATGTTCGTTCCCTTTACCATCACAACAACCCCGCTGAGAGGGCGGTCGTCGGTGCCGGTCACCGTTCCTTTTATCATGAACTGTGTGGCAGGTCCCGGGGAGGTGACAAGCATGAATGCGATAATTGAAAAAAATGTTTTCATGATTTTGTGAATTAAGTTTCTGAGATAAGGATGCGGCTTGGAGAAGGATTCCATAAAAAGAGCCGGTATTTTTTTGGGCTGCGTTGGGTAGCACTGCGCTCACCGGCCCGTACGGGGGAATGAAACGGCACAGATTTTTACGGACATAGCTCTAACCGGGCGATTTTGTGTAAGTTTATATTGTAATTGAAAACTGCTGAAAAAGGGTTTGCATGCGGCCGGTATTCCTGAGGAGAAAGACGATAACGCAGAGCGACGAGGAGCTCGTGGCGCGTTACCGCGAAGAGGATGACATCGGGTTGCTGGGGCAGTTGTATGAGCGGTACATGCACCTGGTCTATGGCGTCTGCCTCAAGTACCTTGAGGAGCGGGAGTGGGCGAAGGATGAGGTGATGAATATCTTCGAGAAGCTGGTGACGACGATGCAGCAGCAGGAGATAGAGCGCTTCCGTACATGGCTCTACGTGGTGACGAAGAACCACTGCCTGATGTTGCTGAGGAGCAGGAAGAGGGAGATGACTCACGAGGATGCAATGATGAATGACCCGACATTTTTTATGGAAAATGCTTCGGAAATGCATCCTGTGGAAGATGAGACGGAGGAGGAGATGAGGCGACTGGAGGAGTGTATCGGGAGGCTGAAGGAGGAGCAGAGAAGCTGCATCAGGCTCTTCTTTTACGAGGGGTGCAGCTACCGCCAGATAAGCGAGAAGCTGGGGATGGAGGAGAATAAGGTTAAATCGTATATACAGAATGGGAAGAGGAATCTGAGGATTTGTATAGAAGGTCTGAAGGTCCGAAGGTCAGGAGAGTCAGAAGACCGCACGACTGCAAGACAGAAAAAAAGGACATGAAAAAGGATAAGAGGATATTGATTCCGAGGGATGAGTTTGAGGAGGAGGCTGGAGAGGGCCTCGGACGGCTTAGCCGCGAGGAGGCTGAGGCTGATCTCCGTGAGCTGAAGGGGAGGATGGACAGCCGTGTTGCACGGCCCCGAACCATCTGGCTGCCTGCAGCCGCAGCGGTATTGATATTGCTTGTCGCCTCGGCGGTGGTGGTTTCTCTGCTCAGGGAGAGACCTGCCGGCGGGCCTGACTTGGCGCAGGCAGAGGAGTCCTTTAAGGATACGGCATATATTGCCATGGCGCAACCGATAGACAGAGAGGAGAAGGCTTTCTCCCCGTCCGTTCAGTCCGGCAGTATGGAAAGAGAGATTATGGATGAGGTGACTGAGGACCTCTTTATGGTTGTTGAGGAAGATGCAGGTGACCAGGTTGTTATCGATGAGCCAGTGGTAATTGCACAGGTTGCCGAGGAGGTGGTTGAGGTGCCTGAGGAGGTGGTAGTCCAGGTGGTGCCGCAGACGGCGATTGCCACAATGAAGGGACGGGCTCCGGGCAGTGATAAGAAAGCAGCTGAAGATGCACGCAGGAGCGATGAGGCAGCAGCTGAACCCATCGTGGCAGCTGCAGCAGCGCCAACAGTCCCGGAAGGCGCTTCGCCTCTCGTCGGATGGGATGAATTCATTAAGTGGACGGCACGTAACATCAGATACCCTGAAGGTATTGAGCCGGTGGTCAGACAGGTGGTGACAGTCTCATTCAGGGTGCAGCCTGACAGTACGCTGTCCGATCTCAGGGCAGTGAACTCGCCCGGGGAGCCCTTCACCAGGGAGGCGTTCAGACTGCTTCGCGAGGGTCCGAAGTGGGTGCCGGCAGGCAGCAGCAGCAATAAGACGCAGCCAGAAGCCGTGGTGCTGACATTCGTGTTTAAGTAGAGGTCGGAAAGTCGGAGAGACTGATCCGCCAGCTGGCGGATGAAGGTCTGTCGCTTCGCTCCGGATGAAGGTCTGAGAGTCCTGGAGTCAGGTGTTGACGGATAACAATAAAAAGCCCGGCAAATAGTTTAGAATGACAAGGACCTTCAGACCATTTGACCTTCGGACCTTCAGACATATTAGTACATTTGTGAAATTTCAGATAAATGAATCTACTTACAGGAAAACGCGTTTTGGTGACCGGTGGGGCCGGGTTCATCGGATCATCGCTGTGTCATGACATCCTAGAGCGCGGCAACGAGGTGATCTGCCTCGATAACTTCGCCACAGGCAAGAAAGAGAATATCACAGACCTTCAGGGCAGGCCCGGGTTCAGACTGATTGAGGGCGACATCCGTGAGCCGGAAGTGTGCAAAAAGGCAGTGAAGGGAGCGGATGTGGTGTTACACCAGGCGGCGCTGGGGAGCGTACCGAGGAGCATCGCCGATCCGGCGACAACCAACGCGGTCAACATCAACGGATTCCTGAACATGATCATCGCTTCGCGTGATGCCGGAATAAAACGGTTCGTCTTCGCCTCGAGCTCGTCGGTCTATGGCGACTCCCCCGAGCTGCCCAAGGTTGAGGAGCGCACCGGCAAGGTGCTTTCGCCCTATGCCATCACCAAGCTTGTCAATGAGGAGTATGCCCGCGTTTTCGGCAGCCTCTATGACATGGAGACCATCGGGTTGCGCTATTTCAATGTCTTTGGCAGGAGGCAGGATCCGGAAGGGCCCTATGCCGCTGTGATCCCGAAGTTCACCATGTCATTCATGAAGCATGAGTCGCCCGTCATCAACGGCGACGGCAGCAACTCGCGCGACTTTACCTATATTGACAACGTGGTGCTGGCAAACAACCTTGCGGCTACCACCGATAATCCCGCTGCATTGAACCACGTTTATAATGTTGCCTGTGGCGACTCGGTGAACCTCAATGAGATGACCAATATGCTTCGGGGTTACCTGGCGGCATATGACATCTCGATATCAAAGGTAGAGCCGGAGCACGGCCCGAACAGACCCGGCGACATACCGCACAGCATGGCCAGCGTGGGCAAGGCCGTGAGGCTGCTTGGTTACCAGCCGCAGGTGCTCTTTCCCGAGGGACTGAAGCGTGCCGTTGAGTGGTATGTTGATAACCTCTGAGTGTCCTGATCAAGTGTGCCGTTGAGAGGTATGTTGATAACCTCTGAGTTTCTTAACAGGACCCGACGGATGTTCTTTCTTATATTTGTGCAGACGCG
>JAAZAP010000205.1 GCA_012514255.1 Bacteroidales bacterium | reverse complement strand
TGGGTATGTAATACTTGCCATGAAACTCCTTCACATCATCAATGGTGGCATTGAAGAGATCCTTCATCTCACCGATGGTGGTCCAGCTATAGGGATGACCCTCGGGGAACAACGCCCTGGCCATCACTGTAGAGGAATGACCGTAAGGCCTGTTGTCGTAATTCTGGCGCTTTTCATTCTGAACCACGTTCTGCTGAATGGCAAAAGCCTGCTGTGTGATGGTGTTGGTGAGATAACCCATACGGTCTGACTCCATCCAGAGCACCATCTCCAGTGCATTCTTTGGTACCGTCTCGTAATAGTTGGTACGATCCTGACTCGTAGATCCGTTGAGGGTCCCCCCGGCGCTCTGTATCAGTCTGAAATACTGATCTTCAGGTACGTTTTCGCTCTGCTGGAACATCATGTGCTCAAACAGGTGCGCGAAACCTGTACGCCCGGGTACTTCACGGTTGCTGCCCACATGATAGTAGATGGCAACTGAAATAATAGGATCTGAATGATCCTCATGCAAGATCACATCAAGCCCGTTTCCAAGTTCATACTTCTCAAACGGAATAGACAACTCACTGTCTGCCTTCTGCTGACATGAGGCAAATGCAAAAATTGTCACGATCAAAATTGCTTTGACTGAGTTCTTCATAGTTTTAATGATAGGGTTAACTGATTGCATAATAATAAGCCAAGTTAAACATAAATATACTTATGCCGGATCGCCGTTAACATTTCTTCACATTCACGGGCACACCTGATGCCGAAGAGCAGCATAAAGATTTTACTTTTTGAATAAATTTGGCTGATACATAAGATAAGCTCATGAACCGCTTGATGACAATTGCCGCAATGCTCTTTTTAACATCTCTCCCAATGTGCAAACCAGAGATGCCCGTAACAGTTCCGCCCAACGCTCCGGGAGTAGTGTCGGTTGAAGGCGCCACCATCAGCTTCAGTTATAACGGAAATGAGATTCTGACTCTTGAGACTGACCTCCCCCGGTCCTCATTCACTGTGAAGGAACTTAAGGAGGAACGCGCCGGAAAGGTCTCACACCTCTTTACCATCTCCTCGGTTAACGGCGGAAGGATGAACATCACAGGACGCATCCACGCCGGCAGAGAGTCGTTCACCTGCGAGGCTGACCGCCGCATTGAGGGAACACAGGTTGTAAGACATGCGTACGGACTCAGCCACAGCCTTCTCAACCGGGCAGTCTATGACAGAGACTCTGACTGGCTGCTCTCTGCAGACCATTCCTATACATCGGCATCACTGAGAATAGTACCCGCCCAGGCTGACAGTTCAGGATTAACATATGATCTGACGATGACCGGCAACGAGGTCACCTTCAGGTTCAGACCCAGATATTATCAGAAACACAGGGGATTGAGCTACTATGAGCCCTGGACCTATCAGGTCTGGAAAGAGCCTGTGGCAGGATGGTGCTCGTGGTTTGCATACAGGACCGGCATCACTGAGGAGATTGTCAGAGAGGCAGCTGACGTGGTTGCAGAGACAATGTTGCCATACGGTCTTGATTACCTCCAGATAGATGACGGCTACCAGCAGTATGGCGGTACGCCGGAAGCCTGGATCACCCCCAATGAGAAATTTCCTTCGGGACTTGACAGCCTGGCAGCCTATATCAGGTCGAAGGGGTTGAAACCGGGTATCTGGACCAATGTGGCAGTGCATGACTCTGCCTGGGTTTTCGCTCACCGTCACTGGTTCATCAGGGACGAAGACGGCAAGCCGGCCTCAGGGAGATGGATCGGGTACATTCTTAACGGGGCAGAAAAGGAAATGCTTGACTCGGTCATCTCACCCGTCTACAGCCGTTTCAGGCAGGACGGCTGGAGCTACTTCAAGCTTGATGCCCTCCGTCACCTCTTCTTTGAGGGTTATAACAGCCACAGCAGCTTCTTCAGGGGCGGTTACGCTGATCGCGAAGAGGCGTTCAGGAGTGTGGTTCGCCGGGTACGCGAGGAGACCGGGCGCGAAAACTTCCTGCTGGCATGCTGGGGCGTGCTGCCAGGCGTGGTCGGACTGGCCGACGGCTGCCGGATCGGCAATGACGGATACGGCTATACCGCCCTGGCACAGTATAACTCCTTCAATAACGTGGTTTGGAGAAATGACCCGGATCATATAGAACTGACACCACAGGAGGCATACCGCTCATGCATGGCCACCTCGCTCACCGGTTCACTCTTCATGGTTACCGACAAACCGGAAGTCTATCACACAGACCTCATCACCCCTGCCCGCAAATCATTGCCGGTGCTCTTCACCCTGCCCGGACAGGTGTTTGACCTCGATCCTTCACGGTCTGCTTTTCTTGACCGGACCACCACCGAGATGAGCGGCTCGGGAGAGAGGGAGAGCGATGGAAGCCGCACCTCGCCCTTTGACCTTTTCATGCTCGAACTGAACCTGCCCTGGGAGAGATGGTGCGTCCTTGGACGCCTCGGGGAGAAGGAGAAACGGATTAGCCTGGCCGACCTTGGACTGGAGAAGGGGAACAAATACCTCCTCTATGAGTTCTGGTCCGACACCTTCCTCGGAACAGTATCAGACACCATCAGATTCGGATCCATCAATCCGGCCTGGAATTGCCAGCTCTTCTGCATCAGACCGGCTCAGCCACACCCCCAGGTGGTAGCCACCTCCAGACATATCAGCTGCGGCGCAACTGACCTCTCTGGCGTAGCCTGGGATAATAACACCCTCTCAGGTACCAGCAAGCCTGTGCCGTCTGTCGAATACGTCCTGCTGGTTCATGAACCTTCCGGATACAGATCATCAGGGGTCACTATCACCGGCGGCAAACTGATCTCAAACACAAGAAATGGAGCCGTAAGAAGGATAACCATGGTGAACGATGACGGCGGGGAAATATCCTGGAAACTTGATTACAGATCCGGCCTGAACAATTAACCTCCATTCTTCTGCCATTTTCAAATCACTGCCAGGTGATGCCTGATCAGGTTAACGGGCAACGCTGACCTGCTCACTGCTCTGTGCCTCCATCCTGCCTGCATCCTGAGCACCCTCCTGCTCAGGAGGTAACAAACCGGGTGAACAAATTAAGGATTTGTTTGTCTTTTATGCAAGAAACGTTAAACAAAACAAGATATGTTCGACCAGTTTGACCCTGCAGAAGACAAGATGCTGCAGGTGATTGACAACAACGGAAAGGTGATCAGCAAGGAGCTGAT
>JAAZAP010000204.1 GCA_012514255.1 Bacteroidales bacterium | reverse complement strand
GACGGTATTGTTATCACCGGCCCTGTTTCCGAAAACATGGCCAGGGCTCTTGAGATTTGTTACGAAGCAACTCCGGCACCCAACATCATCATCCTTGTCGGCACCGATGCCATCAGCGGCGGGCTCTTTGCCGGCAGTCCTGCCGTGAAGAGGGATTTCATAGAAAGTCACCATATTGATCTTTATGTCCCCGGCAACCCGTCACATCCGCTCACCTTCATCAACGGTGTGATGGATTTGTTAGGCATCAGACCATAGGATTTGCGATTTGCGAATTTCGAAGTCTTAAATCGAAAATCGCAAATCGTAAATCCTCAAGGTTTTTGCCTGTTAAACAGGTCAATCATTGTCCTTGACATGGCAGTTACACCGGTGGTGTAAGCCGGTACGAAGTCCGGCGCGAAGTTGCTGCTGTGAAGCGCAGGGAGTTTGGTTCCGTTGGCGACGCTCTCATCATACTTCTCCCTGTTTGCTCCGCCCAGCCAGAAAAGGGCAATTCTCACCTTTTCACCGGTACGGCCGTATTGACCAAAATCCTCAGCAACGGTTGAGGGATCAACCCTTATTACATTCTCTTTTCCAATAACTGTCTCCATTGATGCGGTGGCCATGCCAACCAGGCTCACGTCATTTTCAACAGGAGGAGTAAAATCGTCCGGAAAGGTGATGACCGGCATCATCTCCTGGGGCAGCCCGGCGGCTGCGGCCTGTCCGTTGGCTATCCTAACCAGAGCCTCTTTTATCTGCCGGTAGACATCGTCGGAGAAAAACCTCAATGTCAGGTTCATCTCTACCTCCCCGGGAATGATGTTATGCTTCGTGCCGCCGTGGATTGCGCCTATCGTTACAACCGCAGGGTAGACGGGGTTGATCTCACGGCTAACAATTGTCTGGTAATCAAGAATGATTTTTGCCGAGAGCACCACAGGATCAATGGTTTTGTGAGGCATTGCTCCATGGCCGCCAACACCGAATACTTTGATGTCGGCAGAGTTCACCCCTGCAAAGATTGCTCCCGGGAAATATCCAACTGTACCTGCGGGCAGGTCGGGACTCACATGGTAACAGAGAGCGTAATCGGGCTTCGGGAAACGGCTGTAGAGGCCATCGGCAATCATTTGTTCCGATCCACCGCTCACCTCCTCTGCAGGCTGTGCTATGGCAACCAGGGTGCCTTTCCATTTTCCCTTAAGGGCTGTCAGTGTTTGCAGTGTCCCGTGCCACACGGTCATGTGGAGATCATGTCCGCATGCGTGCATCACGGGCGTCTCCTGATCCTGTGGTGTTGCCACCGTCACGGTGCTGGCGAAAGGCAGTCCGGTCGTCTCCCTGACAGGCAGCGCATCCATGTCGGTGCGGAGCATGATCACCGGTCCCTTGCCATTCCTGAGAATACCAACGATACCGTTGCCACCCACACCGGTTGTCACTTCAAAACCCAGCTTGCCGAGTGCACCGGCCATCCTGGCTGCGGTTTTGAACTCCATCAGTGACAGTTCGGGATTCTGGTGGAGATCGCGGTACATCACTTCCGCAGCTGTGACGGAGGAGACCGCCTCGATTCTTATCAATTCGCCTATATCCTGGCCGGATGCTGTCGTTGCAAATAAGGCAGACAGTAACAGGGCGGCTAACATCAGTCTTTTCATCGTATCGGGCTTTTTGATCCCAAATTTACCAATTATAGTCTCAGCTGTAACCAATTCCTAAAAATATTGGATCAACTGTTTTAAACGGGGCTTTTTGCTACCTTAGTTACTTCATTACAACATAGTATTATCATGAAAAATTACTTATTAATCGGAACAATTGCATTTATGGGAACAGCTTTATTGACTTCGTGCGGGCAGGCCGGTAAAAAGGCAGCCCCGGAGGCGGAATTCACCTATGAGGTTGACAGGTTTGAGGATATCAGTGTACTCAAGTACCGTCTTCCGGCCTTTGAACAACTTTCCATAGCCGAGAAGGAATTCATCTATTATCTCTCTGAGGCAGCGCTCTGTGGGCGAGATATCCTCTGGGATCAGAACTTCAAATATAACATGCTTATCCGTAAGACAATAGAAGCTATAATTGATACCTACGGAGGTGACCGCGAGAGTGACGAATACAGGGCTTTCATCACATATGCAAAGCGGATCTTCTTCGCGAATGGCATACATCATCATTATTCAAATGACAAGTTTGTGCCAGGTTTCTCAGCAGATTACCTTGCTCAACTGATAGGTGGTTCAGATGCTGCACGGCTGCCACTGGCAGAGGGCCAGTCGGTTGAGGAACTGGCAGGTTTTCTTTCCCCGATACTGTTTGATCCGGTGCTTTACGCGAAAAAGGTCGATCAGTCGGAAGGAACCGATATGATAACGGCCTCAGCAAATAACTTCTACGAAGGTGTGAGCCAGGCAGAAGTGGAAGAGTATTACTCATCGCTGGCCGATCGGGCGGAACCGAGGCCGGTTTCATGGGGTCTGAACACAAAGGTGTTAAAGGTGGATGGCAAGGTGACGGAGATCCAGTGGAAGAGCGGCGGAATGTATGGCTCCGCCATTGACAGGATTGTTTCCTGGCTTGAGAAAGCGCGCGATGTAGCCCTCAGTGAAACCCAGAAGAAAGAGCTTGACCTGCTGATAGACTATTACAGGACAGCTGATCTGGGCACATGGGATGACTACAATGTGCTATGGGCAGGAAACACTGGCCTTTCAGTAGATTACATAAACGGATTCATTGAAACCTATGGTGACCCTATGGGCATGAAGGCAACATGGGAAGCCGTAGTTCAGTACAAGGATACGGAGGCATCAAAGAGGACGGTTCTCATAACTGAAAATGCGCAGTGGTTTGAGGATCATTCGCCTGTTGATCCCCAATACCGCAAGGAAAAGGTTACAGGGGTGGCAGCAAGTGTTATCAATGTGGCCATGCTTGGGGGCGATTGCTACCCGGCGTCACCCCTGGGCATCAATCTGCCCAACTCAAACTGGATAAGGACAGAAGCAGGTTCAAAGTCAGTTACTCTTGCAAACATCACTGATGCCAAGGATATTGTGGCCAGGGGAAGCGGGTTCCTGGAGGAGTTTGCTTATGATCAGACTGAGATAGACAGGGCGGTGCAATGGGGCTCCCTCTCTGACGCCCTCCATACGGACATGCATGAGTGTATAGGCCATGCCAGCGGAAAGCTGGCACCGGGCACTGACCCCAATGCGTTGAAAAACTATGCCTCACCCCTGGAGGAGATGAGAGCTGACCTGTTTGCCCTCTACTTCATGATGGACCCGAAGATGACGGAGGTAGGGCTCATGCCCTCTGATGAGCCTGCAAAAGCACAGTATGACAACTACATCCGCAACGGTTTCCTGACACAGATTGTAAGAATTCAACCCGGCAGGGATATTGAACAGGCGCATATGAGATGCCGCTCGGCAATAGCTCACTGGGTATATGAGAAGGGCAAGTCTGATAATGTCATAGAAGTGGTCACGCGTGACGATAAAACCTTTGTACGTATCAATGACTATCAGGAACTGCGCGGACTCTTCGGTGAGATGTTGAAGGAGGTGCAGAGGATCAAGTCAGAGGGTGACTTCGCCGCAGGCAAGGATATGATTGAGAACTACGGAGTTAAGATTGACTCAGACCTCCACACGGAGATGCTGTCGAGATATGCCAGGCTGAACCTGGCGCCATATAGCGGTTTTGTCAACCCTGTCATGACACCTGTCACTGACAGCGATGGCAAAATCACCGATGTTAAGATTGAGTATTGTTCAGATTACCTCGGGCAGATGATGGAATACGGAAAGAATTATTCCTTCCTGCAAGCCTGGTAAGATACTTAGCAGGTTTCTACTTATAATATTCCTTGTTTAGCCGTTCTGTCTTCTTCTTTTCCGACAGAACGAGGTAAATGAGGTATGCGGCAGTGATTGCCAGCAGTGCCGGGATACTGTATCTTATTATCGTTGCTGTGCTTATGCCTTCTCCCGTTGAAGCCGGAGGGTTGAAGGAGTGTCCGACGTCTATTCCGAACAGGTTCTTGACAAAGAACAGCAGCAGGAAGGCCAGCACACCTGCAGCTACGGGTGTTGTTATCCATCCTGATGCTATGCTGCCGAGAACTTTGATGTTAATGTTGCGGACACCTTTGTAGAGACCGATTCCAAGAACGGAACCCACCACTACCTGTGTGCTGGAGACAGGAACCAGGGGTATGGGGGGGAGTCCTGCTTTCACCAGTAATCCTGAGAGTGCTGATGATGAGAAGATGAAGAGCACCAGTGCCTGAGACAGGACAACTACGAAGGCAGTCTCAGAAGAGAGCTCGAGCAGGTTGGCGCCCACGGTCTCCATTACCTTTCTTGAATAGGTGAGCACTCCGGCGGCAATGGCTATGGCGCCCAGGAAAAAGAGTTGTTGCGGCCCAGTCAGAGTGAAGATGCCGAAATCGGTTGTCACAAGGGGGATACTTGGAACGAAAACACCCATCACGTTTGCTATGTTGTTTGCTCCCAGGCTGTATGCTCCGAAAGCGCCGGCAATCAGCAGTCCGAACCTCAGCATTGACTCATATTTCAGGAGGTGTGTTCTTATCCTTCGCCTGGTAATCTTCACCAGGTGGTAAAGTGCATATGCGAAGAGAGCCCCAAGTACCGGTCCGGTGATCCATGTTGTTACTATCTGTGTCAGGGCCCGGGTATCAACAGCATTATTGGTAAAGAAGTTCCAGCCTATGATGGCGCCCACAATAGCCTGGGTTGTTGAGACGGGCAGACCTGCCCTGGTCATGAAATAGACTGTCAGTGCGGCTGCCAGGGCTACGGTAAAGGCGCCTCCCATGGCATTCACCGATCCCAGGCGGCCAAGTGTCTCGGAGGCTCCTGCTCCCTGGAGTACAGCCCCGAGGATAACGAAGATGGAGGCAATCACTGCGGCACGGGTGAAGGAGACCATCCGTGATCCTACTGCCGAGCCAAACACATTGGCAGCATCGTTGGCTCCGAGAGTCCATCCGAGAAAAAGACCGCTGGTGAGGAAGAGGAAGATCATGATCAGAGCATTTGCCTTATGGCCATCGACGCCAGGAGATCAGCTGCCGCCTGTGCAGAATCGGAAATATTCTCTATATGATGGGTTATATATCTTATATGAGCCTTCTCTGCCAGTGAGAGGTCATTCATCTCATGAAACACCTTCTTCTTCATCTGGAAAGCAGACTTATCTGTCTCCCTCTCGAAGAAATAGACCCTGATAAGCTTCTCCCTGACCAGGTGAGGCTCGCGGAAGAAAGCCCTGGCAGCAGGCATCAGCTCCTCGGCGGCATTGCCTGATACCTCTGCCAGGGAGATAAAGTCATGTGCCAGCGAAGCAGGTATGTGAGGCAACTCCACGTAAAACTCGTTCAGCGATTTCTTGGCTGTGTCAATGATCTCGTCAAGCTGCCAGAGAAGCTTCACCATCTCACTTCTTTGCTGGGGCAGGATAGAGTGGACTATCATATCATTCTCAATGGCTCTCTGAAGCCTGTCTGCCTTACCTTCAAGATCGTCGATCTTGGCAAGGTGATTCCGGAATGCATCTCCGTCATCATTGACATATGCCTTGATGCCTTCCTTGAAGATCAGAATGCCGATCTCAATGGTATCAAAGAATTCATCTATCCTTACAGTGAGTTCCCTGGTTGTACGCTTGAATAGTGACATCTGCGTTGCAGTGTTGGTTAAGGCAAATATATTAAGAAAAGAGCAGCAGGCTGCAGTATCAGAAATCAATAATTCTTTCCACCCGGTGGTTTTTCAGGTAGCTTTTGATGATGACCTGTATGTCGCGGTTATCGGTTGCTGGCCTGATGCAGTCATGCACAGCCGTCAGTCCGAATCCCACTTCATTGATGCTGAAGAAGCCCCATCCGGCATATTTGCCGTTGACCAATTTAACCACTGCCCGTTCGTCCGTGTTGCGTCCACGGTCTATGATGAAGAAATTTCTCTCCCTGAAAATGAATTCATCGAGGGCAAGAAGAGCCCTCTCATTGTATGATCCCGGCTCTTCCTCCCCGGAGCATGCCCCCCTGCAGAGGCCCACCTGGTGGTGAAAGCATGCGCCATCGGTCTCGTACATGCCGCAGAGTTTCTGGCACAGGTTGTACTGATCAATTATCTGTTCCAGCTTGCCTCGTGCCCGGTCACGGGAGGTAAAGAGAGACAGAGGCACCTCATCGTCACTCACATTCCTGTAAGAGAACCGGATGTATCCTTTTTCGTCGGTATGGCTGTAGATTCCCCAGCGGAATCCAGTCCGGCGCTGAGCCCTGTTGAAGCGTGGCTTGTTTTTCTTTATCTCAGATGACTCCATCAGCAGGGCTATAAGCTCACTGCCTGTAGGTTCCCATGTTATGTCAGCAGTTATTGAGCGCATCTCCATCTCTCTTGCGGAGCTGTTGTTGGAGAGGTGTGAGCTTATCCTCTGGCTGAGGTTGCGGCTTTTGCCAACGTAGATGATATCTCCCTTCTCATCGTGGAAGTAATAGATGCCAGGCTCCTCAGGTATATCCTTCAGCTTATCCAGGTCGAGTGCCGGATGAAGCTTCGCGGCTTTCCTGTTTCTTATCAGGCTTCCTGTCCCCAGTGAGTTGTCCTTCTCAAGCAACAGCTCCAGCAACTTCACTGTTGCAAGTGCATCGCCGGCCGCCCTGTGCCTGCCATTGATCTCTATACCCAGGTCATTGCAGAGATTTCCGAGGCTGTATGATCTGTGACCGGGAAGCAGTTTCCTGCTCAGGGCCACCGTATCTAGCAAGGGTCTTTTAAAACTGTAGCCCAGCATGGCGAACTCCTGCCTGATAAATGAATAATCGAACCTCGCATTGTGTGCCACAAAGACATGACCCTCAGTCATCTCCACAATCCTGCGTGCTACCTCGAAAAATTTCGGGGCATCTTCCACCATCTCATTGGTGATACCGGTCATGGAAGTGATAAAATAGGGGATATTTCGTTCGGGATTGATCAGCGTGGAGTACTCCTCCACGATATGTTCACCATCATGGATGTAAATGGCTATCTCTGTTATCCTCTCAAGCCTTGCGCTTCCCCCGGTAGTCTCTATGTCAACAACAGCGAACATCCCTGGATCAAAATGCTAAGATAACTACTTTTAAGGATGCATCGGATTATTTATAATTTTGATAAAAATTGGCACAAGACTATGGATTACGTTGGCAGCTATATTTTTCTTGACGGCAAGGTTATTCAGGCAGGGAGCAGTGATGAGATCGTTTCAGGTGATGTGTCATTCTATGAGGTAATCAGAACCCGGGAAGGTGTGCCACTCTTCTTTGACGATCATATGAAAAGGCTGGCAGATGGCATTCTGACGAGGTACAATTTCAGTTCAGATATCGCTGAAGAGGTAAGAATTGGCATGAATGCGCTGGTCAGTCATGAACGGCATGATGAGATCAATATGAGGGTGACTGTTACCTTCACCGGGCAGAAATACTCGCTGCATATCTGCTATATTCCGTCATCATATCCTTCAGTTGAAATGGTCCGTGAAGGAGTTCCGCTGATACTGTATCGTGCCGAGCGTCTGTCGCCTGAGGTGAAGATACTGAACAGAACGCTTCGCCATGCAATAAATAAAGAGATCGAGAGACGGAAAGCCTTTGAAGCCCTTCTTGTCAACCACAGGGGGTTAATAACCGAAGGAAGCAGGTCAAACATATTCTTCATATCACGGGATGGGATCATTCATACCGCTCCTGACAGCATGGTGCTTTCAGGCATTACACGGAAGTATGTGACAGAGATCATCAGAGACGAAAGGATGCCCCTGGTGCATGAACCGGTCAGAATCAGCGAGACAGGGGGATACAGGTCCGCGTTCATTACAGGTACATCACCCATGGTGCTGGCTGTCAAATCAATTGAGGGTGCCCGGTTTGATGTGTCAGACCCGGTTATAATAAAATTGCGTGATACTTATTGCCGCCTGACGGAGCAGAGTATCCTCGATTACATAGAGAAAAACAAAACATAATAATCCGTATATTTGCATCAAAACCAACACCCATGGCCAGTATAAGAAACCTTAAAAAAGATATCGACTACCTCTTCTTTGAACTGATCTCCGATTGTTTTATGTTCACCAGCCTTCATGAAGGTCAAAAGAAAGCCGAGGTTCAGGATCTGATCGAAGAGGCGGTAGGTGCCCGCAATGAGCTGATTGACAGGGTTAATCATCCGGATGGCAAGGATAACCCTAAGATAGTAAGGGAGTATTACTCAGCTCTTCGCAAGGAGCTTTACGAGAAGGTGGACGGATATTTTGAGAGGTTGAGCGCTCTGTCTAAGCAATAAACGGCTGGGATTTTAGATTTTCGATCTGAGAATTTTAACGCTGAAGAGCAGGAATTGTAATTCAGAGTATTTGATGGCCGCATGCCTGGCATCGTCCATCATCGTTCAGGGATGTTATCCGGACAGAGTAGCCTGATCTTCTGATGACGACTGTATGGCAGGATGGACAATGTGTGTCACCGCCCCCGTCAATCCCCTGCATGTTGCCCGTATAAACATAATCAAGATACTCTCCCGCGATCTCCTTTAGCATCATGATCGTTTCCGGAGGTGTTGCAGGATCGTTCCTCCGGTACATCGGGAAGTAGCGACTAAGGTGGAGCGGCACGCCGCGTCCGGCATTCTCAGCTATCCATTCAGCTTCCTGTCTCATTGCGGCGGGCGAATCGTTCAGTCCGGGAAGGATAAGCGTGGTAATCTCCAGGTGCCGGCCTGAGGAGGCGACGATCCTTATAGCTTCGAGCACGGGCTTCAGGGTTGCTCCTGTGTATTTCCTGTAAAATTCATTGTTGAACGACTTCAGGTCGATGTTGAACGCATCAATGAAGTCTGTCATCGCAACGAGAGGCTCCCTGTTGATATAGCCGTTCGTAACCATAACGTTTTTCAAACCCTCACCTGCCGCCAGTCTTGCGCATTCAGCAACATATTCATACCATATTACCGGTTCATTGTAAGTGTATGCAATGCCAATGTTTCCTTTAGCATTGACAGCCTGCCTGACGAGCTGTGCGGGCTTCAGTCTGACTGTCTGTTCTTTCGGTATGTTTTGCGAAATATGATAATTCTGGCAGAAGTCGCACCTGAGGTTGCAACCGTACGATCCCACTGAGAGTATCATTGATCCCGGGAAGAAGTGATAGAGAGGTTTCTTTTCTATCGGGTCGAGGGCGTATCCTGAGATCACGCCGGCAGTTATCAGGGCTATCCCACCGTTTCTGTTTTCCCTGACACCACATATACCTCTTTCATCCGGCCTTATCAGGCATCGATGAGGACAGAGAAGGCACCTTATGGTACCATCATCGTTATGTTTTTCCCACAGCGTCATGGGGAATGGTCTTTTGAACTTATAAATTTAATGTTATTTTTGTTTTCCTGCCAGCGCCTGATGCGAACAGACCAACTAATTGTGATTACTAACCTGACAATTACTTCATGAGCACCCGAAGAGACTTTATAAAAAGATCAGCATTGGTTGTGGCTGCAATGCCCTTGATTAACAGTGATATGATTGCCGGTCCGAGAGTGACAAAGAAAACCGGACTGGCTCTGTATACCATCCGCGATGCAATGGGAAAGGATCCGGCACAGGCATTGGCCGAGGTAGCGGAGACAGGGTATGACTGGGTGGAGGCTGCCAGTCACAATGATGGTAAGTTTTACGGGATGAAGCCAAATGAGTTTGGCAGGATGGTTAAAAGGAGTGGTATGCTTCCAATCAGCTCACACAGCGGTCTCAGGCCGGAGAATTATGAACAGATGATTGATGATGCTGCCGAAGCCGGGATGAAGTATATAATGCTTCCCTCGCTGCCGGGTGACTGGACCGGCACCATTGACGGTTACCAGCGTGCCGCGGATTTCTTCAACAAGGTTGGAGCGAGATGTAAGAAGGCAGGCATCAGGTTTGGTTTTCACAATCACCAGATAGAGTTCATGGAGATAAACGGACGTGTACCCTATGATGTGTTACTTGAACTGACAGATCCCAGGCTGGTAATCTTTGAGCTGGATATTGCATGGATAACTGCTGCCGGTAAAGATCCGCTTTCATATTTCAGGAACTATCCCGGAAGGTTTGAGGTGTGGCACATAAAGGATCTGAACCCTGAGAAGCAGGATGCCACTCTGGGTGAGGGCATAATTGATTTCAAGCCCATCCTGGCCGAGGCCCGCACAGCTGGCATGAAATACTGGTTTGTGGAGCAGGATCACTGCCGTACCCACACTCCGATGGAAAGCATAAGGATCAGCCGGGAATACTATCTGAAAAAGCTGCTGAAATAATCTTCAGAGATCAGTGATAGCAGCTCCTTTGGCGGATGAGGCCACAACGGCTTCGAGGAACTTCATTCCACGTACACCTTCATTTATCCCGGGATAGTCAGCGAGCGGATCAGGACTTCCTCCTTCTGCCAGGGTTGACAGGTGCATCATAAAATTCCTGTAAAGGTTGGCAAAGGCCTCGATGAATCCTTCGGGGTGCCCTGCAGGTATCCGGGTATGCATTGGCGCTGCCCTGCCTGTCCCCGGAAAGACGGTGCCGGTGCGCAAAAGCTGTGTCGGAGCGTTACTCCGCATAAGTGTAAGGGTGTTGGGCTCCATCTGTCGCCATACCAGGCCTCCCTTTTCGCCATAGATCCTTACCGAGAGGTTATTCTCCTCACCGGTGGCTACCTGGCTTGCGAGCAGTGTACCGTTCATGCCACTGCCGAAGAGAAGAGATACGGTGCCGTCATCATCCAATACTCTTCCCGGTACCAATGATCTGAGAGTGGCCGAGAGCGCGGTCACCTCTTGTCCGGTTATATATTCAGCAAGGTTGAATGCATGAGTTCCTATGTCAGCCATGGCGCCGGCTATCCCGGCACGGACCGGGTCAGCTCTCCAGGATGCCTGCCTGTTGCCGGTATGCTCAACGGGAGTGGCCATCCAACCCTGAAGATACTCAATGATAATTTTTCTCAAGGTCCCCAGTTCACCGCCAAGAACCATCTCCCGAGCCCGTCTGACCATTGGGTAGCCTGTGTAATTATGGGTCAGGCAGAAAAGGCGCTCAGTTCTCTGTACTGTCTCCTGAAGGTCTTTAGCTTCAGAGAGGCTGATGCACAGAGGCTTGTCGCAAATCACATGAAATCCTGCCTCAAGAGCCATTTTAGCCGGACCGTAATGCAGGTGATTGGGTGTAGCTATTGTAATGAAGTGAGGCTTTGTACCCTCAGGCATTATACTTTCCTGTTGAATCAACTCCTGCCAGGTGTCGTAGATCCGGGAGGCAGGGATACCCTCCCTGGCAGCAGTGACATGTGAAACTGCCGGGTCACTGCTGAAGGCGCCGCAGACAAGCTCTGCCATTCCGTCAAGCCTTGCTGCCATCCGGTGTACAGGTCCAATAAGAGAGCCTTCACCTCCGCCGATCATTCCCATCCTGACCTTCATAAGCCTGATCATCATTTTTGGGTTTAATACCTTTTGTTGCAAGATTGTTCAGCAGACAGAACTCTTCAACTGCTTCCATCAGCATAAATGAGTTCTCCCTGTAGTATGTGCCCAGACGCAGCGGGAGGACTTCTCCGGACATGAGAAGAAATGAGATCTTTAGCTGACCAAACTCAATCACCTTAATATCAGAGGGTTTCAGGGATCTCGCCGGAACAAGAAACCGATCTTTCAGGGTTACTGAGTCACCTGATATTTCAACATATCTTTCAGTCAGGCCAAATCCTGCAAGCACAAGCCATATTCCGAACAGCAGCAGAAAAACAACAGCAGCTACATTGCCGGTGCTCATACGGTCTGATCTGTACACTATTACGGCAGTCACAACTGCAAAAGCAATGCAGATAATTCCAAACAGCGTTTTCACTACCCTGGTGATTGTGTCATGCTCGCCGGTGTCAAGTTTGAACTTCCTGGTTTCCATGGTTTTCATGCAAAATTACCTTATTTGTTTACAAAATAGGGTATTAATCTCATTATCTCCGGCCTGTCAGTCTGAAATTGAAACCGACTCCGTAATAGAATCCGTCCTGATGCATCCTGTATGATTCCGACTCCAGATCATGGAAGTACTTTTCAGCGTTAAAGTATACTGTAGTATAGGAGAGGTTGACATAGATAATTACAGATGGTGCTGCAGGGAGTTTGATTTTTGCACCGTATTCAGTAGAATGAGCCTGTGTGTATTCCTTATCCCCAGGGATTGATTGCCTGCTTTCAAAGTCATGCCTGGTGTCATAGTGAAAGACTGAAAATGCACAGTAAGGGGTGAGAAAGAGATATTTGCCGGTACTGATGTCATATTCAAGTGAAACAGAAGCAGAGGCTTTTGCATTTGGCCAGGTACCCCTGTTATAGTATGTTGTTTGATTATCACCATCGGTAGAAATAATGATATTGTCGGTGTACTCGATTCGCTCGTACCCACCCTGAAGGATAAGGTGGATCCTGTGCCAGGAGAAATCCAATCCCAGTATCGGCCTGAAACTGCCAGGTATCTCGGTCAGGTATGTTATTGTGTTGGTAGGCCTGGTTGACTTAATGTAAGAGAGGCTGGCATCACCTCTGAAGAAAGAGGCTGAAAGGTCTATTGCAAAAGAGGGTTTTCCTAAAGCCGACATCCAGCTTTTCTTTGATGAACCAATCAGTTCAGCAGGCTTTACCGGTTCTGAGTAGTTGGGATTCATCAGTGTGTACGGATAATAGGAGCCGGCTACCATGATATTCACTGCCCTGCTTTTTTCATTGCTCCGGAAGATGAAAGAAGTCTCGCTGCTGCTGAAAAAACGGTCATTATTATTATCAACGAAGAACTTCATTCCCTTGTCAGGCATGATAGCCACCACAATTACGTTCAGTTCGCCCGGAACTGCGCTTATCTCTTCCGGTTTAAGATACCAGAGGATTGCGGCAGTATCAATTGCTCCTGGCATCAGCGGATAAACAAGATTAATCGGATCGGTCGGGATATTCCGTCCCGGGAATTTAATGGCCAGTAACTGCCCTGAAAATCCCGGAGCGTTAGGATCAACCACTGTCACAGGGATATTTGCAGATGTTTTAATATCAAGGCTTATCCCGAGCCTGGTAAAATACTGACCGTAGGTCTGCGTCAGGCCTGCAAGGGAAAGAATCACTATTATAGTGGCTTTTAGGATCTTCATTATCCAAATGCAAAACTAACATTAAATAAGCTTATATGCTATGTTTGAGAGCAGCATTGTGCATTTGCTTTATCCGGATCACCGCAGTCAATAATTCGGAAGAAATCGGGGTAGCCAGAAGGTTTTATTCTGGATAAATTTCTATTTTTAACCATCCATTTGAAGAACTTAACCTGAAATAGCATGAAAGAGGACAAAAGAACATTCACAAGGCGGTCATTTGTAGGCACTACTGGTGCAGCAATAGCCGGCCTGACCATCCTTCCATCCAATGCAGTCAGCGGTCTGGGTCACCGGGCCCCCAGCGATAAGCTGAACATAGCCGGCATAGGTATCGGCGGCGTAGGCGCCACTAACCTGAGGAATGTTGCATCCAGCGAGAATATTGTTGCGCTCTGTGATGTTGACTGGGGATATTCAAAGAGGATCTTTGATGCGTATCCCACCGCGAAGCGGTTCTGGGACTACCGCAAGATGTATGATGAGATGGGCAAGTCAATTGATGCAGTCATTATTGCCACGGCTGACCATACTCATGCCCTCACCGCAGCCCAGGCGATGACGATGGGCAAGCATGTGTACCTGCAGAAACCTCTGACTCACAGCGTTTACGAGTCGCGTCTCCTCACAAAGCTTGCCGCTAAGCACAAAGTGGCAACCTCAATGGGTAACCAGGGCTCTTCCGCAATCGGAGTGGACCTTGTCCAGGAATGGATACAGAACCGGGAGATAGGAGAGGTGACCAGAGTCGAGGCTTTTACTGATCGTCCCATCTGGCCTCAGGGCCTGAACAGGCCGACCAAGGTAGACAAGGTACCAAAGACACTTGACTGGGATCTCTTCCTGGGCCCGGCTCCGCTGCGCCCCTTCAATGCCATCTATCATCCCTGGAACTGGAGAGGCTGGTGGGATTATGGCACAGGTGCACTGGGAGATATGGCATGTCATATCCTGCACCCGGTATTCAAGTCGCTCCGACTCACATTTCCCACGAAAGTTCAGGCCAGCTCAACCCTGTTGCTGACCGATTGTGCTCCGAACGCACAGATGGTGAAGTATATCTATCCGGCCAGAACAGCGCCTTCACATTACAAGATTGACCTTCCTGAGATTGAAGTTACCTGGTATGACGGCGGGCTGCAGCCTATGAAACCCGAAGGCTGGCCAGCCGGCAGGGATATGAATGACCAGGGCGGCGGAGTCATCTTCCACGGAACAAAGGATAAGCTCATATGCGGTTGCTATGGAGTCAACCCATGGCTTCTCTCTGGCAGGGTGCCTGATGCGCCTGTGACTGAAAGACGCGTTGAGAATGCCACCAGTGGTGGACATGAGATGGATTGGGTAAGAGCCTGCAAGGAAAGCCCCGAATACAGGATACCTACCAAGTCTGACTTCTCGGAAGCCGGACCTTTCAACGAAATGGTGGTTATGGGTGTTCTCGCTGTAAGACTGCAGGGTCTGAACAAGATCCTTGAGTGGGACGGTGAGAAGATGGAGTTCACCAACATCGGTGACGGAGATACTATGAAGATCTGCATAGAGGATCATTTCAACATCACTGACGGGCACCCGACCTTTGACAAGAAGTGGACCGATCCGATCAATGCGAAGCAGTTTGCCGCAGAGATGGTAAGGCATAACTACCGCGATGGCTGGTCACTTCCTGAAATGCCTGCATAATGAAACAACATTAATTTTAAATACCTTAAATTCTACAGCTTATGAAACTGGTAAAAACATTGTTTGTGCTTATTCTGGCTGCCACTTTCTTCTCCTGCGGATCAGGAAAGGAAAAGAAGAGTGCAGAAAAGAAATCGACCGAAGCCGAGGTCTGGACATTCCTTTTTGACGGCACGTCAACACAGGGATGGCGCAATTACAACAAGACCACCTTTCCGGAACAGGGATGGGAGATTGTTGACGGGACACTTCACTGCATTGGTTCTGGCATGGGTGAAGCCGGTGGCGGTGGCGGTGATATCATCTATGACAAGAAGTTTTCAAATTTTCATCTGAAGCTTGAGTGGAAGATCTCAGAGGGAGGCAACAGCGGTATATTCTACCTGGGACAGGAGGGTCCGGAATACGAAACCATCTGGAGAACTGCACCTGAGATGCAGGTCCTTGACAATGAAAGGCATCCTGATGCTGAAGCCGGCAAGGATGGCAACCGCAAGGCAGGTTCACTCTATGACCTGATCCCTGCCGTTCCGCAGAATGCAAAGCCGGCTGGCGAATGGAACACGGCTGAGGTAAAGGTCTATAAGGGCTCTGTATGGCATTTCCAGAATGGAGAGACGGTTCTGGAATACCATCTGTGGACTCCTGAATGGAATGAACTGGTTGCAGGCAGCAAGTTCCCGGCTCTCAATCCCAACTGGGCCAATGTGGCAGCAGAGGGATATATAGGCTTGCAGGATCATGGTGATGATGTCTGGTACAGGAATATCCAGATCAGGGAACTGTAAAAATTTTTAATATCGCGGGGTGATCCGGCGTGAATGAATGTAGTGGCGGCAGGTCTGAGACCTGCCGCCACCCATATATATGCCAGGTAATCATTTCAGAGGGCAGGATTGCCTTTTAATCCTATCTCTTCTGCCACTTCACGCATGCCCATTATTGTGTCGGTGATCAGGTCATTGAGATCGGCACCCAGCATGGCGGCTCCCTTTTCAATGACGCTGCGGTCAACCCCGGCGGCGAATCTCCTGTCTGTCCATTTCTTTCGTACTGACCGGGCTTCCATGTCAAGCACGCTGCGCGAAGGTCTTACCAGGGCGCTTGTGGTTACCAGTCCGGTAAGCTCGTCAATGGCAAAAAGAGTCTTTTCAAGAAGGGTCTGAGGTTCAACCGATGAGCAGATGCCGTACCCGTGGCTGATTACTGCCCTGATGTACTCTTCAGGCCATCCCTCTTCACGCAGGATCTTTTCGGTCATTGTGCAATGCTGATCAGGGTACTGCTCATAATCGAGGTCGTGTATAAGCCCTATCACTCCCCACATCTCTTCATCCTCGCCATGTTTGCGGGCCATGTGCCTCATAACAGCCTCCACCGCGAGGGCATGTTTGTACAGGCTGTCTGAACTGTTATATCTCAAAAACAGCTCAAGTGCTTCTTCTCTTGTTGGTTTTTTGTCACTCATAGTATAATCATTGCCTGACAACTCTCATGCTTGTGCTTTTCCCTCCAAGGGTAAGACGAAGGGTATAGACTCCGGGGGGCAGATGAGAACAATTGATGGGTATCCTGTTTTTCCCGGCGGATAGTCCGGCTGAAAGCCGTGTCATCACTCTTCCGGTGATATCAATCAGCTCAATTTCCGCATTATCACCTCCCTCATAATCGAACTCAATGGTAAAACAATCCTTGAAGGGATTCGGCAGCACGGTCAGGATCCCTTCAGCCAGGTCAGGTCCGGTGCCTGAGATAACAAAGGAGACAGTTGCTGTATCATTGCCCGCATAGGCATCTTCAGGCAGCCGGCCCAATATGGAGATGCTGTAGGGAACATCTTTCTGAATGCTGATTTTCTTTGTGAAGGATACTTCTACCGTATCGCCCGGGTCAATCTTTTTGTAGAAAGTCTCATTGACAAGATCTCCGTCATTCACCATGTATGCCAGCGGGAAGCTGGTGAGAGCATTTCTTCCGAAGTTGATCACCCTGCCTTTCACCGTTACATCATTAAGCATTGCTGCAGGCTCGGGAGCAATCACTGTATCTATGTGGAGGTCAGCCTCAAGAAATGATATATCCGGAAAGGCAACCTGGTCAAGCCATGCTGCATCCATGCCTCCTGAGAGAGAGACATCCTTTGAGTATATCCATTCAAGGAGATGGACCCCTGGCTTGAGCACTTTTTTTCTCAGTGCCCAGGGAGTGTCTCCTGATATCTGCATGTCAACAATGCTGTCGACTCTGAAGGTAAGCTGGTCATAGGTAGGTTCGGATGAAACCCTGACATAGAAGGAGAGTGTGTCGGCAACGGGATTATTTACATAAATGGCCAGGGTTGATTCTGTTTTGTCGGGTATGGGTGCTGACCTGGCAGAGTGTATGTTCTCATATGCAGTAGCAGAAGTGATTATCCATGGGTACTCTTCATCGTGCATCCATGGGAAGACGTCAAATCTGTTGAATTCCCATGTTTCACGTGTTTTGCCGGTGCTTATTGACCATCTGCCGGAAGCCTCATAGTTCCCGCATATGAAACGGATATCATAGGGTATCACCCTGCCTGATCCGGCCAGAAGGGAAACAGTTGCCTCGAAGCAGATATCCTTTTCCTCGCCCGGTAACAGTGTGTCAGTCTCAAGATATGGTTCAGCGACTGTAAGCCATGCTCCGGCCGGGGTAACGGATACCGTTCCGCTGGCAGCCGATGAGCCTTCATTCTTCAACCTGATCATCAGACAGATGGTCTCTCCAGGGTCAGGCAGGAAATTGGCATTGCCAAGAGACGAATCATCATGCACTGCAGATACAATCTTCAGCACAGGAGCATGGAGCGTCAAGTCAATACCGAAGCTGTACTCCTCTCCGTTTTCCATGAGGTTGAGCATCAGGGATGCCAGCTCGCCGTCCTCAACACCGTCTGAGACACTGAATATAAACTTGCCGGAGATGTTGCGGGTCTCGCCGGGATTAAGTACACCGATCGTTGCTGTATCAGCCTTCACCGTAATCATTCCTGAAGTAGCCAGTAGCTGTGCGTTAAGCATGGAGGTGGCTGATCCGCCAATGTTTTTCAGGGCTACCTTCAGGTTTATAGACTCACCATAATCAGGAATGCCGTCACCGTTGCCTTCTGAATCATCGAGCACAATATTGTTCACTGTAATGAATGGTTCAGATACAGTGCCGAAGTGAACAGTCTTATAAAAGGGAACCATATTCTGTCCGGTGACCACCACCAGGCATGAGTCTTTAACACCTGCCGGGATGGCCAGGCTGACATTTCCTGACGGACTAACATGTCTGGCATCCCATAGTGTGTCAAAATCAGAAATGGCAGCATAGGAGAATGGTTTGGCAAAGAAGTCCAGGGAGGTTAATGACACGGGCACCTTGTCCGGCAGTTCAATATCAAAAGTATCAGGTCTGCCTATCACCGGGGAGAGGGAGGGATCGCCCAGCAATATGTAGGTTTCCCAGTAGTACTTCTTTCGCGGGCTTGTGCTTGCCGAGACAGACATATTGCCTGAAAAATTTATCTGTCCCATGGTATGATACCATTCTCCCGGCGGTTCATTATGGGTATGGAACAGTCTGTCGAACGCGCCTTTTCCTGTTGTCTCATAGGTGACATCCGGTCCTGGTGTCCCGGGTCCTACAGCCCAGAAGAAATCATCACTCCAGTAAGAGTCATTCGTACAGCCAATATATCCTATTGCTCCTTTCTCCGGAGTGGCGGTCATGGCTGTTGCAAAACAGGAAGCGACGTTAATCTGTGCGGTCCGGCAGGCATTGGCAATTATAAACGGATATTCATTCTTGTTGACCAGATCTTCAACCATTGATGTATTGAGAACCGGGTCACTGAAACCTGTCGCTTCACCGTGACCGGTATAATTAATTATGCTCAATCCGTTGTTGACTACGGTCTTCAGGGAATCATCCTTCTGTGGCGAATCGGGATAGAGCCATCTGATTGCATTGAGTGAGGTATCCTGGTTCAGGTAGTTATTATAAATATATGAGACCTGGCCGTTCATATAAAGCTCGAAACCAGGTGCGTTGCCTGCCGTCACCAGGGCACCTGACCAGAAATCATTCTCCGGTAAGTAATTTAGTGTTTCGTAATCAATAATCTTCTTTACCATTCCCTTTAGCTGGGTGGTGTCACTGGCTGGGAGCCTGCCAATGAAAAGCTCAGGGATATAGTCGCCCATCCCGTCAAACTCGCCGTAATAGAGATCAGAGATGTTTGTTGTGCCCCGGGATGTGGGTATGATTGTCTGATCACCGGCTATCAGCAGGTACTGTACCTGAATGCCTTTCGTCTGGAGGCTGAAATAGAGATCAGAGATGCTTTTCTTAAGATATTTGAAGACAGTGTCCGGCGGGCCGGCATCCCTGTGTATTACCGTTGTCCGGATTCCTTTCAGGTTCTTCCATATGATTAGCGGAGAAAGAAAGCGGCTGAAGAGGGAATCGGTCACAATGATCATGTGTACCGGTTTGTCTGAATAGCCAGGTATATAGGCATAAGAAGCATAGCCACCTTTATTGAATGGAATGGCACCCTCATCTTCTCCCTTGGTGGCGGAGGGTTTGTATCCTATGGTCAGTGTCATTGATGTGATCAGATCAACATATCTGCCTTTCGGATTGTAGAAGGCCGGGTATACAGCTATATTGGCTATTCTTCGTCCCCTGAAGATCCCTTCGTGGGTTACTGTGACAGTATCATGACTGAGTATTTCCCTGGCTTCATATGCTTTCCTGTCCTTAACGGTAACCTTTTGCTGCGGACTTTCATTCTTTGTTCTGGCAGGCTGGGCAGGAAAGAGTACTGGCTCAGTAACGCCCTTATTGTCAAGCCTTATCTTCCGCGAAACCACATCGGAAAGTGTGACAACCAGTTCCATCCCGTCAGGTACCTCCACCAGCCTGCTGTAGACCGGCAATTCAGGCTTGCCCGTCTCAGAGGTATGATGATGGCCGGGCAGGAACATTCGCAGGTAATTCACTCCCTGGTCAGTTACAGGCAGGAGACGCGGTTCTTCGGAATAATAGCTGATTGATGAGGGCCGGTCAGGGTATACCCTCCCGGAAATTTCTCCGGCAGACCTTCCGGCAAGAACCTGTGATTCTGCATCAGGCATGTTTAGCAGCATCATCAACGCCGCAAGGAATGCGGTTGCCCTCTGATTAACCCTCATAACCTGAATATACTCAGCCAAGATAATTAAAAAATACCTCAATTTATATGCCCGACGCTGTTACTGACGTTATATAAATTGAATTTGTATATTTAACCTTAAATTCAGGAAGATTGTTCAGGGTATGAAGAAGGGGCTTCATCTGGTATTATTCCTTTTGTTTTTTTCACTGTCAGTAAATTCACAGGTCAACAGGTATGGAACACCGCTGGTCAGCTTGATTGATGCGGCTGAAACACCCGGTGAGCTGGGTAACCTGTGCGTCACGATGGACGGCAGAGGAGTTATCTATTTCGGCAATGACGGAGGCGGGATTCTCTCCTTTGACGGCAGCAGCTGGAATCTGATACCCGCATCGGGAACAGGAAGGGTAACAGCCCTGGCAACAGATACCAGGGGAATTGTCTTTGCCGGAAGCGATAAAGACCTTGGCCTGCTGCAGCCTGACGAGTCAGGAAGAATTATATACTGCTCATTGTCAGAGCGAATAAGTAACTCTTCTGCTGTCGCAGAGATCATGACCATCAGTTCAATAGCCGTTGACAGCAACGGTGTCTCCTTTACTGATGGTAAACGCCTGTACAGGCTGGCAATGGGAGCCGATTCTGTCTCAGTGATTGATCTGCAGAACGAATATGGCCTTGGCTCGGCAAATAAACTGGTGGTTACTGGCAACCGGCTTTTTATTGCTGACGACAGGGAAGGTCTTTTTGAATACATGGATGGCAGAGTAGTGCGTATCCCCGGCGGAGAAAAGGCCGGGAATACCCTCTTTGTGAAACTCCTTCCCTATGACACGGACAACCTCCTCATTGCTGCTTCTGGCAAGGGTCTGATGTTGTTCAATTTCCGGACCGGTACGCTGACTGAAGACTTTGTGGGGAAAAAGGCCAACGGATTGCTGCAACGGGGGACAATGAATGACCTGGTCATCCTTCCCGGTAACTTGTTTGCTGCCGGAATGGGCAAGAACGGAGGCGTATACATCTTCAGCCATGAGGGTAAGCTTCTGCAACACATCTCAGACCGTACGACCAGCATCAGAGAATCGTCCGTTACTGCCATGTACTGTGATCATATGTCCAACTCCCAGCTATGGTTCTGTACAAGGGGATTCATCAACAGAGCCTATGTCTCGCTGCCGGCAGGAGAATTCGGGAGTGCAGCCGGAGTATCAAGTCCGGCAGGTCCGATCATAACTTTTGCTGATTCAGCCTTTGTCGGTACAGATGACGGTCTCTATAAAAACTACTCAGACAGATCAGGAATAATGCGTTTCAGGAGGATCAGAAACCGCGGGTCCGCAGTCAATGATCTGATTACCACTGATTTCTATTTCGGGAGTGTTCTTCTGGCAGCTACTTCCAACGGTCTGTTGCAGATAGAGAGTGACGGTGATGCAACCCGCTTTTTCAGCAATATGAATTTCACCGTTGTCAGACCAGCTATGGAAGATTCTTCCCTCCTTGTTGCCGGATCAGTGGAAGGCGAAATATGGACATTACGGTATAATGATTATGAATGGGAGTTGACAAATGCCATTGGTGGTCATGTTACCGGTGCCATAACAGATATTGAACAGTCCACTCCGGGTGAATGGTGGCTGGTTACTGCGGCCAAATCATCGCTCATTCGCATGCATTGTGAATCCAATGACACAACCTTTATAAATTACGGAAGAGAACAGGGAATATGCTGTGACACAATAAGAAGCATTGCCGTTATAGACGATGTACTGTATCTATGTACCGGTAAAGGGATCTATCATTACAACCGCCAGAGCGATACCTTTGAAAAAGATCATGACCTCGCCGGCAATACCTTTGATAATGTTCAGGTGAATAATCTGTTTCAGACGCCGGAGGGTGAGATCATTCTTTCAGGGTATGATATCCGTAATTTTGACGCACTGGTCACAAGCACCCGCCTGGGCCATGTGGTCTTCAGGCGCCAGTTTGACTTTCTTCCCGATATTGCCACCAGGGGTGTTGCATATATTGACGGTTCTGTCTGGCTTGCCAAGGGGAACAGTATTTTTGTCCTTGACAAAACGAAGCTTGCCTTCAGGTACGGTGAATGCAGGACATTTTTTACCCGGATCACCGCCGGCAGCACCACCCCCCTGATGGATGGTACCTTCTTCACTACCACAGCCGAAGGCTTCAGGGCACCTTCCGTGATCCAGCCTGAAACGCCACGTGTAAGATTAAAGCACAGGGATAATGATATCTCTTTCCACTGGACAACAACCTCATGTGTAGGAGAGAGGAAGAGGGAGTACAGATGGAAACTTGAAGGATTTGACCGGGACTGGTCAGGTTGGGAAGGGCGCAACTGGAGGGATTATACCAATCTTCCCTCCGGTAATTATGTCTTTCTCCTTAAGTCAAGGAACATTACCGGACTGGAAAGTGAGGATCTGAGATACTCTTTCACAGTATGGAAGCCATGGTATGCATCTTTTGTTGCCCGCTTGCTCTACGTAGCCCTGGCAGGATGGCTTATCTACAGTCTCATCAGATACTATGCAAGGAGGCTTAATGTCAGGAACAAGAAGCTTGAGAGCCTGCTTAAGCAAAGAAATGAGGCCAAAGAAAGAGGCGGACAGGAGATGGAAAGACTGGAAAAATATGCAGGGATAATTCAACGGGCTATGCAGCCTGCTGATGAACAGTTGGGTGAGGCGTTCCCAAACAGTTTCGTCCTTCACAGGCCAAAGGAGACCGTCAGCGGGGATTTCTTCTGGGTAAAACATGTGGGCAAGAGAACCTTTATTGCAGTGGGTGACTGCACCGGACATGGGATTCCGTCATCACTCAGGACAGTAATGGCCCAGTCATTTCTCTCCGAAATAGTCACCAGGTCACCCGCGCTGAGTACTTCAGAAATCTTACGGGAATTCCGGAATAAACTATCAGAGACTTTCAAGTCGTTACCGGAATCAGAGGTGCAGAGGGAGGGGATTGATATCTCAATGCTGACAATTGACCGGTCTGGCAAGACTGTAGAATATTCAGGGGCTGCATCACAGTGTTTCAGGATACGTGAGATGAGTGACCAGGAGGTGTCAAGATGGGAGAGGGGTGAATTCAATCCCAATGAGGGAACACTTGTAAGCGGAAAGTATCTGCTTGAGACGGTTTATGGTGACAGGATTCCTCTCGGGATGCATCTTGAGACCGACCATGCATTTACCCAACACAGGTGGAAACTTGAAAGAGAGTCATCCTATTATCTGTTCACTGATGGTTATGCCGACCAGTTTAACGGGATTACGGGTAAAAAATTCCTGAAGAAGAACATGAGGAAACTGATACTTGATATACGGGAATATCCGATGGGCAAGCAACGGGAGATCCTTACGGAACGTCTTGACAGCTGGATGGGCCAATCACCCCAGACAGATGACATCCTGGTTGCAGGCTTAAGGATTGAGTAATGGCGTCATGCCGAACTCGTTGCTCAGGCGGTAGTATATTCCTCTTTCATTGGCCTCGTATTCAATAAGTCCGCAAAGGATAAAGTCGCTCAGTATCTTTTCAGCCACACGTGCACTGATGCCCGCAAGTACTCTGAATTCCGCCACAGTGACCGGATTGCCGCTGCGAAGATGATTCAACAGCAGGGTCTCGGTTTCCTCAAATCTGAGGAGCAGACCACGGGCTTTTGCACTCCGTCTCCAAACCTGGAGTATCACCCTGTCAGCCATAAAGTTCTGATCCTTTTGCCTGAAATAGGCTTTCCATCTCCCATGCTCGTCCTTTGCCTTCACCGGGATAATGTTGCTTTTTGGCACATCCACCTCCAGTATATTCTTGCCATTGATGGTATGGTTCCGGGTACGGAGAGTCACTTCCGGGTCACAGTGGAGCCGAGCGGCAGCATCAATCATGTAAAACTCTTCGTCTGATCTTACTCCGGCAAGTGATCCGTTGTCCCTTACGCCAATGAGCAGCTTTCCTCCGGCAGTATTGGAGAATGCAGAGAGAGTGCGGGCTATCTTCTGCGGATCAGAAATGCAATACTTGAAATCAAGCTGCAATCCTTCACCGCCTGAGATCAGGTTATGGATATAGCGTCCCATGTCTGCCTGATTTTTTACTGCGTGTAAGATCCCCTAAAATAAGACAAAATATTTGTATATTGGCTTCCGTAGTACCGGTTGCAACCGGATGAATGATGGATATTTATCAACATTGCAGTCCGGGTTACAGATGACATTAAACATGAATATATGAAACGCAGAACATTCTTCAGATCTGGTCTTGCGGGTGCCGCAGGAATTTCAATTATGGGTTCACCGGCAATGGCCCGTCACAGCGCCCGGGCTGATAGAGATATTGTATACAGAGTTCTTGGCAGGACGGGGTTAAGGCTGCCTGTTGTCAGCTTCGGGGTGATGAGATCAGATAACAACTCACTGGTTAAAGCAGCCTATGAGGGCGGGATGAAGATGTTTGACACTGCCCATGGCTACATGAACGGCAGGAATGAGGAGATGCTGGGAGGGTTCTTCAGCCAGGTACCGCGAGACTCATTTGTACTGGCAACAAAAGTCCAGCCTGTCGGTGTAGACCGTAGCGGCATGCCGTCGAAGGAGACCACTGCTGCTGATTTCCTTGAAAAGTTCAATCTGAGTCTCAGCAGGCTGAAGATGGATTATGTTGATATTCTTTACATGCATGGAGCGGACAGTGTTGAGATGGTAAGGCATCAGGAAATTGTAAATGCAATGCTTGCTCTGAAGAAAGAGGGAAGGGTTCGGTTTATTGGCATCTCGACACACAAGAATGAGCCGCTGGTTATCAATACCATGGCTGAGGACGGTATCTGGGACGTAGTGCTCACGTCATACAATTACAGGCAGACATATCTCAGTGAGATGAACAGCGCAATTGAAAGAGCAGCCTCGTCCGGGATGGGAATTGTGGCGATGAAGACACTTGCCGGAGGATGGCTTGACAGGGAACGGACCAGGCCTGTAAATGTGCAGGCAGCACTCAGGTGGGTCATCTCAAACCCAAATGTGCATACGACCATCCCCGGGATAACAGCATTTGATCAGCTTGAGACAGACCTGGGAATAATGAGGGATCCCACCCTGACGGAGCAGGATAAAGCCGGACTTATTGCCGGGTCAGATGAACCTGGACTTTATTGTAATGCGTGCAGCAATTGCGTGCCCGGTTGTCCGAACAGCCTGCCCATACCTGAGCTGATGAGGGCTTATATGTATGCCTATGGTTACCGTGATGCAGCCATGGCCTCAGAATTGCTTGGCGAAGTAAAGGTGAAGGCTGATCCCTGTGCCGGGTGCACAAGTTGCACCGCCGCCTGTGTCAGGGGATTTGATATCCGAAGTAAGATAACTGACATAACCAGGCTCGTGGGTGTTCCTTATGATCTGCTTGCATGAAATTTAACAGACCAGTTATGAGAAAGTATATTCTTTATCCCTTCCTGATTTTTGTGGCGCTGGCACAACTGAGCGGGCAGCAGTTGTTCCCTGATATTACGAAGTACCGAAGTTCAAGTGACTACCCCGTATATACCCCTGATGATCTGTGGGATTATATCAACGGTGCAGCTGATGCTTACCTTGCACTGGGATTCATTGATCTGAACATTATGGAATATGTCAGGGGAAAGAAGACCATCAAGGCTGAGATCTACCGGTTTGGTGATGATGCCAGGGCTTTCGGCATCTATTCCATGGAGCGTTCCCCGGGGTATTATTTTATCCCGGTGGGAGTTCAGGGATACAATGAAGAGGGAGTGGTTCACTTTTACAAGGACCGGTATTATGTTAAGATAATGAGCCACGACCGCTCCAAAAAGGTAAATGATGCCATGGTAGATCTTGCAGAACGGATATCATTAGCAATAGGTGGAAGCAACAAATTTCCGGATCTGCTGGAGCTTTTTCCCCGTGCGGGTTTAATACAGAACCAGGAGACCTACCTGCTTGAGAGTATTCTGGGGCATGGCTTTCTGAGAGGGGCTTTCAGGGCTTCATATGAGGTTGACGGTGACAGGTTTGATATCTACCTTTTTGATCCTGATGACCCGGTGGAGGTGGAAGTGATGGCAGAAAGTCTTGCCGGTGAGGCATGGTCTCCGGATGAAGAGGTTTTCAAATATGCATTTGAAGACGGATTCAACGGAGTGCTTCACATGGCTTCAAAAGGAGGGAGGCTTATTGTGGTGAGCGGGCTGGGCTTTGACAAGACAGCCCTGGCGGAGCGTTATATCACCATGATGCTCGAGCGCTGACAGTAAGAGAACTCAGTAATGGAGCAATAAAAAAGGTGTCCCGCGAGAGACACCTTTTTTTCTATGTTCAGTCAGCTTACTTAAGCTGGAAGCTTATAGGCACGCTGTACCAGACGTTCACGGGTTTACCTCCCTGCTTGCCTGGTTTCCAGAGCGGGAGCATTTTTATAACCCTGATTGCCTCCTCGTCCAGCGATGGGTCAACACCCCTGACGACTGATACCTGGTCAACTTTTCCCCTATAGGTCACGCAGAAGCGAAGGATAACCTTGCCCTGAATGTTGTTTTCCTTTGCAATCTCAGGATACTTGATGTTGTCATAGATGAATTTAAAGAGTTCCGTATCCCCTCCCGGGAATGATGGCATCTCTTCAACCACCACGAACACTTCCTGCGGAGCCTCTTCCTGCACTTCCTCCTGTACCTGTTCGATCACCTCAACAACCTCTTCGTCAACGAAAGTCTCAACCACGTCGTCAGCGGTCATGAACTGTGTTGCCTCTTCGGGCTTGATGGTGTCAACTATTACAGGTGCCACGTATTTCACCACTGTCTGCTGTTCTGATGGCGGTGGTGGCGGAGGAGGGGGAGGAGGAGCGGCTGCTTCCTGGTTGATGTCACTAGCCATCTCGGCTATGACCTCGTTGGCATCCCTTTGCTTGATCTCAGCAATATTCTTGGCCTTGATATAAGGTACAATAGCGGCAACCAGCACTATTATGATCCCGGCTATGATTGACATAACCATAGTCCGGGAATATTTCCTGCGGATCTCATAGGCGCCGTATTCCTTATTCCTGCCTTCGAATACTATGTCATCGAAGCTTGGATACCGTTTCTTTTCATTTGCCATGGCGTATCCTCCTATTGTGCTGAACCTGAAGCGGTAGCCTGTGCCCTGCTAATGGCATCAACTACCAGTTTTTCTTCAATCCAGTCTATGTCAGTAAATGTATATCGGGCAATGCCTACGATAGACATCTCATCGATAATATCGACAAAGTTCTTGTATTTGGATGTCTTGTAAGCTTTAATAAGAACAATAGGCCCTGTATCATCATCCTTTTTCAGCTGGCTGATTGCACTTCGCATTGAGTCCTGCTTTATGTCGATCTTGCCTGAGATTACATCTTTCTCAAACTGGTCGATCTTGCGGAACAGAGCCCTGTTCCTCTCAAGCAGCACCCTGCGGATGCCTTCAGCGCTGAAATCAGTTTCCTGGAGCACGGTCACATCCGGGTCGGCTTTGCCGGGGTACCAGTAGACCTTGTCATCCGGCCCAAGGATGATATTGAGAGTACGGCTTTCTGCAATTTTCGGAGGTTCAACAGTCTCATTCTTCTTGAGTTTTTCAGGAAGGACGATCTCCATCACCTTCGGCTTGCTGAAAGCTGCTGTGAGCATAAAGAACGTGATGAGCAGACTCATGAGGTCCACCATCGGCGTCATATCCACGCGGGCATCACCTTTTTTTGGTTTCTTCTTGCCGCCTCTGCTTTTTTCTT
>JAAZAP010000203.1 GCA_012514255.1 Bacteroidales bacterium | reverse complement strand
CTCGCAACGGCCCTGGTGGTCTTCCTCCTCGGCATGCTTGCCTCCTCAATAGTTGAAAGACGCAGCGAGGCAAAATATGCATACCGGCCTCCTACTGACCTTCAGCCCTTTGAAACAGACAACAGCGCCTGGGGCAAATTCTACCCCAGGGAATACAAGTCGTGGCTTATGACAGCTGACACATCATTCAGGAGCAAACATGCCGGCAGCAAACCGCTCGATGTACTGGCAACCGACCCTGAACTTGTGGTACTCTGGGCAGGTTATTCCTTCTCAAAGGACTATTCCCAGGCAAGGGGCCACTATTGGGCCGTGGAAGATATCCGGAACACTCTCCGTACCGGCGGACCACTTACCCCTGACGCCGGGCCACAACCGGGAACATGCTGGGCGTGCAAGAGCCCTGATGTACCACGGATGATGGCAAAGATCGGCCCTGAGAGCTTCTATAAGGCTACCTGGGCTGAGCTGGGACCGGAGATAACCAACCCCATCGGGTGCGGCGACTGCCATAATCCTGAGAACATGACCCTCACCATCACCCGCCCTGCATTGAAAGAAGCGTTTGAAAGACAGGGTAAAAAAATTGAAGATGCAGGTCACCAGGAGATGCGCAGCCTCGTCTGCGCACAATGCCATGTGGAATACTACTTCAAAGGAGATGGCAAATACCTCACATTCCCGTGGGATAAGGGAATGACAGCAGATGCCATCCAGGATTATTATGACAGTTATGAGTTTGCCGACTGGACCCATGCTATCAGCAAGGCCCCGATGCTCAAGGCTCAGCACCCCGACTATGAGTTGTTCAGGATGGGTATTCACGGCCAGCGCGATGTGGCATGTGCCGACTGCCATATGCCGTTCATTGCAGAGGGAGGTGTGAAATACACCAGCCATCATGTTCAGAGCCCGCTGAACATGATCTCCTCCACATGTGCCGTCTGTCACAGGCAGAGCGAAGAGGAACTGATGAACAACGTTTATGAAAGACAGGATAAAATAGCGGATCTCCGAAACTACCTGGAAGAGATCCTCGTCATTGCTCACTATGAAGCGAAAACGGCATGGGATGCCGGGGCTGATGAGGCAACCATGCAACCGCTGCTGGCTCTTATAAGGCAGTCACAGTGGAGATGGGACTTCTGCGCAGCCAGCCATGGCGGTTCGTTCCACGCCCCGATTGAGATGGCATCAATCCTCAGTAACGGGATCATGCGGGGCCTCGAGGCTCGTATAGAGCTGGCAAAGGTGCTCGGTGCCAGGGGGATTGACAAGGTGATAATACCTGATATCTCCTCAAAGGCAGGAGCACAGAAGGCAATCGGACTTGATATGGATGCGCTCATAAAGGAAAAGGAGACCTTCAAGAAGCAGATTCTTCCGATGTGGGACAGGAGCGCTGTATGAGTGCTTCATGAAATTGTTAACAATCACATTTAAAATTATGAATGGCAATCATGTAACCTGTCGTACTGCCTTTCTTCTAGCATTGCTCCTCATCGTCTCATCACCTCAGGGGCAGTCTCAGCATGGCAGACACACCTTTACCCTGGGAACGGAAGAGTTCCTGCTTGACGGTAAGCCTTATCAGATAATAAGCGGTGAGATCCATCCGGGAAGAGTCCCCGCAGAATACTGGCGCCATCGTATACAGATGGCCAAAGCGATGGGATGTAACACCATCTCTGCATACCTCTTCTGGAACCATCATGAGAGCGAAGAGGGTTTTTATGACTTCCGGACTGGCAACAGGGATATCTCACGTTTCATCACCACCGCCGCTGAGGAAGGAATGTGGGTCATAATCAGACCCGGGCCATATGTATGTGCAGAGTGGGAGTTCGGGGGCCTTCCGCCATACCTGCTCCGTCACCCCGGAGTGAAGGTCCGCTGCATGGATCCCGTTTACATGAAAGCAGCCGGGAGGTATATCTCCCGGCTGGCAGACGTGCTGCGTCCCCATCTGATTACCAACGGTGGACCGGTGCTGATGATACAGATTGAGAATGAATATGGGAGCTACGGCAATGACCGTGAATATGTGAAACGGCTCAAGGAAATCTGGTCAGAGAATGACACAGACGTGCCTTTCTTTACCGGTGATGGTCCCACAACTTACATGCTCGAGGCCGGGACGCTCCCCGGTTGCGCCGTTGGCCTTGATTCGGGAAGTTCAGAGAGAGATTTTGAACTGGCACGTACCATGAATCCCGGTGTTCCTGTCTTCTCCAGCGAGACCTACCCAGGCTGGCTTACCCACTGGGGCGAGGCATGGGCAAGACCTGACACGGCTGCATTGCTTAAAGAGGTGAAGTTCCTGATGGATAACCGGAAATCGTTTAATTTTTATGTAATTCACGGCGGCACCAATTTCGGCTTTACCGCTGGCGCCAACTCCGGAGGCAGGGGCTACGAACCTGATCTTACAAGCTACGACTATGATGCCCCGATAGATGAACAGGGAAGAGCCACACCAAAATATATGGCATTGAGAAAACTTATCGGGTCTTACCTCCCTAAGAGAACCAAACTGCCTGCAATACCGGAGCCGATACCGGTCATGAGCTTCCCGGAAACAGAATTGGCACCATTCACATCAATATGGCACAACATGCCGGAATCCGTCAGAACAATCCAGCCTGAATCGTTTGAAGCTTTCGGGCAGGATTACGGATTTATGCTCTACTCAACAAGACTGATTGGACATAAAAGAGGAAAACTCACCGTCATTGACATTCATGACTACGCCACTGTCTTTCTTGATGGCAGATATATCGGGGACCTTGACAGACGGCTGGGCGTCAACACCATTGAACTTCCGGCCACTGACTCAGAATTTCCTCTGCTGGAGATATTCACCGAGGCAATGGGAAGAATTAACTTCGCCCATGCCATGATTGACCGCAAGGGCATCACTGACAGGGTCATGCTCAACGGCATGACCCTCATGAACTGGGAGATCAGGGGATTCCCGATGAGTGAAGGCTATGTTGAATCACTCAGGGCCGTGGGTAGTGAAATGACCAGGCCTGGAGTATTCTTCAGGGGCACTTTCTCCACGGAAAAGAAGGCAGACACCTTCATTGATATGACGAACTTTGTAAAGGGATTCGTCTGGATCAACGGCCATAACCTCGGCAGATACTGGGAGATCGGTCCCCAGACAAGGCTCTACTGTCCGGCCACATGGCTGAGAGAGGGAGAGAACGAGATCATTGTATTTGATCTGCACAAAACATCACCCGGATCTGTCAGGGGTTTTGAATCAATGCTCTGAGATTTGCCATTGCAGATCGGGCTCTCTTCCAGAGAAGAAAAAAACAACTGACGGCCAGGGATAAAACGATGAACAGCCTCTATCTGATTCCTGTGATTGCCGAAAGAAGGAAATAGATTCCGGCAGCCAGCAGCATGGATACCGGTATTGTCAGTATCCATGCATAGAGCAGGTTGATGGTCACACCCCACCTGACTGCCGTCACTCTCTTGGTGAGTCCCACTCCCATAATGGCTCCCGTAATGGTATGAGTTGTGCTCACCGGTATGCCGAATGCTTCGGTCCCGAAGAGCAGCACGGCCCCGGCTCCTTCAGCCGCAACCCCTTCAAAGGGTGTCAGTTTCGTTATTTTTGAGCCCATTGTTTTTACTATGCGCCATCCTCCAATCAGGGTTCCGAGAGCTATTGCCGTGTAACAGCCCAGAACGATCCAGTGAGGTATGTCATGCACTTTCCCGTTAACCATCTCAATCTGCGCCCAGTGAGGCACCTCGTGTGCCCCATGAAAATATACGATGAGTGCAGCTGATATAATACCCATTACTTTCTGCGCATCATTACCCCCGTGACCGAGGCTGAAGAGTGCTGAGGAGAGCAACTGGAAGCCTTTGAATTTCTTCTCCAGCCTGAATGGATTGCCTCTCCGGCTTAGCCAGAGCAGGGCTATGGAAAGCAGGTATGACATGAACATCCCAAGCAGCGGAGCCAGGAAGATAAAGGCAGCTATAACGGCTATCTTGCCAGTGTGTACAACACCCCATCCGGTATATGCTATGGCAGCACCGGCAAAACCACCCACCAGTGTGTGTGATGAACTTGAGGGGATTCCCAGGTACCATGTCAGAAGGTTCCATATAATAGCCGCAATTATACCGGCCAGGATGACCATCAGCGT
>JAAZAP010000202.1 GCA_012514255.1 Bacteroidales bacterium | reverse complement strand
GAGCGGTAATAGTGATAATATGATGTGTTTGGTGCAACCGGGATGATTGCCTCAAGCCCCTCTACCCCGGTTGTGGCAGCGGCAAAGGGGATTGTTCCATTGTACGAGGTGCCAATCATCCCCACCTTGCCGGTGGCCCAGTATGCTTTTACCTCCTCGTTTCCGTCAGGGGTAGTGTACCCTTTAGCCCGTCCGTTCAGCCAGTCTATAACCGCTTTGGGCGCCAGGGCTTCAATACGAGTGCCAATGGTGGGGCAGCCCTGTGAGAGTCCTGTCCCCGGCGCTGATGAGTGAACCACGGCAAAGCCGTATGGTACCCATGCCTTCACCTGAGAGTTTGAAATCACGGGACGCTCGCCCCTGCGTTCAATCTGGGGCGGATATATGTGCTTGTCAGGAACGGCGTTAAGCTCATGTCTCACGTTCCAGAAATAGTCCCTGTTGTTGCCTGCGGTTCCCGCGAAGTACGGGCTCGACTCATACACCACGGGAAGCTTTAACCCTTCGGTGTCAGTCTGCTTCGGGCGGGTGACACCGACATGCATCCTGTCATGCCTGCCGTCGCCATCGGTGTCAAACTCAGTTTCCACCCAGAGATCCTCGCGGATCCAGTTATCAGGATTTTCAAAGGCAGGTATCTTCTGTGCTTCGCCGTTGGCGATAACAGGTACAGTTGTAATTGACTGAGTCTGCGCATCAGCTTGAGCCCGGCCTGTTTCCTTATGTCGGAGAACGGAGGGAGAATTCGATGGATTCTGTACGGTGACTTCAGCTTTTCTGCTCTTCTTCTGTGCAAAAAGTTCTGGGTGGCTGCCAGGGGTAAGAGCCATGACAAGCAAAAGGAATAAAATTTTCTTCATGAAATAACTTATAAGGTGAAAGTATATCAAACGGGCAAATTTAATCCAAATCCATTTCCATGCTCAAGATTTTCTGTGAAAGTATCAGATCAGGGGAAAGAGATGGTTTCTGGTAGTCAAACCCCTAATAGGGCTCTACGCTGTAAATGAGACTGTATTGTGATACCCGGAGTCATAATTCCTATGATAAGTAAGCCGGTTTTTGTATGTTTGGGGAAAGAACGCAGGAATCGGAATGGTTTTTCGAAGGAAATACAGCCTGACGATCTTCATATTTGTGGGGTTCTTTCTCGGAATAATTGCCGGGCTGATCATCGGAGAGCCTGCAACCCCATTTACAGATACTCTTGCAGATATCTTCCTTAGACTGCTCAAGATGGTTATCATACCATTGGTTATCACCTCCATAATCAGTTCCGTGATACAGGTGGGTTCTGCCCACGGCCTGGGGAGAATCGGACTGCGAACATTCATATATTACATTTGCACCAGTCTGCTGGCCATCTTTACTGGACAGTTGCTCGTAAACCTGTTTAAGCCGGGAATTGGGGCAGATATTGGCCTGGAAGCCAATCCTGAAACCATCGCGGCAGTTGAACGCGGGCTGGGAGAGGTGTTATTGAATATAATTCCTGAAAATCCTGTTGCTGCTGCAGCTTCCGGGGATGTTCTGCCTATCATTT
>JAAZAP010000027.1 GCA_012514255.1 Bacteroidales bacterium | reverse complement strand
CGGTCCCATCACTTTCCAGAAGAGCATGTGGTTATAATACCCTCCTCCATTGTTGCGTATAGCCGAAGAGTAGATGCTCACCCTGCTGAAGATGTCTTCAAGCGGGAGGTTATCAATTTTCGCTTCGCCAGCGGCTTTAACAAAATTATCATAGTATGCCCTGTGGTGTTTGGTGTAATGGATCTCCATAGTCTGGGCGTCAATGTAAGGCTCCAGTGCATCGTATGCATATGGGAGCTCCGGAAAAATATAGTTCTGTGCCATAGTTTTGTTGTTTACGGTTAATATTCCTAAAACAATGCTGATAATCAGAAATGCCTTCGTCTTCATTATCTTGTTTTTTATTTGTTAAACAATGAGGCCTTAAAAATGTTCACAACTAAACTTTTATAAATTTACTACTATTTAGTATTTTCGCCCTGGTAAGAATGAATCAATAAATATCAAAAATCTATGAAATGGCAGGGACGTCGCGGAAGCGACAATGTTGAAGACCGAAGGGGAATGAGTACAGGCACAAAGGTTGTCGGTGGCGGTATCGGTACTCTGGTTATAGTACTTCTTGTATATCTGCTCGGGGGTGATCCCTCCGGCATTATTGAACAATCAGGTTCCCAGCAGTCTGCAGGTCCGGTGCAAACAACGGAAGCTGAGGAGCAGATGGCGCAGTTCGTGTCAGTGGTGCTGGCTGATACCGAGGAGGTCTGGGGTAAGATCTTCGCGGAGGCGGGAGCTTCCTACCGCAAGCCAACACTGGTGCTCTTCAGGGACCAGGTGGAGTCGGCCTGCGGTTATGCCACTGCTGCCAGCGGACCTTTCTACTGCCCGGCAGACGAAAAGGTCTACCTTGATCTCAGTTTCTTCGATGATCTGCGCGCACGGTACGGTGTCTACGGCGACTTTGCCATAGCATATGTCGTGGCGCATGAGATAGGACATCATGTCCAGAACCAGATGGGAATACTTGAGGAGGTACAGGCCCAGCGAATGAGGCTGAGCGAGGTCAGGGGCAACCAACTCACAGTCAGGCTTGAGCTGCAGGCCGACTTCCTTGCGGGTGTGTGGGCACATTATGCCCAGAGGATGTTCAACTCCATTGAGGAGGGTGACATCAATGAGGCTCTGAATGCCGCTGCATCAATCGGTGATGACGTCCTGCAAAAGAAATACCAGGGCAGGGTTGTGCCTGACAGCTTCACCCATGGCACCGCTGCACAGCGCTCCGGATGGCTCCGCAAGGGATGGGAGACAGGTGACCTGAACCAGGGTGATACATTCTCGGCTGCGATCTGATAAACGGATTCTTAACTTGACAGTTAACGGCTGAACCTGTATGGCGGGGTCAGTCTTTTATTCATATTTTTAAAAATCGCTTCTCCTTAGTACAGAAAGGAGTAGCAAATCTTTTCTGATGAAAATAATCTGGAAGTATCTCAAACCGTTCAAGGGTTTGCTGTTTCTGTCGATGGGCCTGGCAGCCATTGCCCAGGTGCTGGAGCTCATTGATCCCATCATCTTCGGTAAGATCATAGACCTTTATGCCGTCAATATCGAAGGACGTGCTGAAAGTGAACTGATCAGGGGAGCCCTGAGGCTGCTTGCCCTGGCGGTTGGTGTTGCGCTGCTGGCACGACTGGCAAGGGCATTCAAGGACTTCGTCACCCGGCTGACTGTACAGAAGTTCGGTCTGTCTGTTTTTGATGAGGGACTGAGACACACTCTCCGGCTTCCCTACCATGAGTTTGAAGAGACAAGCAGCGGACATGTGCTTTCTGTTCTCCAGAAAGTGAGACGTGACAATGAGAGGTTCATCACATCATTCATCTCCACGCTCTTTACTACTATCG
>JAAZAP010000201.1 GCA_012514255.1 Bacteroidales bacterium | reverse complement strand
TGACCTGTCCATATTCTGCCGTCATCGGCAATAATTGCGCTGTAACAGAAGTTCGTCAGCAGCCCGTCAGCTTCGGTATAATTTAGCAGTGTATCGCCTGCAAAAAGGAAGAGTCCGTTGCCGTTGGTTCCCGCACAGATGGTTCTGTCGGCTCCAACAGAGAGGCTTCGTATTTCGTTTACCCTGCTTCCCTCCATCACCGGTCCCTCGGTGCGGACACCTCCGGTAACATGTATATAGCACAGCCTGTCAGTCTTTGTTGCCACCAGCACCTCTCCTGCCCTGTTGACCACCACTTGTGAAATATAGTTGTGCGGCAGCATGTCAAGGGTGGTATATACTGCCTTCTGTGTCCCGCTCTCCCTGTCGAGCAGTACTACCCCGTCACTTGTACCAAGCCAGACATTGTTTCCCTCCACAGCCACGGAGTTGATATGGTTCTGTCCTGGATTGCGCGATAGAAAAAACTGACGCAGAGCCCCCTCGCTGTTCATCACCCAGATGCCGCTCCTGACCGTTCCGATCCAGATATTTCCGCTGTCATCGGCGGCCCATGAGGCAATGCCTGACCCGCCTGTTCTGACGGAGATATTACTAAAATCTGAAAAAAGTCCCGTTACCGGGTTAAAGTCACAGAGGCCGTTCCTGGTGCCTGCCACAATCCTGTCACCTGTTCTGCCTATGAAAGTTATCTCCCTGTTAGTCGCAGGTCTGTGAAATGAAAAGGCATTGGTGGTCACTCCCGCCAGTCCGCTGTTGAACAGACCGATCCAGAGGTTCTCCTCACGGTCCCTGAAAAGTGTTCTGACGTTGTTTTCCGGCAGACCGGTGCCGGTGTTGTACACCCCGGAGATCCCCATCTCAGAGAAGTCAGTGCTGAAGACGGCTTTCATGGCGCCTGCATCAAGGGTACCGACAATGAGTGTCCTGCCCGGTGCCGCAATCAACGCCGGGACGTTCATGTTCATAAAGGTTGAATCACCTGCTGGCGTTGCTGTCATACTGCCATCAGAGCGTCTGATCATATAAAGGCCCCTGTCGCCCGTTCCGGCGAACCAGGTATCATCATCCATCCTGACCACTGTCTGTACCCAGGTATATTCAAGCTCCGGGAAGGAATGTTCACTGACTGCAGCATCTCCCTGAGGAGCACAGAGGTGCAGGTTATCCTGGGTGGCGGCCAGGAATTTATCATCACCGGCAAAGGCAATATCAAAGAGTGTCATCTCTTCAGGCATTCTCATCCTGCTGATCTTTTCGCCTCCTCCCGGCTCGGCCAGGTATATCCCCCGGGTCTGGGTGACAATCCATATCTTCTTGTCCGGCCCTTCCGTTATGCGGTTGATCTTGTCAGTCTCAGGCAACTCCTTACGCTTGAGGTTGCCGCCGGTGTTCCAGACAAAGAGAGAGCCGTCACTCATCCCTACCCACATAGTGCCCGTATTATCGCAGTAAAGGGCGCTCGGATTGCCATGAGGCATGGTGTCAGTGACAGGCACGTTATGAAATGCAAACCCGTCATAACGATAGAGCCCTGTATCAATCCCGACCCACAGAAGGCCGCTCCTGTCCTGCTCAATGACGTTCAGGTAACTTCCCGGCAGGCCGGTATACTCATCATAAATGCGGTAACTATGGGTCTGACTGTGTGCCGGCAGAGGCTGCAACGCCCTTATAAGGACCGTAAACAGGGCGGCAGCGGCATAGATTGATTTCCTGGGCATGATTATTTCTTAGGTACTACCTTTATCCGTGGCTTATACACCGGGACCCCTCCTATAGGTGCGCTGAAGAAGGGAAGATTCTCTCCGTACTGGTTCTGTACTGAAACCACCACGTTGTTATTCTTTACCAGTTCGCCTTTCTTCTTGTAGAAGCGGAAGTCAAGGGACTTGCCTATCTCTCCTTCAAAAATGGGCATCCGTGATGTCTCCCATACATCATCCCCCGAGAGGGGCATATCCTGCCCTTTTCTCTCAACGGAGACAACAATGAAGTCGCCGTCATTGTCCCAGTCGAAGTTCCTCATCTGTATGTATACGCACCCGCTGTCAATGAACGGGTAGATATGTGATACGAAGGAGGTGTCATTGTTATTCCACATCCTGAAAGTGTATTCATAGGTAAACGCGTTGGCTCCGTCTATGGGCACATTGGCGTCAGGCCTCCTGGAGATTGCATACCTGTAAAGATTGCCGTCATCGCCTGAAATGCCATCACAGATGATCTTGAAAATATTGCTTGAAAATTTCGGGTAATACTCACCGTCAGCGGGATTAAACGGGCCGAAAGTGTACCAGCGCTCATCAAGCTTGTTGTCCATCCCGAATGTGCGTGTTGCCAGAAGCGTACCGCTCTTGTAGTTACCTGTAGGTGATATGCCGTTGGCTTCCTCATGTGTGTAACATCCTTTCCCTCCGTAGATGGAATACATCATCCTGGTATTCCAGAAGTTGTTGAGCTCATCTGTCTTGCCCCCGATATCAGGGTCATATACTCTTATATAGAATGGATCCCGGTAATCTTTCGGCAGGGCGAAAAAGAATGTCTGGCTGAAATCATCATCTCCCCATGAGGTAACACCTCCGTCTTTACCGAAGGTTATCAGGAACGGGACATTCTCATCCGGCCCTGGAACTTCCTGGGCTTTCATCCCTGCAGGTACGGCAGAGAGCACAAGCAGAAACAGCGGCAATATTGTTCGGGTAACTTTCATCTTCCTCGTTTACAGTATTCTAATTTAATTTGCAGACACTTCAATATCCTTACATACACAAACCTCACGCACGACTCCCCCTGCGTCAGCTTTGAGCTGACTATCAGCTGAATATTATATCTTCCCGGAAGCTCATAGATCTTTGATACTTCCAGCCCGGTTGCTACAGTCTCATCTCCGAAATTCCAGTAATATCTTTCAATATTCATGCCGGGCAGATAGGTGGCTCCTGCATTGAGTATCAATGTCTCCCCTGCCCTGACTGTCTCCGGACAGGTGATTACCGGTTGTTCAATATCGGTTATCTCCAGCTCGTAAGATGCCTGTCTTTTTTCAATGCCTCCGGTGATGAGGTTGACTATGTCAAGGCTCACATCATATATACCCGGACCGGCATAACAGTGCTCTGCTGTAATGCCAACGGCCCTGTGCCCGTCACCAAAGTCCCATTCCCATCTGAAACCGGTCTTCATTGTGTCCTGTTTCAGTGCATTCTCTTCAATAAATTCGTAGCAATAACTGTTTTGCTGAAGGGTGTCACATGCCGACCAGCGAATGATGGTTGAGGAGAAGCTGTAGATATCATCATTGTAGCTGCGGCGGTTAGAGGCAAAATAACCCTGCAATCCTCCCTGGGCAGCATAGAAGGCAAAATCATCAGCCTCTGAATTGACAGGCTCATCAAGAGCCCTGGGAGTGGTCCATGAACCATATGCAAGGTTCGAATACCATACATCAAGACCGCCTTTGCCGCCAGGTCTGTCAGAGGCGAAATAGAGCCTCCCGGAGCTGTGCAGGAAGGGATGAAGCTCGGCAGAGCTGCTGTTTACCTCCGGTCCGAGGTTGACCGGCTCTGACCATTGTCCCTCCAGGTTTTCGCACATGTAGATATCATAGCTGCCCGCTCCTCCCGGCATGTCTGAGCAGAAGAAGAGATACCGCCCGTCAGCTGACACATAGGGATATGACAGGTTGTATTCGGGGTTGTTGTGTTCAAACGGCGTGATATCCGTCCACTGTGAACCGCTTCGCTTTGCGGTGTAGATGCCCAGACGGTTCGACTGCTTTCTGCCCAGCCGCCGACCCTCTGACAGGTTGCGCGTGAACCACAGTGTGTTGCCATCAGTAGTGACAGACGCCGGGCCAATATTGGCATCATTGACAAGGCCCGGAGCAAAACGGCGGGGCGACGAAGGTTCACCATTGCCATCGAAGGGCGCAAACCAGAGCTCAAAAAGCCTTACGCCGTCAAGATTCTTCTTCGTCAGGAAAGGATTTGTCTTCCTGTTTGAACAGAAGAGTATGCCGTCACTCATGATAACGGGAGCCATGTCAGCCGATCCGGATGATATAGCTGACAGATGTGACACCTCAAAGGTGCCTTTCGCCTGGCCGTCAAGAAGGGTCCACGAACATGAAAGAACGAGCAGCGCTATTGTTATATGTTTCAGAACTCCTCTCATCTTTTCAGAAATACCTTGGTGATGTTGCGGTGACCTCATACTGGAATTCGTACCTGAGTGATACCTCGTGCGTTCCCGATGTGTAGTTATTCAGGTGCCCCAGCTGATAGTCATACGAGTATCCCAGCTTCAGCTGCGGGGTGATCTGCAGGTCAACGAGAGCCACCACGGCCTTCTCCGCCATCCTGTATGATCCTCCCACCCATAGGAGATCAGCAATTATCAGGTTGGCATTCAGATCAACCTCAAGGGGTTTATGTATTGAATAGCGGACAAGCACTGACGGCTTCACCTTGATAATATCAGCGAACTGAAGAAGGGTGCCTGCCGTAAGACAGCTCATGAACATTTTGTAATCAGGGGTTACGCTGAACTCGTCAGTTGCATCACGTTTGTAGGTGAGCAGTGACGGCACAGAGAGACCGGCAAAGTACCTGTCAGTATAATAATAAAACCCGACACCCATGTTTGGAAGGGTGTATTTCATGTCACCCGCCAGAAGCGGATCTGCGGGATTGCCATCGGGGAACTGCAGCCTGTTGTAGTTGGTGTTGCTCAGGTCAAGACCGCCCTTAAGCCCCATTGATAGTTTACCACGGCCCAGCCTCACACTGTAGGCATAATATGCATAGATGCCTACATCCTTTGTGACGCCGTAGGTAAGATATTCAGCCATCAGGCCCAGGGATACCTTCTCCTTCTCGTTTATCGGGCTGTGAAGCGAGAGGGTCTGGAACTGAGGGGCGCCTGTGATATTCGCCCACTGCTTGCGGTAAGAGAGGTTGATGCTCAGGGCTTCGCGCGTACCTGCGTAGGCAGGATTGATGACAAGCCCGTTGGTAAGATACTGGCTGGTAATGGGAACCTGCTGGGCTATTGCAGCGGACTGCAATGCCAGGGCAACAAGGATCACTATGTATACTCTTCCCTTCATCATCATCTCCTGAGAATCAAGAACCCGCTAAGGTGTGCTACATAGTCGGGCACATCCAGGTCCTGCGCTCCCTTTATGGTCAGAAGGTAATAGTAAGTGCCGTCAGGAACCTCTTTACCACTCAGATCCAGACCTGTCCATGCTCCAACCGGATCATTGCTCCTGTAATCATCCTCCCTGTATACCACCGCTCCGGCAGTGTTTATTATTACAAGCTCATTCCTGGTAAACTCAAGCCCTTCAATATTGAAGTAATCATTTATTCCGTCATTGTTCGGGGTGATGCCCTGCGGTACGATCAGCTCGGGCACTGTCAGGGTCACCTGAACGCCCTCAGCCAGACATGCACCGTTGGTGACAGTTAAAATAAAGGTATTATCTCCGAACCCGAGCTTCCTTACTTCAGTCACCAACTCTTCCGGTGCTGAGAAGAGAGGGTTCTCATTCCCGCTGTTGAAGTCATAGCTCCATGATGCCGTCCCCTCTCCTTCGAAGCTGCCTTCCAGGAGAGCTGCAAACTGATATGGAAGAAGATTTCTGTCTTCCCCGGCACTTATGTTCTGAGGCATGATGTCTACCGTCACTGTTACGGGCTCAGAGACTGAGGTGCAACAGTTGGCCTCTCCCGAGAAGGCACTGCGTCTGAACTGCGTGGTTTCATCAAGAAGGGGTGGCTGATAACCGGAGCTGTTATTTGTGCCGGCTGCAGCTACCCAGTCAGGTGAAGAGGCTGCTTTTCGCTCCCAGAGATACCTGTATATGCCATCGCCCCCAGAAAGGGCGCTGCCGGTCAGAGAGGCTGCAGTCTGGGTATTGCATATTGTCTGGTCAGCAGAGACAGTGTTCCCGGTAATCAGGGGCAGGACAGTGATCCTGAATACCGAGCTCTCCGAACAGGCTCCTGATGTCACCGTTCTCCTGAACCAGGTGGTGGAGGAGAGGTTCCCGGGCTGGTATGAGGATCCGGTTGCCGAAAGAGGTGAGAAATTTATATTATCAGTTGATGATGCCCATGCATAGGTAAAAGTACCAAGCCCTCCGGCCGGTGTTCCCGACAAAGATGCGGGAGCTGTCCCGGTGCATATTGTATCATGTCCCTGGGCAGGAAGGGCTATCTGGAATCCGGTTATTGCAGGATCAACAGTGATGTGTACCGGATTGCTGGTGCTGGTGCAGGCCGATGAGTTCACCACACGCCTGTACCACACTCCGCTGGCAAGGGGAGTACCCGGAAGGTCCTCGGCCGTGGCGCCATCCATATTGGTGTAGGCGGAACCGTCTGTGCTTCTCATCCACTGGTAAAGGTATGTGCCTGCTCCCGCGCCGTTAGCCGGCAGAGTACCGTCTATGTCTGCCGGGGCCGTACCTTCACAGATGGTCTGGTCAGCAGCAATGATATTGTTGGTGATGGCAGGATGGCTGGTCAGCGTGACGCTGTTGCTGGCCGACTGGCATGTGTTGTTGAGGCCGCTGTATACCATCCGGCGGTAGTAGGTCGTTCCCGGCGAGTCGTCCTGTGGGTTGTAGTCCGGAGTGTTGTTGGTGGCTGCAGCAGGCGCCCAGTCCACGTTGTCACTGCTGCTCATCCACTCATAGGTGAACGAGGGTGCGGCGCCGCCGCCGGGGGTAGAGCCGGCAAGATTGGCAAAGAGCGAGCCCTCACAGATTGTCTGGTCAGCGGCGACGGTATTGTTGGTTATGGCGGGCAGGATGGTCACCGTCACCGGGGAGCTGATGTCAGTGCATGCTCCTGAGCTGACAATGCGGTGATAGTATGTTGTTGAGATGAGGGCAGGCGGGTCATATGCAGCGGCAACGGCGGCGCCGGCAGCATCATTCCACGCTGCATTGTCAGGACTCTGCTCCCATTGGTAAAAAAAGATGCCCGTCCCCCCTGAAGGGCCTGCATTGAGAGGATAGAGCTCGTCAGGATTCATGTTGTAGCACAGGGTGGTGTCACGGCCCACTATGTTCCCGGTGATGCGGGGATGAACGATGATCTGCACCGGGAGACTTCTGTCAACAATGCCTGCACCGTCACTGACAACCCTGCGGAACCATACTGTGACCGCCTCGGTGGTGGCGGGTGAATAGTCAATGGATGTCCCGGGAACGTCTGACCAGGAATTATTGTCATAACTCTTCTGCCATTGGTAGGTATACGTTCCGCTGCCTCCTGCCGGGCGGGTGCCGGTAAATGAGGGGGGTATCATACCCTCACAGATGGAGTCGAGCTGCGTCTGGCTATGAACCAGATAGATCTCATTGAAGAGGAAGCCGTTGAGAGGCAGGTTCAGGTCACCGCGTATACGTCCCGGTAAACCGTCCCTGTTGGGATCGCCGGTGCTGTGAATGCCGCCCTGGCCACCGTCAACGGTTGCTGTGCCGGGGAAAGGGCCTGTGGTCCATATGAGACCACCGCCGCCACCGCCGCCGGCACCGTTCTGGTTGATATTGTCACCTCCCCTGCCCCCGTTCGCCGAGAGGAGAGGTGTGGTCTGAAAATGCGTTGTGCTTATCACTACCGAACCGCCTGCACCACCACCACCGGCACCACTGTTTGCCACCGTGTTGTTACCCGCTGCAGCTCCCCTGGCAGTTATGATCCTGCCATTGCCGACAATGGTATCAGCATGGATGATGACTATGCCTCCACCATTGGCGCCGGGAGATGTTGACGGTGTGGCAAGGTATGCCGGGGCCCCGCCACCACCGCCCATAAAGACACCACTGTTGAGCGTAGGATAACCCGAGATAGTGAATCCTCCCCTGCCACCGGGCATAAGACCACCGCACGTATCAGGGGTAATCTCCACATCACCGATACTGCCCTCACCATAGTTTGAGCCGCCGCCACCGCCGGAGAAATGTCCGTTGCCGCCACCACCGCCGGTCATGTTGGCCCCCTTGCCTTTCATGAAGTAAGGATAGAGAGGCTGGTCAGTGGCAGTCCTGGTGCCAAGGCCCTCACCCTTATACCCGGCAGCAGGAGACCATATACTATAGGATTCCCATCCGAGACTGTCATGTGTATTCTGGCACCACCCGACACCCTGTGAGACAATGCCTCCCCTGAAACCGGCACCCGTGACATTGATGTCTGCATTAAGTGTCAGAACACCCTTGACCATGAAGACCAGTACCCCGCCACGGACAGAGGCGGAATCCCAGGGCTGGCATGACAGCTGGGTATTGACTACTGCATCACGGTAAGACCTTACCCTGACAAGCTGCAATCCGGTTCCGGCATTATAACTGTTCATAAGCACCCGGGTGAAGTTAATTCTTCGTGTGGCCGTATTGATTGATCCGATTATGATTATCTCATATTTCCCCGGTGTGCCGATGACATTCTGATAGTTACCCTCAAGGTCTGTTCCGGCGTTGATCCTGACCCCGTTCATCTGCATCACCATTACGGTGTCATTGACAGCAAAGTCAGACACATCATCAACAATCACATAATCGGCCCCAACAGAAGTAATTTTTGCATAGCGGTTGACCTGGCCTGTAAGAAGGGGTGTCTGCCCTGAAACAAATACAGAACCACCGGCCAGTATCATTGCAATAATCAGAAGATATCTCCTGGCTATGTGATGGTTCCTATGGGGCATTTTAGTGTACTGGTTTGCTGATATACTTCTATTAAACTGATATTTTCTCAGATTATTTTAGAAGCACCCTGTTTCTTAAGACCTGACAACGTTAAGAAGCGGGAATTCCACCGTGAAAACAGTGCCTTTGTCATGCTCGGTTTCAAACCATATTTTACCTCCGGCACTCTCAACGTATCGCTTTACTATTGACAGCCCGAGACCCATGCCTGAGGACTTCGTGGTAAAGTTGGGCGTAAAAATTTTAGGAATGAGCTCGTCAGGTATGCCTGCCCCGTTATCCATGAACTTTATCTTCAGTTTATCATCATCAGGTATTATCTCAATCCTGATCTCCCCCTTACGGCCCGAGGGGATTGCCTGCACCGCGTTCTTGAGCAGGTTAAAGAAGATACTGTTCAGGTGCTCCCTGTCAGCTATGATAAATGCCTTGCTGATATTACCTGCGTTCAGGGTGATGTAAGTATTCTCAGAGTGACTGAACATTGCCAGGGTGGTTTTGAGCTGTGCAATGACATCAACCTCCGCAGGATCCGCTCCCGGCAACCTGGCAAAATATGAAAACGCGGTGGCTATATTTGACAGATTGTCAATATATTCAATCTGGTTATCAGTAAAGCTTTTCATCCTGGTGTCAAAATCCGGCACCTGGTCATTCCAAGACTTGAATAACTGCTGCACGTTAAGCTTCATGGGAGTGAGAGGATTCTTGATCTCGTGTGCTATCTGCCTGGCCATCTCGCGCCAGGCCATCTCACGTTCAGTGCGTGCAAGCTTGTTGGCGCTCTCATCAAGTTCATCTGTCATCCGGTTGAACTGCCTGACAAGCTCACCCACCTCATCCCGGCTGCTATAGCTTATATGCTCATTCCTTTTCCCGTAGACAACGGAAGCCATTGCCTGTTGAAGCATTTTTAGCGGACTGGTAATTCTGTCACTGAGGAATACGGATACCCACATCATCAGGAGGAGAAAGAGGAGGGCGAAATTGATAAGGGTCACTATCAGGTTGGATGTCTCTTCCGCGAGCAGGTTCTGCATTGTGAAATAGGGTATATTGAGATAGGCCAGAAGCTTGTTATCCTCATTGTAGAAAGGCAGATAAGCCGACAGGTACCTGAGGTTGCCTATGTTCTCAACACCGATATATTCCTCCTTGCCCGGAGATGTAAGAACTCCGTACGCTACGGGATTGATCATGCTTCCCTCGAGCTTGCGGGTGAACACCTCGGGCCTGGATGTGGCAAGAAGATTACCAGAGGGCGAGTAAAGATTGATATCAGTAAAGAAGACATTTGAGAACTTAACAAGCAGGTGATTCAGTGTAGGGTAGTCACGGGTCTGCCAGCCTTCCTCCAGCGTCTCCTCTGTAAACAGCTTGTGTTCCAGCTCTATGGACAGTGACATGGCCTTTTCCCGTATCAGCCTTATATGATTATTACTGAACTGCTTCGTGCTCAGCACCAGTGCTCCGGCTATCACGATAATGAAAACCACGGTAAGCACTCCTGCAAAAGAGAGTTGCAGACGCCTTCTGAAGGTCTCTATTTTCAGCAGCTCACGCGGGTGCCTGGTAAAGAGGGTAAGAAGGATAAAAACATAGATCAGCAAGACTATGAACAGGTAAGCGAAGGTAATGATGCTGTCCAGGGTCATCACCCTGGGGGTAGAGATGGCCAGCGTCATATCTCCGAGGGAATAATACAGGTGCTTGAAATCAGGTGTTTCAACAAACCTGTACTCCTCTCTCTCCGTCTGACCAGGTTCAATTTCGGTGTCATATGGATACTCTCCTGATCTGAGCACCAGCTCTCCGTTGTTGTACTTGGCATAGGATATATCCCTGAGCTTCGGGAAGCGCTGATGGGTTGCATCAAGCAGCAGTTCCGGGTAGCCGGCAAGATAGGTCTCTATATGACTCACCAGCTCAATGAATAATCCGTTGGTCACGCCGGGAGAGACCTCATAGAAGAGATTAGCCATATACCAGGCCCGGCCTGTCCTGTTACGCATAAAGTAGAATCCTGTGCGGGTAATGGTATCGCCCTCATTCCTTATCCGGTTGGCAAACCAGTCAAAGCAGTTCTCTGCCTCTGTCCCTGCGGATCCCAGGCTGAGAGGAGAGTCATTGCGGCAAATGACAATGTTAAGGTCATAATTCTCCCAGTACCCGTAGAAATAGCCGTCCTCAAGATACCGGTACACCGCATTGATATCTGCAGCCATGATCACTTCTCTTCTGACAAGTCCTGCCAGCACAGTATCATCTTCCAGTGCCGGCCACATATCAATAAGCATCCCTTCGGCCACCATGTCATTGTCATTGGCGAGGGAGACAGCCATCACCTTCATGTTCCTCTCCTCCTTGAGATCAGAGTATCTGAGGATCAGTGTGGTTGCATACATTCCCGTCACCAGCGAAAAGAGTATCATGAGAGTTACCTCTGAGTATGATTTTCTCTGCCATAGAATGACACCTGCCAGCATGACCACCACCCAGGCCACGCTCAGAAAGTTGCATCTGGTGAATAGCAGGCAGGCCAGGGGCAGCAACAATGCGGTCACGCCGATAACAGTAAGACATTCACGCCACGGCCACTCCCTCATCATTCTTATTGCACGCATGAAGAGCAGGACAGGAACGGTAAGCATCATCAGCATGGCAATCAATCCGGCAAGGCTCATGAAGGTCATGTCAAGTATGCGGAAGGCCTCGAAGCTGACGGATGAGTTCAGGACAAGATCACGGAAAAAGGCTTCTGCTGCCAGGAAGAGGATAATACCCAATGCCAGGAATAATCCCGGGACCAGAGGTCTGAGTAATCCCTTTCCTGTCCATGGTTCATTGAATCTGCCGCTCCTGAAGGCGATCCTGGTGGCAGAAAGAATCAACAGCCCCAGCAGCAGTGCATGCCCTATGGTAGGCATCAGCCACCCTGCCGACCAATGAAAGGGGGAGAAGAGCTCCGTGGCAGTCACCGAGGGTGGCAGGCCTGTAAGCAGGATTATCAGATAGATGATTACCAGGGCTCCGAAAGCCGCCGGCATCCCTATTGGCATCCCTGTTTTTCTCTCAAGCCTTTCTGAGGCCAGTACCACTGTCCTTATCAGCAGGAAAAACAGCGCAAGCCACATCAGAATGGGAATGACGATGAAGATTGTATTGGGCTTCCTCTCCGGGAAGAGCAGTCCGAAATGAAACTCATTTTCTGATCCGTTGACATGATAAGGTGATTCATCAGGATCAAAGGTGATGAGTGTTTGTTCCGGGAGCGGGAAGGTTTCCGGGAAGCCTGATATGAGGATGTCGTTGACAATAGGGTACTGCCTGTACACCTTTATCAGTGCCAGCAATGAATAGCCAGGAAACTCATGGTGGATCGGGACGAACCAGCCGTTACTGTAAAACACCGGCTTATGTTCAACGAATCCTTTGCTATAAATGAGGGGAAAGGCTATGCTGTTGTCAGACCAGTATACCACCCGGCCCTCATGGTAAACAAGGAGGGTTATGCCTTTCTTCAGGGCATCTCTGCAAAGCTGGTTTCTGAAGAGCGATTGCGGATCACCCGTCTTACTGATCTCGTTCTCAGCCCTTATCAGCAGTTTCCCCGCCTCCCTTTCCAGGGAAGAGAGCCTGGCGTCAACGCGCGCCGTACGCAGACGCCATTCCAGTCCACTGTGATAGAGTATGTCTGCTCCTGCTGCCAGAGCTGCAACTGCCAGCAGCGCAATGAGTACAATCCTGATATCCTTTAGTTTCCCGGGCATGGCTTTATTCATGATGATATGGATCCCCGGCATTGACCGAGAGTACCCTGTAAAGTTGTTCTGCGAACAATAATCGTACCACCTGGTGTGAGAAGGTGAGCCTGGAAAGGGAGATCGAATGATCCGCCCTGGCAGTGACCGACGGATCAAAACCATAGGGTCCGCCCACAACAAACACTATCCTTTTCGAGGGCAGCATCATCGCCTTGCGAAGCCAGCCGGCAAGACCAAGAGTGGAATAGTCCGTGCCCCGCTCATCAAGCAGGACAACATGGTCATCACTCCTGAAAAAGGAGACCATCTTTTCGGCTTCCTTTGACTTAACCCATCCATCTGGCCTGTTGCCCGGGTTCTTTACATCAGGCAGGGTAATTATCTCGAGGCGGACGTATTTAGAGATCCTCTTCTCATATTCCGCCACACCGTCCCTGATCCAGGGCTGATCAGTTTTTCCTGCAAGCAGGAGCACCATTTTCATTGCTTGTCCAGGCATTCGTTGAGTAGGGCAAATATAGCAATTAAGCACTTTTTATGCCGGTCAGGGAGGCGGATAATTAAAAGTGGTGCGCTTTTTGATATAAATAATTAAATTTGCTTTGTTCCTGACATGGAAAGCAGAAAGGAAAGGAAATGAGAAAGAAGCTTTTGTCCACGGCAGGTATGCTGTTTATCATGGTAATGATGCTTGCCGCCCAGGATCAGTCCAGGATACCCTCCGGTATTGCCATCGCTTTTCGTACGGGAAGTGCTGCAGGACTGTCCGATTATCTTAACAGTACCGTTGAGCTGGTTCTTCCTGATAAGGAGGACTTTTACAGCAAGAGCGTAGCTGAGAAGATACTGAAGGATTTCTTCAGCCGTTACCGTTCGCGCGAGTTCGTTATCAGGCACCAGGGCGCAAGGGGTGATGCCCAGTATGCCATCGCCAACCTTGAGACAGACAAGGGCAAATTCCGCGTTTACTTCCTGCTGAAAAAGGTCAACGGTAATCCATTGATACACCAGATAAGGATTGAAGCAGATAATGAGTGAAACCGATCTCCGGTCATTTATAGTAAATGCTCTTGCCGAGGATACCGGTGACGGTGATCACAGCTCACTGGCATCCATCCCTTCCGATGCCACCGGACGCGCCAGGCTGATCATAAAGGAGGAGGGCATTATCTCCGGTCTGCGCGTAGCCCGCGAAGTTTTCACAATAGCTGACCCCTCACTGACGGTAGAGATCCTGCTCCACGACGGTGACATGGTAAGGTATGGTGACATAGCCCTCACCGTAGCCGGGCGGGTACAGCCCATCCTTCGCGCTGAGCGCATAGTACTGAACATAATGCAGCGAATGAGCGGGATAGCCACCGCCACTGCACACTATACCGATGTGATAAAGGATACGCGGGCACGCATCACCGATACCCGGAAGACCACCCCGGGGATGAGGGCGCTTGAGAAGGAGGCTGTCAGGACAGGTGGCGGGGTGAACCACCGGATGGGTCTCTATGACATGATCATGCTCAAGGATAATCACATCGATTATGCAGGAGGTATCGCGGCAGCCATTGAAAGAACCAGGGAGTACCTGAAAAAACACTTCCTCATCCTGAAAATCGAGGTGGAAGCCCGCAACCTGAAAGAGGTAAGGGAGATCCTTGATGCCGGCGGCGTTGACCGCATCATGCTTGACAATTTTGCAATCCCTGACACAAAGGAGGCTGTGGCGCTCATCGCGGGAAGAACAGAGACGGAATCATCGGGAGGGATCACCCTGGAAAACGTAAGGGATTATGCCCTCTGCGGCGTCGACTACATCTCAATAGGGGCACTGACCCACCACATAAAAAGCCTTGACATGAGCCTGAAAGCATTCTGACAGAGAGATGACCGCCAGGGAGACCTTGCTAGCCAGAACCAAATGGATAAGAAACGCAGTGCCGCCGGGATTTGACGGTGCGCCGCTGGAACTGGTTGGCAGACTGATAGTAAAAGGTCTCTTCGGCCGCGGGGTGCTGGTAACCAGGGCCTCATCAATAGCTTTTAACATGCTCATGGCTTTTCTGCCTGCAACTATATTCCTCTTTACACTTATCCCTTTCATTCCTATACCCAACTTCCAGACTGAGCTGGTCCGGATGTTTGAAAACATGCTTCCGGAAAATGCATACAGTTATCTGGAAAGCACTATTGTTGACGTGATTACCAACAAGAGCGGAACCCTGATGGTGATAATGTTCTTCGCTACTGTCATCTTTTCCACCAATGGTATTCATGCCCTGATCCATGCATTCAATGTCTCAGTGCACGACTTTGAGAGCCGGTCATGGCTGCAGCAGAGAAAGATAGCAGTCTTCCTTCTGGTCTTCGTACTTATCATGTTCATGGCTGCCAGTGCGCTGATAATCCTGGGCCGCATGGTGGTCAGCAGGCTGGTGGAGATGGATCTGCTGGAGATGAACCTCGTCTTCTATATCATTATGGTATTGAAGTGGATACTTATTATAGCAATGCTTTTCTTTGCTATTTCCACCATGTACTATCTTGTGCCGGCACGGAAGAAGGATTTCAGGTATATCTCTCCCGGATCGATAGTGGCTACCACCCTTTTTATCATCACCTCACTGGCCTTTTCGGCCTATGTGAACAACTTCGGGCAATACAACAAACTGTATGGGTCCATCGGAACCTTTATTGTCATCCTCATCTGGTTCTATCTCAACGCCGTAGCCCTGTTGGTGGGTTTTGAGCTGAATGTCAGCATCAGGGCCGCCATCTGCCGCCTGAACAACTCAGATCATTGTGAGGAGACAATCAGGGCTACAGCTGAAGCATAGCCACGGGCAGCCGTTTCATGCCCCTTCGCGCTGCTGACTCATTTCACTTAATGCAAATGCAATACTACCCGCAGTGCAGGTACTCTTTCACCAGCTTGGCTATGGCTTCGTTCTTGCCGTAGAGTTCCTCACTGAGGTGCTTGTCATTGTAAGCTTTCAGCTTCGCCGCCAGGGCATCAATTACCCCTGCCGGGAAGACACCGTCCTTCTCAAAGTGGGCGCGCAGCTTCAGCAGCGCCTCGGCCGAATCCCAGCATGAGGCAGGCAGGGACTCGAGCTTCTTCGCCGCCGCCTTCTCCTTCTCCTTGAAGATATTATAATCAACGTAAAGCCTTTCTGCCATCTCCACCGCACCGGGCATCTCAAGACCGTGCCGGATAGCCACGGCGATACCTGCCATGAGGAGGTAGATATCCGCCGAGCCGTCAGGTGAACGGAGCTCAACAGTCTGCCTGGAGACCTTCTCTTCCGGGCCTGACGGCTCGGCAGGATTGGCATCATGAATCATCTGTGATGCACCCAGCCAACCAAGGGGAACCCTTACCAGCACTGACCGGTTACGGTCGCCCCAGCAGATATTCGTCGGAGCCTCCTGGTGCGGAACAAGCCTCAGATACGATGTCGGTATTGTATTTCCGAAGGCAGTAAGACCCTTGCTCAGGTCAAGGATGCCGGCAATCATCTTCCTTGCTGTATCACTCAGCCTGCCATCCTCAATCATCAGGTTGCGGCCATCCTTCTCAAGCATGAGATGGATATGCATGCCTGAGCCAGCCTTGCCCACGGTGATTTTTGGGGCAAAGCTCACCTCCACGCCATACTTGTAACCAAGCATACGCAGGATCCACTTTGCAATAATCATCTGTTCCACAGCCTCATCCATGGGTACATGCAGGAACTCAATCTCATGCTGTTCATAATCATCGCCATCCTTTGAGAAACTGCCCACCTCGGAGTGGCCGTACTTGATGTGGCAGCCAGCCCTGGCACACAGCTCGAGGGCTTCCACACGCAGGTCCTCGAACTTGGCAAAGGGCTTCGACTGGTGGTATCCTTTCTGGTCAAAGAGCGGATAAAGCTCTTCGCTTGCTGACCTTACATAGTATTCCAGCTCTCCGAGAGCCCTGATGGTATACCCTGTGGAGGCAGTGAACCTCGTTATCGCTTTGCGGAGAATATATTCCGGGGAACTCTCCAGGGGCCTGCCTTCCGAGTTGTAAAATGAACAGAGTATCTCAAGCGTAGGGGCCTGGGTAAAGGGATTGACGAAAGCAGTGCGGTAACGGGGCATCACATAAAGGTCACTTGAGCCTGCCTCAATGAACGAAAAGAGGCTGGAGCCGTCAACACGCTCACCTGAGGTGAGTATTGAAACGAGATGATCACGACTGTATGGCACGAAATTAAGCGACTTGAGCTTACCGTCCCCGGCAGCATACCTGAAGTTA
>JAAZAP010000200.1 GCA_012514255.1 Bacteroidales bacterium | reverse complement strand
CCGCCATCCTCCAGTGCAGGTATCATGTTCAACAGACCGAGCTGTGCATTGAGCTGGAAATAGAGGCCCATACTAAACTCGTAGCCGGCAAAGATGTCTGCACCGGCATCAAAACGCTTATAGTAAGCATTCTCCACATCCCAACGCTCACTGTTGGTTATCTCACCCTTAAACTTGATATTCTGCTCCATTGACGGCAGGCTGCCATAATCAACTACCTGCTTGCCGGTAATACCTGCTGCCACATACGGGCCGAAACCCACAAGCATATGACCCGAACCCAGTGCGGGACGGAAGAGCAAATGCAGCGGGAGCTCCAGATAAGATATCCTGGATGTGGTATTGTAATCATCACTGCTCTTCAAAGGCAGAATACCCTCATTGTTCTTCGAACCCTTTTGCGAAAACAACAGACCGGTCTGGAAGTAAAAGTCGGGTGCCACGGGAATATTAGCCTTTACTCCGGCATGAAAACCAACAAGAAGGCCATTGGTCATCTTATCTCCGCCGGCATCCTTCCCAACCATGTTCTGGAAATTCGGCCCCGCAACAATCCCGAAATCAACCTGTGCCTGAAGGGCATAGACTGATAAAACTAAAATAGCAACGACAGATAGAATCCTTTTTTTCATAACTTAACTATTTGGTTAATTCAATTTATTTAAAACTATTCCTTTTCTGCTTCGGCAGCTGCTTCAGCAATCATCTTTTCATTGGCCGTGATCAGGAACTCCACTCTGCGGTTCTGTGCCCTTCCCTCCTCGGTCTCGTTGTCATATTCAGGCATTGTTTCTCCAAAACCTTTTGTGATGATACGTTCAGCCGTAATCTCTTTCCCGGCAAGGTATGTTGAAACGGCGCCAGCCCTCTTCTCAGAGAGGGTCTGGTTGTATGTCTCGCTCCCCTTACTGTCTGTATGACCCTGAACTTCTATATTGGTGTCAGGATAGGTGTTCAGCACGGTGACCAGCTTGTCAAGGTTCGCCATGGCTTCTGCTGACAGATCTGACTGATCAAATCCGAAGAGAACGGCACTGCTGAATTCCACAACTATGCCTTCACCCACGCGTTCCACCTTGGCATCGGGAACACTGTTCGCAATCTCTTCAGCCTGTTTGTCCATCTCGCGGCCGATGATGGCTCCTGTAGCTCCGCCAACGGTGGCACCTATTATGGCACCCAGGGCCGGGTTACCGGTTGCCTTGCCTATTACTGCGCCCATGGCACCACCTGCAGCAGTTCCTACAGCAGCACCTTTTGTTGTTTTGTTCATTGATGCGCATCCTGCTGTCAGGAGTGCCACAACAAGAACAAGTGTCAGTCCAATGTTGATCTTTTTCATGTTTCTCATTTTTTGATTAAAAAGTGTATTATTTGGAATATTGTACTTCTACTTCATTGCCCTGGTAAGTATTCCCATCACACCTCGGATGAAGGTAGCCGAAGTCAGCACCTTCACCACCGGGTGGGTGGCTGTCCTTCTCCTTGTTGTTGTCCTGGTGCTTTTTCCTGCTCTCTGGTCTGCTTTCCTTGCCGCTGCATCACTTCTTTTCTGTTCTGCTGCCTGTATCTTTTTTTCAAGCATTTCTGCGGCGCTCTCGGGGTCAATGACACGTGAATATCTGGTTACCAGGTGTGATGAGCTGTTGATCATATCAATCTCCTCCTGTGTAAGGATATCCATCCTGCTCATCGGTGCGCGTACCATCAATACGGCCAGGGGTGTCGGGATGCCCTTTTCATTGAGGGCTGTTACCAGGGCCTCCCCGGTGCCCAGTGAGGTGAGTGTTTCCCCGGTGTCATAATATTCTGAAATCGGGAAGTTTTCAGCTGTCAGCTTGATATCCTTCCTGTCATTGGCCGTGAAGGCACGAAGGGCATGCTGCACCTTAAGACCAAGCTGTGCCAGCACTGAGGCAGGCACATCCATAGGATTCTGGGTAATGAAATAAACTCCCACACCCTTGGAACGAATGAGTTTGACAATTGTTTCAATCTGCTCCAGCAATACTTTGCTTGCCTGGTTAAAGATAAGATGTGCCTCATCAATGAATATCATCAGTTCAGGCTTGGGCTGGTCACCTTTCTCCGGCATCGTGTTGTAAACCTCTGCCAAGAGAGACAGCATAAAGGTGGAAAAGAGCTTCGGCCTGTCCTGTATGTCGGTCAGTCTAATGATGTTGATATAACCATTGCCATTGCTGTCTCTGCGCATCAGGTCGCTGATGTCAAATGATTCCTCACCGAAGAACCGCTCCGCCCCCTGTTGTTCCAGTTCAATTATCTTGCGAAGTATCACTCCTGTTGACGCTGTTGACATTGCCCCGTATTCCTTCTCCAGCTCAGCCTTTCCCTCGGTCGTCAGGTACTGTATCACCTTTCGTATGTCTTTCAGGTCAATCAGCCCGAGTTTGTGATCATCACAATATTTGAAGATTATTGACATGATGCCTGACTGAACATCATTCAGGTCAAGGATACGGGAGAAGAGCACCGGCCCGAACTCAGAGACAGTGGCACGTAACCTGACACCATTCTGTTCTGATATTGTAAGCAGCTCTACCGGAAAACCCATGGTTGAGTAGGGCAGGTTCATGGCGGAGTGCCTGTTCCTGATGAAGTCATTCTCGCTCCCCGGTCTGGCGACACCGCTCAGATCACCCTTGACGTCCATGACCAGTGAAGGAATGCCCTTGAGTGAGAGCTGTTCAGTGATCACCTGCAGAGTCTTTGTCTTTCCCGTTCCTGTAGCCCCTGCAATCAGGCCGTGCCGGTTGAGGGTCTTAAGCGGTATCTGTATGTGTGCATCTGCAATTGCTTCTCCGTCAAGCATGGCTCCACCAAGAACGATATAATCGCCCTTGCAGGCATACCCGCTTTTAATGTGATCAAAAAACTGCTCTTTCTTGCTCATTATCTTATATTTAAAGTATGATAGCCGTTGAGACACACGCCCCAACGGCTACCTAAATTAATAAAATTTCCGGTTAGTTACTGCCAAGCAGTTCTTTTACCTTCTCTCCCAGGGCATCACCGCGCAGGTTATGACCCACAATAATACCGTTGCCATCAAGGAGGAAGTTGGCCGGGATGGCGCTTACGGCATACTGCCTTGCAGGTGCACAATCCCAGAACTTAAGGTCAGAGACGTGTGTCCATGTCAGGTTGTCATCCTCGATGGCCTTCAGCCAGTCTTCCCTGGTCCGGTCAAGTGATACTCCGAATACGTCAAAACCCTTCTTGTTGTACTCCTTCCATACCTTTACCACGTTGGGATTCTCCTGGCGACAGGGTCCGCACCATCCGGCCCAGAAATCGAGCAGCAACAGTTTGGTGTCACCCCCAAGTTTTGAATAGAGTGATACAGGATTGCCATCAACGTCATTCAGGGTGAAGTCAGGCGCCTTCTGACCTATGG
>JAAZAP010000199.1 GCA_012514255.1 Bacteroidales bacterium | reverse complement strand
TGATTGTCCCGGCATTCTCATCGTTCAGCCCTACATTGGCCAGGGCCAATACTAACATTACAATTTCAGGGACTGACCTCGATCTTGTCAGCAAAGTAATCTTTACGGGAGGCCTGGAAGGAACCATCGGCACAAGGACGGGAACGTCCCTTGCCGTGACCGTTCCCGTAGGCGCCAAGACCGGTAAGATAACAATAGTTACCATGAACGGTACGGAGGTTGTCTCAGCCATCGATTTCACCCTTCTTGCCAACCTGCCGGCATTTGGCTCGTACACCGAGACTCGCGCTGAACCGGGCAAGATATTGACCATAAATGGTACAAACATGCTCCTTGTAAAGGAACTTATCTTCCCGGGAGACGTTTATGCTACTGCCTATGGCTCAAAGACCGACACAAGGATTGAGGTCTATGTTCCTGAAGATGTGGCTGTTGGTACCGGAACCATTAGGTTGGTGACATACGAAGGCGAGGAAGGATTCTTCCCCGAAATATATTTTGGCGGCACTGATCCTGTATGGGACCAGACTTACTGCTTCTTTGACTTCAACGGTGCATACAAAGATTCCTGGTGGGGTAATGCTATTGGAAGTGGCATTCTTGACGATCCTGCAAACTCAGCAGACGGAACGCCATTCTGGAATATTGACGGAATGTGTGGTACCGGATGGTGGGACGGACTCTTCTTCCGCAATGCCAGTGATAATTTCGTGACGACAGGTGTTGATGTTAACACCTGGGCTGTCAGGTTCGATATCAATGTCCGCGAAACGATTTATGAGGGAGACCTCAGAGTCAGGCTGGGAAGTTACTTCTACCACTTCCAGCCCTGGAATGGCGAAGCAGAAGGATTCAAGACCACAGGGTGGATCACGGTGACCTGCCCGTTGACAGGATTCATGACCGATGATGGCACAGCATCTATACCTGATGCCTCTCTCGGCGGCAGTGAATTCGGAATGATCTGGAGCCATGGTGTTTCCGTAAAAGTTAACATGGGAATTGATAATGTTCGCTTTGAACCGATGAACTAATTTGAAATTCCCTTTTACCTGAAACAAAGGGTATCTCAGATTTTATCACTAAATTGAGATACCCTTTGTATTTATTAACAAAGAGAGCAATTTTGCCATATGAGACTTTGTGCCAGGTTACCGTTATCTGTTGTGCTGCTCTTCTCGTGTGCCGCAACTGTTCTTGCCCAGGGCACGAAATACGAGGCTGAGAACGGTACCCTGACAGGAGGCCTGTCAGTGCAGACATCAGTGACTGGTTACTCCGGAACAGGATACGTGGGAATATTTCAGAATGAGGGTGACGCGGTGACCGTCACCTTTTCCCTGGCACAGGAAGGATGGTACAGACTCTTCATCGGGTATGCGGGGCCATACGGCGACAAGAAGAACATACTCGGTATTAACGGCAACAGCTCAGAGGTCTCCTTCCCGGCTTCGGCTACATTCACGGAGGTCTCCTTCGGCAGGATATGGCTCAGGGAGGGGAGCAACACCCTCTCAATGACTGAAAGCTGGGGATGGTTCCTGCTTGATTACTTCCGGATTGAGCCGGATAACACCCCTGAAGTTACTGTTAAGCTTCCATACAGCCTTTCCACCCCTTCGCCTCACAGGGAGACGAGAAGGCTATGGAGCTATCTCATGGACAGTTTCACCCATAATATACACTCCGGCGCTATGAGCCTTAATGCAAAGGAGGAGGCTGAATGGCTTTTCTCCCAAACGGGAAAATACCCGGCGCTCATCGGTCTCGACTTCATGAACCATACCCGTAACTACAACTGGTTTGACAAGTCAGTTGTTGTCTCCGAAGCAAGAGACTGGTATGACCGTAATGGTCTTGTTGCAATATGCTGGCACTGGCGTGATCCCTCACGGGCAACAGATGAATTTTACACCTCAGGCACATCGTTTGACGTATCAAAAATCACCGAAGCCACCTCGGCGGAATACCAGGCTATGTTGAGCGACATAGACATCATAGCCGGTTACCTTAAGCAACTCAACAATGACAAGATCCCGGTTCTGTTCAGACCGCTTCACGAGGCCTCCGGAGGATGGTTCTGGTGGGGCGCGAAAGGACCGGAGCCCTGCAAAATGCTCTGGAGGCTGATGTTTGACCGTTTGGTTAATCACCACGGTCTGAAGAACCTCATCTGGGTCTGGACTACCGATGCCGGCTCAGGCAACCTCGACTGGTACCCGGGAGATGAATATGTTGATATTCTCGGAGCAGATATCTATGCATCTGACGGCGACTTCAGCTCACAGGTGCTTACATACAACGCCATCAGGGAGAAGTTCGGAGGCCGCAAGCTGATTACCCTCAGCGAGAACGGACCGGTGCCTGATCCCGACAGGCTTGTTGAGGACAGGGCACACTGGTCATGGTTCATGCCCTGGTACGGCGACTTCATACGTGACGGCGTCATCAACCCGCTTTCACACTGGCAGAAGGTGATGACCCATGATTATGTGGTTACCCTTGACGAGATGCCGGACCTTAAAAACTACCCGCTGAGTGATGAGCCTGATTACAGCGGTTACTCCCAGGGCTTCTTCATGGCCGGGTGGCAGCCCAGGACAGCTGTTGTTCCTGAATATGTGGATGCCCAGGCAATGACTGATCCGGTTACCGTGGCCATTACAGTTGACTGCTCTGACACTGTTACGCTGGTTTCACCGTATCTTTTCGGAGATAATGCCAATCTATGGACCGGCCCCATGTCTGACAATGTCACCCTGATGAAAAACATCGCAAACCGCGACCAGGGAGTGATGCGGGGACCCGGAGGCAGCACCTCCGATGCCTTCTTCTGGAACAGGGGCTATAATCAGAGACCGCCTGATGTGCCCCAGGCCCTGATGAATGACCCATCCAACACTACCTGGCCATGGTATGGCCAGAGAGCCGAGAACTGGACCATGCACGTAGATTCGTTCTACAGTATACTCAGCAAGGCGGGTGTCACGGGAATGCTCACCGTGAACTACGGCTATGCCAGGTATGGCACCAGTGATGACCCCGTGGCCCAGGCTGCACACATGGCAGCTGAATGGGTGCGCTATGACAACGGGCGTTCTAAGTTCTGGGAGATAGGGAACGAGGTCTTCGGGAGCTGGGAGGCGGGATACAGGATAGACCGGTCACTCAATAAGGATGACCAGCCTGAGTATATTACTCCCGCTCTCTACGGACAGCACTGCAGGGTCTTCATTGATTCAATGAGGGCCGCGGCAGCTGAGACCGGCAAGGAAATAAAAATAGGTGTCGTAATGGTGGAGGCTGCCTCCACCCACTCATCATGGAACACCGGAGTGGCGGCACAGGTGGGTGATATGGCCGACTTCTACATTGTCCACAGCTACTACACCCCATGGAACACAGACTCTGACGTGGAAACAGTACTGAATTCCTACAAAAACACTGAGGGATACAAAAACTATGTCTGGAACACCGTGGCTGCTGCCGGAATGCCGCAGCTGCCGTTGGCTCTTACAGAATACAACATCTTTGCGGTAGGTTCAAACCAGCCGGTCTCGCACGCTAACGGCATGCAGGCAGTACTCGCCACCGGTGAGATGATCAGGACGGGCTACGCTGCCGCCTGCCGTTGGGATCTGGCCAACGGCTGGGATAATGGCAATGACCACGGAATGTACTCATACAATGAGCCTTTCATTCCCAATTACACACCTCACCCTGCATTCTTCCATCTCTACTATATGCGCAGGCATACAGGCGATGTACTGCTGAACTCAACAGTCACCGGCACCCCGGGAGTGGTGATCACTCCCACTGCATTCAGTTCGGGGCACATCGGGGCATCACTGGTGAACATCACAAAGGTGAGAAAGGTGGTACGGATAAACCTGAAAAACTACGGCGTGGGGGACCGGTTCTACACATATACCCTTTCCGGCAATGAGGGAGAGGACTTTTCCAGGAAAGTCTATGTCAACGGCACAGGAAGCTCCCTTGAAGCCGGCGGACCGGATAATTACGAATCTATAAAAGCAAACGGTGTAGCCATCGGTGACCAGATAGTCGTCTCTGTCCCCCCGCTCTCAGCTGTATACCTTCTGGTTGAGCAGGGTACCCGGCAGCTTGCCATAAACAATGAAGTGACATCCGTGGAAATAACCAGAGCGGATGATGAAATAGTTATCTGGCCCAATCCGTCAACCGGTACGGTCACTGTTGAAAATCTGCCTTCACATGTTACACGGCTGGAGATCAGCCATCTTAACGGAGCCATTCAGATCAGTAAAGAGATCAGGAGTGATGGTTCAGCCATTGCAGTCAATACTGGTCTGCCTCCCGGGATATACTTCATCAGTTTTTACGGAAACAATTACGCAGTAACGAAAAAGATTGTAATCAGATAAGTTCAACGATATGAAAAATGCAGGAATATTGTCAGCGTTGGCACTTGCAGCCATGTTAGTCACAGCCCTGATAATGGGGTCGTGCACCGGTGAACTCTACAACCGTACCGAAAATGGGATTATGGTGAAACTGAATGCCAGGTCTGACTTCCCCGGGCAGACAATACGACTGCAGGTAATCAATGACAGGATAATCAGGGTATCTGCCATACCCTCGGGCGAATTTCCGGAGACGGCCAGCCTGATGACTACCCCTCAGAGTGAAGGTAATGCTGAATTTACCATAG
>JAAZAP010000026.1 GCA_012514255.1 Bacteroidales bacterium | reverse complement strand
GGATGAGCGAGGTAAGATAGTGGGGCTTGAGGATGCCTTCCTGATGTACAAAGACCTCTTCCGGACCGGTATAAATGTCTATCTGGGCCAGTTTGCAGCTTCGGATCCGATGTTCAAGGGAGAGATGCGGTACACTATTGAGAATTACAAGATCTATGGCACAGCTCCGGGTGAGTCTTCCATTAACCTTAAATATGACAAGGGCATACTGCTTGACAGGGGATTTGAAACAGGCACATCCGTTGTATTCGAAGTCATAAGCGGTACCGGCCTGGGCATGGCCGATCACTGGTATGTTTTTGACAAGGACAAGTACAAGAACATGTTGCTTAAGCTGACCCAGGATATCGGTGAGTATGCAAGCATCGGGTTTTTTGGCTATGCCGGCAAGGAAGTACTGCAGAACAGCACCGGTAACTTCATCAACCAGGTGAAGATGTATGGTCCGGACCTCGTTCTGGACTTCAATGAAAAGCTTATTATCGGTCTTCAGTACCTCTGGAGGAGTGATTCAGACATCTTTCTCAACCCTGAAGAACCAATGCGGCAGGATGTGATGACTCATGGCGGGTTTGCAGAGGTGATATTCTCTCCCAGGGGTGATATGAGCACGTGGTATCTCAATGGATTGCTCAACTGGGTGGAGTCTGATCTGGACTATCTGGACTATCGCTCGGCCACATTGCATGCCGGGTACCTTATCCGTCGAAACGTCAGGCTGGTGACGGAGTTCACACAGGTCTTCAGCGGACAGTCATACGGAAAGTGGAGCGCCGGGTTCGTATCGGCGTTTTAAGGAGTATGATCTTTTTGCCGGTTCGCGCAGCACCGGGTGTCTGGCTGACACGACTGTAAAATAAAAAAAGCCGGGGGTCACAAAAGATCACCGGTTTTTTCTTTTCTGCCCGTAAAGGGTTCAATGGCACGGTCAAAAATTCCGTGAAGATAGGCAATAGCCATGCCATAGTTGGTTATGGCAATATTGTGTTTCTTCGGGTCGCGAAGCCTGTTCAATAATTGTCTGTGCGTCACCATGCATCCGCCGCATTGTATCACCAGCGCGTAATCTTCCACAGGCCTCGGGAAAGTGTCGAGTCCGGCCACAATGTCAAACTCAAGTTTTTTGCCGGTAAATTCGGTAAGCCAACGGGGTATCTTCACCCTGCCTATATCATCACAGGCTACGTTGTGAGTACATGATTCGAGCAAAAGCACCCTGTCGCTGTCTTTCAGTTCGCTGATTTTTGGCGTGCCGCGAAGGTACTCCTCAAAATCGCCTTTCTGCCTGGCAAGAACGATACTGAAACCAGTCAGGGGGATATCACGGGGAATAACGGCGCTGACCTTACCAAAGACCTGGCTGTCTGTGATTACCAGCCGGGGTGTGATGCCGGTCTTGCCAAGGAAGGATTCGATCTCATTTTCCTTCAGAATGATGGCAGTGCAGTCATTGTCAAGTGTATCTCTGATCACCTGAACCTGGGGGAGTATCATCCTTCCTTCAGGGGCTTCGATGTCAATGGGAGTAACCAGCAGGACAATGTCACCGGGACTCACCAGGTCGCCTACCAGTCCGTGACTCCTAATGGCCATCGGTGGCATGGAATCCTTAATATTTGCCAGCAGTACGGGATTATGTTTTCCCGGCTGCAGTGCTGAATACTCCGTGATCTCTTTTCCGGTGATAGTTCTGACCTTTTCCCTCAGCTCTGACGTTACCGGGCTGAGATCACTCTTGTTGTGCACAATCACCACGGGGACATCAAGCCTGGCGAGCTCCTCAAGGAGGCCGGCCTCCTCCTCGCCAAAAATATTTTCGGCAAGGACAAGGATGGCCAGGTCAATCAGCTTCAGGGCTGCCAGGGATTTTTTTAT
>JAAZAP010000198.1 GCA_012514255.1 Bacteroidales bacterium | reverse complement strand
TTCCGCAAGCTGTGCAATCATCTGAAATTTTGTAAGCCATTACTACTGTTTTTAAAGATTACGGGTGTAAAATTATCTCTTATTTTTATTCTTTCCTAACCGGGACAGAAATAAATTCACCCTTGTCCGGGAGTATAGCAAATACGATGCCAGTAATGGCTGATCAGCAATCTGTGCCTCAATTCTAGGATCAGAAGTCGAGACTGAAGGAGAGATAGAATATTTTTGGCAGGATATAGCCGTTATCAATTCCCCAGGCCAGGTCAGCCCTGAGGAAGTAACCGAAGAGCTGAGCCCGTGCTCCACCGCCAAATCCCATTACCAGGGGATCCCGCATGGCGTCAACGGTAACCTTTACCGGGCCGTTCTGATATACCTGGTCATTCCAGTAGTTCTCATTGCCCCACGGATCCCAGCCTGTCCAGGCCATACCTATGTCATAAAAACCGACCAACTGGAAGCTGTTAAGGAAGTTGGACCGCAGCGGGTGACCTGCGAAGTATCTTATTACCGGCCATCTTAACTCGCTGTTGACCAGTGCAAAGTTGCTGCCGTTGCGAATGTTCTGGGTGAAACCCCTCATATTGGTGGCCAGTGCCTGGAATCCGTAATTCACATTCGGGTTTACAGGCACGGTCTGATCAAACATGGGCACATTGCTGAAGGGCAGTTTCATCCAGTTGTCAACGCCTCCCATGTAATAAATCAATCTTGAAGGGCCGAAAGAGCTACTGGCGGCAAAGCGGTTGGCCCATATCAGGTCACGGTGGATCTTCTGGTAATGTCTGAAATCAGCTCCCAGCACAAACATGTCGCTCTTGGTGGCGTTCACTTCCCTGTAATACTCACCGAACACCTTGAACCGGGTACCGTAATAGATATTGATTGTCCGCTTGCGGGTATTATCATATATGACCTCACCCTTCAGGCCGGCCCAGTGACGGTCAAACGAGGGGGCCATCAGAGTGGCCAGATCGGTAGATTGCAACACGTAGCTGTCATACCGGTAGGTAAGGGTACCTTTCAGTGAGAGAACGGCACTGAGCGGTTTCCTGAGCGACATGTATGTGGTATAGCTCTTTATCTTGTAATAGCTGGTGTCATTGTACGTGTCAAATGACTGCTTGTGGAAGATTATCTGCTTGTCGAACTTGCCCCTGAGTGCCTCAAGGCTTACCAGGTACTCATTGCTGTCAAAATTGCCTGAGAATCTGAAGCCACCGGTAATGCGGTAGTCTTCAAACAGGTCTATCGTGCCTATCTTGATAAGCATGTTCAGTCCCGGATTGAAGTATGGCGCTCCGCCATTGTAGGCCTGGTAGGTGTTGTTCAGGAAGTTAAAGTCGACCTGAGTGGCTGTGTAGTTATTGTAGAATGCCGGTCTGTAGACCAGGGCATTGGGCATACTGAGCCTGGAGGTGTCAAGGTCGATGTCCATGTAATCCTTCCTCCATTGCAGTTCATAAAAGTTCTCCTTTTCCTTTTCAAATACATAATTGCGGAAGTCGATCGGCTCATCAGCCGGGGCGTAGTATTCGTACAATGGCTTCTTCAGGGTGTCATTCATGCGGGCCCTTTCAGCCAGCAACCACTCCCTGACCTGGTTGATACTGTCGGCTGCCCTGAGAAGCGCTGACTCCTCCATCCTCCACATTGTGATCATGACATCGCCGCTGTCGACAGCTGGCGCTGTCTCGGAGGGGCCGGTCATAAGCCTGTATCGCCCTGCGTCGAATATTACTGCAGCATCCTGACCTCCGTTGCGGTCAAAGGCTTCAAGGTTTCTCGGAAAATCAGTGGTCTGGCGTGGGTTAATGAAGTAGGTGTAATGAAGTGCTGTGTCAATGTATGCAATTGTGCTGTCAATGGTGCCGGTATAGTGGTTCATGATCCCGTTACCGTTACCGGTGAATCCGGTAGAAGTAACAGAAGCCTCCAGGGGTCTTGTGAGATCCTGCATGGAGTCTTCGTCAAGCCTTGTGAGTTTACCGTCACGTGCCCTGAGATCATAGGTAAACAGGTTATATGTCAGTCCTGTTCTCTCCTGCGGATTACCTGTGTTGGAGAGAGTATCGGTCAGCCTGTTCGAGGAAAAGATGATCGTTTCATCTTTTCCCTTCAGGAAAGAGGGATCCAGGTCATCAGCAACGTCATAGGTTATCCGTTCATTGGTACCACTTATAATGGTATGCACATAGATGTCAGTCATGCCGTTGATCACTGCTGAGGCAAGCAGGCGGGAACCGTCAGGGGAGTATGAGAGTGACAGCACTTTTTCAAAGAAGGGCATTGTCCTCTGTTCTCTCTTTTTCTGGTCGATACGATAGAAGTAAAGTTCCACGGCGCCTTTCTCCTCATTGGCGAAGGTGAGTATTTTTCCTCCCGGGTGCCATGTCAGTACCGGGTAGACGTAATCAACAGTCTGCTCGTATCGTGGTTCAATCTTAAAGATCCTGTCTGACTTGCCGGTTGAGGTGTCATAAAGCCATATCTTCCTCTTGCCCCAGTCGTTTGATACCCAGGCAACGTATCTGCCGTCAGGACTGACTTTTACCGTGGTGAACCGTTCATAGTGCCTGCCCTTCCTGATCTCAGGCGGTTTGATATAGTTCTTTCCCGGCTTGATCTGATAGTATTCGGTGTAGTAGTTTCTCCAGTCGCGATAGGTATCCTTGATGCTCTTTCCCAGGCCATAGAGGAAGCCGTCCTCTATATTGCGGTAAATCTTTGAGAGGTAGATGATGTTTGGTATGATAGCATCTCCGTAGGTATCTCCTATATATTTCCAGAACGAGTGTCCGGCGAAGACCGCCTCCTCATACTCAAGATTGTCAAGGTTCCGGTAGCGGTTGTTCTCAAAGCCGTCCCTGACACGGTTGTCTGTCTCGCTGTCCCATCCGAAGGCGACATAATTGATCAGGCCCTTTATATACCAGTCAGGTATCTGTATCTGGTTGTTGCTGGTTACCCTGTCACGCAGATCGGCATTGTAGAGCATCTCATAGACCACCACCTCGGCAATGGCTGATGCGATCTGTTTGCTAAACTCCTCGTGATCACCATTGAACCACAGCATCACCTTGTTCTTGATGACCCGGCTGTACCCGCCCACGTTATAGTCCTCCTCGGCTGAGATAAGGCCTACGTTACTCTGACGAAAATCGTTCTTTTTATTATAGACTATAAGTATTGGCCGCTTGTCAAGGGTATAGTCAAAGTAATCCTCTATCTCATCCAGTTTCTCCTTTGCCACCATTGAGGCATATTCAGCCACCTCTCTGCCGAACTCATTGTAGTAGACGTCCATCTCGTCGAACCTGAACCAGGTCCAGTAGAAATCCTTATGCTGCACCCGGTTCTTTCCGAATGTCATCTGCATGCCATTATAGAACTGGCCGGTAGCGGGTGTCACCGTCAAAAAACAGAGGATTGCCAGGAACAGTATTAAGGGTCTTTTTCTTGTCATAACCAATGGCGGAACGCCTCCGCAACGGAACAAAATCTGTTCCAAAAGAGAGTAACCGTGAGACAAATCTAATGTATAAACCAATAAAAAAACAACGGCATATACTTTTTTGTTAATTTTGGCGGTTATTATGATACAACCCGAATGGCCTGATCTTTGTTAATGAAACGAATTGACAACTGACAGGCCCGTGAGAGGGCAGTAAGTATATGTATTATGAAACCTGAATGTTATTTCATTACAGACGAGAATGAAAACAGACATGGTGACATGAGGGTTTCATGTGATATTTCAAATCAAATTGTTTACACATGAAAAGGTTTTTGACATTTCTGGTTTTATCAATGACTTTTGCCGGGTTGGCAGCCCAGCCGAAGCTGAATTTTGCCAGCACGCGTCATAATTACGGCACCATAAAGGAGGAAGCCGGGAAGCAGGAAGCGGTTTTTCACTTTACAAATACCGGTGACTCGGTTCTGGTCATAACCAGGGTGCAGCCCTCATGTGGCTGTACAGCGTCAGACTATACCAAATCACCTGTTCCGCCGGGAGGCAAGGGATTTGTTACTGCTGTTTTCGATCCGCGTGGTTACAACAGCCGGTTCGCCAAGAGCATCTCAGTATATTCAAATGCGAAGCCTGCTGTGACTGTACTGATCATTGAAGGCGAGGTTACTCCGCGTGAAAAGACGATAGAGGAGCTCTTTACCTTTGCCGTGGGTCCGGTCAGATTCCAGTCGAACCACCTGGCATTCACCACCACAAAGAAGACGGAGAAAAAGATCAGGGTGATGCCTGTAATCAACACATCGAAGGAGCCGGCCACTGTAGAGTTTGAAGGATTGCCAGCTCATCTCAGACTTAAGGTTACACCTGCCACCCTGAAGCCGGGTGAGAAGGGTATCATTGAAGGTACATATGATGCCAGACTCAACGCCGGTGCATGGGGCAATGTAAATGATCTGGTGCGGCTGAAGGTAAATGGTCAGAAACAGCCAAACATATATCTCTATGTGTCAGCCAACCTGGTTGAAGACTTTTCAGGCCTCAATGCGCAGGAGCTCGCCAATGCCCCGGTTTTCAAACTGGAATCTAACACCGTGAATTTCGGGACCATTCCGCAAAAGTCATCAGCTAATGTGGAATTCTCCTTTACAAATGAGGGCAAGAGTGACCTGATCATCAGGCATGTCAAGTCGGGCTGCGGATGTACGGCGCTGATGCCTACGGAAAACGTGATCAAGCCCGGAGATAAGGGTTCCATTAAGGCGAAGTTTAATTCAGGAGGCTACAAGGGTCAGATATACAAGAATATCTTTGTTTACACCAATGATCCCAGGAACTCACAGGTAATGCTGATGATCAAGGGTGAGGTTCTTGTTCCGGAGACCAGCGCGAAGTAAAAGACCAGAGGGAGGCAATCAGAAGAATGAGCAGGGAAAGGAGATCAGCCGGGGCTCTTTCGGTACAGCAGGGAGTACCCCAGCCTCCGAGCATAAATCCTGACATGCTGAGCCGCCTGAGGAAAAACAGGCGCAGGACACTCAGTGCTGATGATTATGCCGATGGTATCCTTCGCGGTAACCGCACTATCCTCAGCCAGGCCATAACGCTTATTGAGAGCAATCTTCCCGAACATTATGAACTTGCCCAGGCGGTGGTTGAACGCTGCCTGCCAGCCAGCTCGCGGTCAGTAAGGATCGGAATAACAGGTGTCCCGGGTGCCGGGAAGAGCACCTTCATTGACACATTCGGTCCATTGCTGACGAGACGCTACGGAAGACGATTGGCGGTACTGGCCATTGATCCCAGCAGCCAGCAGAGCGGGGGCAGCATTATGGGCGACAAGACCAGGATGGAACAACTGAGTACGGACCCTGATGCCTTTATCCGCCCTTCACCTTCCGCTGGCACACTGGGAGGAGTGGCAAGAAAAACCCGGGAAACAATCATATTGTGTGAAGCTGCCGGATTTGATACTATCCTTGTAGAGACTGTAGGGGTGGGACAGTCAGAGACCGCGGCCCATTCAATGGTCGACTTCTTCCTGGTGCTGATGCTTGCCGGCGCAGGTGACGAACTCCAGGGGATCAAGCGAGGCATCATGGAGATGGCTGACACCATAGTCATAACCAAGGCTGACGGAAGCAATGTACGCAAGGCTGAGATGGCCAGGACAGAGTATAAGAATGCGCTTCACCTTTTCCCGCCGGCACCGTCGAAATGGAATCCGAGGGTTCTCACCTGCTCCTCGCTGGAAAAAACCGGTATAGCGGAAATATGGGAGACCATTCGCGAATATGTCAGTATTACCAAGAGCAATGGCTGGTTCTGGGAAAGGAGGAGGGAACAGGCAGTGACACGGATGCACGAAACCATAAATGATACACTGAAACATGCATTCTACAGCCACCCGGAGGTGGCAGCCATGCTTCCTGAACTGGAGCGCCAGCTCCGTGAGGGTGAGACTACTTCATACAAGCCGGCGACCCTGCTGCTCGACAAGTATTTTGAGCGGGAAGGAGAATAATTAAATAATTGTATATTTGAACCTTCACAAAAAAGAGGTGTTTACAGAATTAAGAATATCAAAGGAAACATGCATGAGAAAGGTTTCGCCAGTTGCAGTGATTCAAAAAAGCGTGCATATGCCATTCTTCGGTAGAAACAAATAATCAATAAACGTATGAAAAAGACAATTATCCTTTTACTGGCAGCGGTAGTAGCGGTATCATGCGCCAGAGAACCCAAATTCAAGATCACTGGGACAATTGATGGTGCCGGTAATGAAACCATAATCCTTCAGAAAAGAATAGCCGGTGGTTATGAAGTCATTG
>JAAZAP010000197.1 GCA_012514255.1 Bacteroidales bacterium | reverse complement strand
CATACATCATATTGGCAATGTCAACGCTGAGCCTTTCACCGAGGAGGGCATGACGGCGTTTGCTGTAGATCACCTCTCTCTGGGAGTTCATCACGTCATCATACTCTAGCAGTCTCTTCCTGATGCCAAAGTTGTTCTCCTCCACCTTTTTCTGGGCCCGCTCAATGGATTTTGTGATCATCGGATGCTGAATCATCTCGCCATCCTTCAGTCCCAGTTTGTCCATTATCCCGGAGATTCTTTCAGAGCCGAAGAGGCGCATCAGGTCATCCTCCAGGGAGACGAAAAACTGAGATGAGCCCGGGTCGCCCTGGCGTCCGGCACGTCCTCTCAGCTGCCTGTCCACACGCCGCGACTCATGTCTCTCGGTCCCTATTATGGCCAGTCCGCCTGCCTTCTTCACCTCCGGGGTGAGCTTGATGTCAGTACCACGGCCTGCCATGTTGGTTGCAATTGTTATGGTGCCGGTCTTTCCTGCCTCCAGCACTATCTCGGCCTCGCGCTGGTGCAGTTTAGCGTTAAGGACGTTGTGTTTCAGCCCCTTCATCTTGAGCATGCGGCTGAGCAGCTCTGATATCTCCACCGAGGTGGTACCCACAAGAACCGGTCTGCCGGCCTTGTTGAGCTTTAAGATCTCATCTATAACGGCATTGTACTTCTCCCGCTTGGTCTTGTACACGAGGTCCTCATGGTCATCCCTGATTACGGGAACATTGGTCGGTATGACCACCACATCCAGCTTGTAGATATTCCAGAACTCTCCGGCTTCGGTTATGGCCGTGCCGGTCATGCCGGCCAGCTTGTGGTACATCCTGAAGTAGTTCTGGAGTGTGATTGTGGCGTAGGTCTGGGTAGCTGCCTCCACCTTGACGTTCTCCTTGGCTTCGATGGCCTGGTGCAGTCCGTCAGAATAGCGTCTGCCCTCAAGTATACGTCCCGTCTGCTCGTCAACTATCTTGACCTTGTTGTCCATGACCACGTACTCCACATCCTTCTCGAAGAGAGTATATGCCTTCATAAGCTGGGTCATGGTATGAACGCGTTCCGACTTGACGGCAAAGTCCTGCAGAAGTTCATCCTTGGCCTTGACCCTTACCTTCTCATCTTTTATGGTCTTCTCTATTTCAGCAACCATGCTTCCCACGTCAGGCAGCACGAAGAAGCTGGAGTCCTCCACTGATGTGGAGATCAGGTCATGGCCTTTCTCTGTCAGCTCAATGGAGTTGGCCTTCTCATCAATCACGAAGAAGAGTTCCTCCGTCACCTTTGGCATCTCCTTCGAGTTGTTCTGCATGTAGAAGTTCTCTGTCTTCAGGAGCAGGCTTCTCACGCCCTCCTCGCTCAGATACTTGATAAGTGCGCTGTTCCTGGGCAGTCCCTTGTAAGCCCTCAGCAGCAGCATCCCTCCCTTTTCCGAATCGCCATCGGAAATAAGCTTCTTGGAATCAGCCAGCAGTTGTGTCACCAGTTTGCGCTGTGCGCTCACCAGCTTCTCAACCTTGAACTTGTATTCATCAAACTGTGATGTATCGCTCTTGGCAGTGGGGCCTGAGATAATGAGAGGTGTCCTGGCATCGTCAATAAGGACCGAGTCAACCTCGTCAACGATGGCATAGTGGTGTTTGCGCTGCACCAGGTCCTCAGGGTTAATAGCCATGTTATCACGCAGATAGTCAAAGCCAAATTCATTGTTAGTACCGAATGTAATGTCAGAGTTGTATGCCTTGCGGCGTGCCGGTGAGTTTGGTTCATGTTTGTCAATGCAATCGACTGTCAGGCCATGGAACTCATAGAGAGGTCCCATCCATTCTGAGTCTCTTTTTGACAGGTAGTCATTGACTGTCACAATATGGACTCCTCTTCCGGCCAATGCGTTAAGGAACACCGGGAGTGTTGCCACGAGGGTTTTTCCCTCACCTGTTGCCATCTCTGATATTTTTCCCTTATGGAGGGCCACCCCTCCTATCAGCTGGACATCATAGTGTACCATGTCCCACACTATCTCGTTCCCTCCGGCCATCCAGCGGTTCTTCCAGAATGCCCTGTCACCTTCCACAGTAATGGACGGGCGTGTGGCTGCCAGATTGCGATCCCAGTCCCTGGCTGTCACCTCCAGTTCTTCGTTTTCCTTGAAACGGCGGGCTGTCTCCCTGACGATTGCAAAAGCTGTGGGGAGTACTTCATCCAGCTTTTTTTCAAGGTTCTCAAGTATCTGTTTTTCAAGTTTGTCAACCTGGTTATACAGGTCTTCCTTCCGGTTGACATCCTCCTCCTTTTCCGCTTCAGCGCGAAGTTCTTTAATCTGTTTTTCCTCCCCGGAGACTGAATCCTGTATCTCTTTCCGCAATTCCGCCGTCCTGTCGCGAAGCGCATCATTGGACAATCCTGTAATGAGTTCACTCTCCTGCTGTATCCTGCCCACAAAGGGATTGATCTCTTTCAGGTCGCGCTCCTCCTTGTTACCAAGAAAGACTCCCAGGACTTTGTTGACTATGCTCATTTACTGTCTTTTTAAAAACAAACGCAAAATTAATATATTTTCCGGTTCAAGGACGAGAAACGACATACTGTTCCATATAGACAGATCCTCTTCATATGTCGGAAATCGGATCTCTTTGTGATATGTATGTAAAGTAAAAGCCGGGATCAACGGGTCCCGGCTTCATGTTAGTATCCTGATGCAGTCACATCATCCGGGGTCAATCGTCTCCCCTGAGCTTCATGATGTCACGGTCAAGCAGGTAGATGGCGTTCGCCCCTGCGAGATTGAGTTTATCAATGATCTGCTGTGCGCTGCTCTCCTCTTCCACCTGTTCATCAACGAACCACTGTATCCAGTTGGTGGTAGCATGGTCTTTCTCTGCGATAGCCACTTCAAGGACTTCGTTGATGCTTGCTGAGATGTACTGTTCATGCTTGAGCACCTCGGCAAACAATTCAGGAACACCCTCATATTCTACAGGGGGTTTCTTAAATTCCGGAATGATGGCTGTTCCTCCGCGCTCGTTGATCCATTTTATGAATTTGAGCATATGCTCTTTTTCCTCATCGGCCTGTGCATAGAGCCATGCAGCTATGCCCTCCATCCCTTTTGTCTCGGCCCATGAGGCCATTGCAAGATAGAGATTTGACGAGTAGCCTTCTCTTTCGATCTGCCTGTTGCAGAATTCTTCAACTTTTTTCGTTAACATATTCTTGGTTTTAAGTAGTTCATTTTTTCAAATAACAAGTCAGTTGCGGGAATGTTTATCCGATCATCTCCTTCACCTTTTTCACCAGTTCAGAGGGAAGGAAAGGTTTGGAGATCACATGATCAGCTCCCAGTTTACTGGCCATGAGGAGGTAGCTGCCCGGGCCTGCTTTCCCTCCCCCGCTGATGGCTATGCACCGTATTGAGGGTTTCATCTCCCTGATCTTCATTATTACCATCAGCCCGTCCTCTTCCGGCATCAGCAGGTCAGTGATGACGAGGTCTACCACCGAGGGCCGGAATTTGATGAGGGCCTCTCTTCCGTTGGATGCCGTGATGACGGTATAGTTTCTTCTCTCCAGGGACTCCCTGAGCAGCTCACGCAGTGTGGCGTCATCCTCAACTATCATTACTCCTGCCATCAGAACTTCAGTTATTTCTTCGGGTGACCTAAATTAATCCTTTTCACTGACAGCGCCAAAAGTAGCATGAGGAATGATCATATCTACCGTGGTTCCATGGCCTTGCGCTGATCTGACGGTGATTGTCCCGCCCATATCTTTCAGGGCATCGTTGACCACGGTCAGCCCCAGTCCTGTGCCCTGTTCACTGCCTTTTGTGAAGTAGGGTTCAAACATTTTTTCAATGGTGGGGCCGTCCATCCCCTTGCCCGTGTCAGTGATACGGATGAGGAGGAAAGAGTCGTTTTTCCCCGGTCTGTTTCCCTTGTTGTTAACCGGACCATCAACTGTTATTTCTATATTCCCCTTCTTCTTTTCAATAGCCTGGACAGCGTTCATGATCAGGTTGAGGAAGATCCTGAAGAGCTGCACCGGAATTGTTTCAATTGTTGCTTCAGGTGCGGAGATCTTTCTTATGATCTTTATTCCCGGCGGTATTGAAGGTTTTACAAACTCAATTGTATCAGAAAGGATGTCGGTCACTCTTACCGTCACTTTCTCGTCGGCAGCGCGCCGGCTCAATGAGAGAAGCCTGGCCGTCAGCATCTTCACTCTGTCAGCTGCAGAGATGATCTTCCTGATGTGAGTGGCTGTCCCGCTCTGTTCTCCCGCACTCTCCAGGGCCTGTTCGCTGAAGCCGTAGATAGTGGTTATCACCGTATTCAGATCGTGAGCTATCCCTCCTGCCATTTCAGCAAGCTGAGCTGCTGCCCGCCTGCTCCCGTCATGGCCCTGCCCGCCTGCTGATGTGGTTTTCCTTTCCTTTTTACCTCTCACCGCCATCTCTCTTTGTCTACTCGAAGTCCAGGTTAAAAGTCTTCTTAAGGTCTTTGAGGGCGGGATTCCTGGCTGCCAGGTGGTTGAACTTCTGCTCGGGTGAATAGAGTATCTCCCCCCTTTCTGTTGCCTCAACAGTTGTCTGAAGTGTAACCTGGCTGTTCTGCAGGCTGCGGCGGAGGTGGCCTTCAAGCCGGGGCTTGAAATTATGATCAAACGCCTCTTTCAGGGCTGAGTTGTCAAGCCGGAGGACTACTGTCCTGTCAGGGAGCAGTTCGGGTGATACTGATGAGAGGGTGACGGCAATCCTGGGACTTTCCTCCTTGACTTCAGCGGCAAACGAGGCCCATGCCTTCAGCAGATCATCGCTTGTAAAATCTATATCTTCCCCCTGCGCAGACAACCCGCCGTCTGGTTCATTCAGAGTGTCTCCGGCAGGTTTGGAGCCTGCCATGATCTCCCTGATTGAGACTTTTCTCGGCTCCTCCCGGGGTGGTGCGGGCTTTTGAGGGGCAGCGGCAGGCACCGGCTGGTCATCAGTGTGTGTTGATTTCTTCGTGGCAGCGGGAGAGCGGGCCGGTGGCGCCACAGTAAACTCCTGCCCCTCATCCTGCTGTGCAGGTTCAGCTTTTTTTTTTGACTCCTCCAGGCGTCTTTCCTCAGAAAGATTGCACATGCGCAGCAGTGCCAGCTCAACATGCAACCTTTGATTCTTGCTGCTGCGGAAATTAAGCATGCACAGTGAACCGATGTCAAGTGCCTCATAGATGAAGGTCAGCGGTGCCTTTATCGCCTGCTCGCGGTAGCGTTGCCTGATGGACGGGGATGTCTCCAGCAGTTTAACCGTTGATTCGTCTCGGCTGACTAGCAGGTCACGCAGGTGGTTGTTCAGGCCTGCCATGAAGTTGTAGCCGTCAAATCCCTTGTTCAGTATCTCGTTGAAGGTGAGCAGTGCCGAGGCCACATCACCTTCCATGGCTGCCGAAGTAATACGGAAATAGTACTCATAGTCAAGTACGTTAAGATTGGCAATGACATCAGCATAGGTTATGTTTTTCCCGCTGAAGCTCACTATCTGATCAAAGATGGAGAGTGCATCGCGCATTGCACCGTCAGCCTTGGTAGCGATCACGTGCAGCGCCTCATGTTCTGCGTTCACACCCTCATTGCCGGCCACAAAGGTGAGTCGCTGGACTATATCATCCACATTGATCCGGTTGAAGTCAAATATCTGACACCGCGAGAGAATAGTGGGGATAATCTTGTGTTTCTCGGTAGTTGCCAGGATGAAGATAGCATGCGCCGGGGGTTCTTCCAGTGTCTTCAGGAAGGCATTGAAGGCCTGAGCGGAGAGCATATGTACCTCATCGATTATATAGACGCTGAATTTCCCGACCTGCGGAGGTATCCTTACCTGGTCAGTCAGGTTACGTATGTCGTCAACACTGTTGTTTGAGGCTGCGTCAAGCTCATGAATATTGAATGATGCCTGTGAGTTGAATGACCTGCATGATTCGCATTTATCGCATGCTTCGCCGTCAGGGCCCGGTTCTGAGCAGTTGATGGTTTTGGCAAAGATCCTGGCACAGGTGGTTTTGCCTACTCCCCGCGGGCCGCAGAAGAGGTAGGCCTGAGCCAGCAGATTGTTCCTGATGGCATTTTTTAGTGTAGTGGTAATGGTATCCTGCCCGACGACCATGTCAAATGTGGCAGGTCTGTATTTGCGGGCAGAAACAATAAAGTTATCCATAGATGGTTTTTACAGTGTATGTAGATATCAGTCACAAATATAGTCAAATAGTTTTCGGAATATTTTTTTTTAATATTAAATGTCTTACTTTTGCATCCCAATTTATTAACACTAAATTAAAACCAATTAAGAGATGTTGAATCAGTACGAAACCGTTTTCATTGCAACTCCCGTTTTGTCTGAGAATCAGATGAAGGAAGCGGTTCAGAAGTTCAAGAAGATCATCACTGACAACGAAGGTGAGATTGTTCATGAAGAGAACTGGGGTCTGAAGAAACTCGCTTATCCAATCCAGAAGAAGTCGACAGGCTTTTATTACCTTGTTGAGTTCAGGGGTCCGGGCGAGTTGGTAGATAAGCTGGAAGTGCAGTACAGGAGGGATGAAAGGATCATCCGTTTCCTTACTTTCCATATGGACAAGTATGCTGTAGAGTATGCTGAGAAGAAGAGAAAGATGAAGGAAACTGAAAAAGTCGGGGAGGAATAATCATGGCACAGAACAATTCAGAGATCAGGTACCTGACACCACCTACAGTAGAGATCAAGAAGAAGAAATACTGCAGGTTCAGGAAGAACAAGATTAAGTATATTGACTACAAGGATCCCGAGTTCCTGAAGAAGTTTCTCAATGAGCAGGGCAAGATTCTACCCCGCCGTATCACCGGCACCTCGCTCAAATACCAGAGAAGGGTTGCAAAGGCAATAAAGCGTGCCCGTCACCTTGCCATGCTTCCGTATGTTGCTGACCT
>JAAZAP010000025.1 GCA_012514255.1 Bacteroidales bacterium | reverse complement strand
TGTTGGCCATGGAGACGAGTGCATCACTGCGAACTGCGGATGTGGCTGGTCCGGGGGTGTTCTGTAGTACACGCTGTATCCCGCGTAGAAAGGAGCTGTTACCTTAATGTTTCTGCCAAAGTCTATCTCCAGTACCTGACCGCTTTTGATCTCGCCAAGCTTGAGTTTTCTTGATGCAATGACCGGCCCGGGCTGGGATCCGCCGCTCCATATATAGAACCTCACGGAGTCTGTTGCTGAAAGCAGTGAAGATGCAGCCACACGTAATCTCAACCAGGCAATCTCGCCCGTACCCGAGAAGGGAATATACTCAGCATATCTCATCAGGCCATCTGAATTATTACCGGTTGAGAATCCCCATCCGGGCGATGAATATGCATCGGTTGTGCCGGATACGGTTGCCGGAAAGCCTCCCAGTGTATCTGATCTGGAGAGGTTGTAACCGTACGGGTCACGGCCTGCAGCCACGGTTGCCCCTGTGCCGGCAGGATCAAGCCATGGCCGGAGGTGAGAGGAAACAACTGTGGTCACATTGAACATCATGGAAAGCTTGGCAAAGTAGTCGTTTGTCGGATCACTGCATGTTGCGCCTCCGCCAGTAAGCGTTCCCCTGAGCCTCCCATTCTGATCAAAGAGAGGCCCGCCGGAAGAGCCCGGTTCGGTAGTGCCCGTCTCCCATCTGAGCACTCTCCAGAAACCAAGGTCCAGGAATCCGGATACAGGGTAAGATGTTGATATAGGGGCATTGTCGTCAATGGTTAGCTTCATCACATCACCTTCCGGATGATGCATTGAGAAAGTGTTTGTGGGCGGAGTGGCGGTAATGTCCCATCCTGAAAAGTAAGGCTTGTAAACCATTGACGGGAACTGGGTCAGTTCTACGAGGGTAAAATCGATATCCGGATTTTCAGCTCTTAACAGTGAACCGGTAAGGGCATACATGTTTGAGACGTCAGGCCCGGAGCACCAGGGACTCTTGTAGTTGAAGGTAAAAATCGTGTTCTCAGCTTGCTCATCGTTCTCAATGCAATGGTTTGCTGTGAGCACATAGGCTTTGTATTCGTTACCCGTGTTGTTGACCAGAACACCGGTGCAAAGTTCTGATCCTGCAACAATAAGGCGGACCACCGAGCGTGAAGCCATCAGGTAATTCTGGTTCGTAGAGCACTTGAGGTCAACCTCACAATAGTCCGATCTGCCGTAGTAATAGTCCTTGATACCCTCCGGACCGAAGAATCCGGTAAAGTCATGGGCCACCTGGCTCACTCCTATGGAGTTTTCAGGGATGACGTTACCGGGGAAATGGCACTCAAGCACAAGCCTGTCACCGGGCACCGGCAACACCGGCAATGAGCGTGTTCCCGCTGTGCTCTCACTTGTAAAAGCGCCTCTCACAACCTGTTTTTCCGGGTCGTAGATATAGATATATGCCCCCTTCGGCAACCGGAACGGTGAGAGAATGAGATTGAGAGAGAGGGCTCCCTTGGACGAGACAGGCAATATCCACACGGTCTCGTTATCACTCCTGATAATAAATCCCGAATTATCCGGGTTAAGTGAGACCTTTACAGGGATGGCAAACTGCCAGGGCTGCCCTTTGGGCTGGTCAATGGCACGCATGGCTTCTGCGTGCAGGGGATCAATGCCTATCTCATGCCAACTGTCAACAGCCGGGAAGAGAGCCCTTCCTTCAGGGAACTCCTGCTGCCCTTGCAGGATGAGGGATGAAAGAAAAAAGAGTATGTATATGATCAGCTGTCCCTTCAATATCGTCCTGTTACCGCAATAAAAATACTCAAAAAGTTACAAATCATGCCTGCAGAGCATAAAACCAGGTATTATGCCGGCCTGTTCAGTATCCAGAAGCTCTCCCCTGCTACTGTAGACCAGCAGATCACCCTTCTGCTGATAATCAATGGCATCAGTGACTGCAATCATACCCCCGGGAGTAACCATCAGCCTGTAAAAGAGCCTTTCACCTGCAGGAATGAAAGCTGCATCCGGCAGGGCATCAGCTGTTATTGAGATCCTGCGAACCCCTTCATCAAGGTAATAGAGAGTATCACCGGCTGAGTTGGCTGTAAGAGATGAGGGATTGTCATCAACCGTTCTGAAAAGGAATTCCGCCTCTGCTTCCAGCGAGCCAGTATTGATTCTTACGATCCTGGGTATCTCCTCTCCCATCCATCCGCCGGTACAAAGAACCCACAGTTTCCCATTCCTGTCAATGACCATGCTCTCTGGTTCCAGGCCAACGGTCACGGTGGTGATCAGGTCGCCGGAAGCCAGATCGGTGACCGCAATGCTGTTTCCTCCTGACCAGTGTGCAGAAAAGAGCCTTCCGCCGGAGATGACCATTGCCTCAGTGGTGGAACCTATATCCAGCCAGCCTGTCTTTTCAATCCTGTCAGGATCAATCACCGTCACCCTGTCAGATTGCAGGCTGCTCACGTATCCTTCATTGCCGCTGATTATCATCTGTCTCGGTGAGTCAAGCCCGGTGATGGTACCCAGGCTCTCCATCGTCCTGATGTCCACCGCCTCAATGGTGCCCGAATTGTTGACCACGATAAATCCCCTGTTACCATCAACAGCCATAAAAGAGGGGATATCTCCCAATGCCCGCTGGTTTGACGTGCTGAACAGGTTATTGTAAATGTTCCCGGTTTCGGCACTGTAGAACGAGACGGACCCGTTTCCCTGGGTGTAATTGCCCTCGTTCAGTATGAAAAATCCCTCACCCTCAGGGAAGAGTGACGGTTCATCAATGGTCTCGCATGCAGTTACGACTGTCAATGTGAGCAGCGCAAATACTTTGCATAGTGTTTTCATTCAGATTCCTTTTTGTCTGACAGCGTCAGAGTTATTTTTACTTTAATTAATCTCAGAGGCATGGGGTAGTTACGAACACTTTCCTGTACACTGTTCAGCAGGTTGTCCACCTTAATTTCAGTTTTGCAGATGAACTTTCCGCTTCGTATATCAATACCTGCAAAAGCGTCTGTCATGAATGCGTGAGGAAGCCACTCACTGTTATCAGAGGCAGTATAGCGCCTGCTCTCCCATGATGAAGCAAACCCGGCACTGAACCACTTGCGAACGGCGCTTACGGATATGACTGCGTGATTGAGCGGCATATAGATCAGCTGTTTGCCGACAGATCTGTCGTTGGCTATGTCAGACCGGGCAATAACCGATCGTGTGAGTGCATAGTTCGCCGTTCCGCGAAGAACCCATTCATGCAGGGTCCGTTCCGTTCCGGCTCTGAGCTCAGTTCCGAGGACGTTTACTTCCCTGACGTTCATGGCACTCCATATCCCCGACTGACCAGGGACCCACTGAATGAGGTTGCCTGCCCGAGATGCATGCAGCACAACGTCAAGACTGTTGCGCAGCCCTGACCGGTTCATTCTGAGGAATGACCAGGAGGCTTCTCCGCCCCTTGATCTTTCAGGAATAAGATCCGTATTCCCTCCCGGGATCCAGAAGAGGTCATTCAGGCACGGAATTTTCGTATTACTGCTTACGCTGGCTTTGATGACGTGCTCCCCGTTATGCGGAAGCATCCATGATACCCCGGCAGTAAACTCTGGCGCTACCCTGATGCCGGTGACTGCAATCTGCCGGGCCTGTAACACAAGGGTCAGACCGGGAAATGGCGTTGATTTGCCTGCCAGGGAAAGAGAAAAGGTATTTCTCTTCTCTTCTGCCTCATAACTCAGAGATTTTGCCTTTTCATAACTGTCACCGGCACGAATCTCAAGAGATGTTTTCGAGGAAAGCCTGTACCCCACCTTAAAACGGATCATCGCCATCGACGTAATATTATTACCGTTGTTGGAAGGAACCTGATGGAAATACCTGTTAATGTCATGTGAACCTCCGGCCATGACACTTGCAGTAAGTCGTTTATAATCTGATATATAGGTCGCCACTCCCCTGAATGACCTGTCAGTCTGCCTTTCGCCAAAATCCTGCTGCAGGGTGGTGACCGGACCGGGGAGTTCCCGGTCCGCATCGTTCATCCAGAGGTGCAGGCTGACAGTTGATGTTCCCTTCCTGTACGCAATATCGCTCATCAGCCCGGAGGAGTTCCAGGAAGCATTTGTTCTTCTTTCGGTCACTTCTCCCTCCGGAGCATCATGATTGACAAACCGGAAATCGTTGCGCGACCTGTCTGCCCAGGCACTCAGCCTGACATAGGCCTTTTCCCCTCCCATGGATACAGAAGCCGCCGGAGAGAATGAACCGTAACTCCCGGCTCCGAGGCTCAGTGAAGCCTCTCTTCCGAAGCCAAACAGCGATCCGGATTCAAGCTCCACTTTCCCTCCCAGGAAACCTGTCATGTCTGCCATATCAGCGCCTCCGGATATAATGCGGACAGAAGAACCCGGTATGACAGGGATCAGTGTAAAATCACTGTAACCGTTTGCCGGTGTATTGAGGGTCATGCCGTTCCATGTGACAAGTGTATGACTGCCCGACATGCCTCTTATTGATACGGAAGCCAGGCCGTGATTGCCATAGCGTTTGACGCCCAGAAGGCTTGATCTCTGCAAAAGGGTAGCCAGGTCAGTGCCTTCGTTCCGTGAGACAATATCAGGTTCTATCCTCATTACCGTATATGGTTCCAGGCGTGCCGATGCCCGCGCAGTGACCGTAACAGCAGAGATGTTTACCGTATCATCAGTAAAGCTGTCCTGGGCGGCAGAGTGGAGAGAGAGAAGGGAAAGGAGCATGAATGCCACCGCTGACAGCGGCTGGCGGCTACGGGGGGTACGGATGATATCAGCAGATGACCTTTTAATCATGACTTTTCTTCCCGAAAGCTCCCTCTACAGGATACACTCTGGCAGGTCTTCTGACTCATCCCTACTCGCCGGGCCTTCCCGTCCGCCGGATGGCGGACAGTGGCTGGGATTCCGGCTGTAATGATCCGCCTTATGACGGAACGGGCTTCACAGCAGCGGGCACTGTCCCTGATTCTGACAGGGTTCCCTTTTCACTGCCGGAAAAAACCGGCAGCACCAGAACAGAACAAAGGTAATAAAGAGATGCGTTATTACTGAAAGATAATTATCAACAAAGTGACACCAGCCTGTTCATTTCATCACAAACCTCAGTTCTCCCCCGGCAATTATCTCCTCATAGGTAATGTAGTTACGTGCCAGTCTCTCTCCATTGAGGAAGACCTCTGATACATTTCTTTTCTGAGGCGAATTGCCTTCGGCTATGATCAGGAAGGTTTTGCCGGAAGGAAGAGAGAGCGTTGCGCCGTCAAGGGCAGGACTGCCAAGAATAAACCTGCCGTCAGCAGGATTGGCAGGATAGAATCCCAGGGCAGAGAAGACATACCAGGCAGACATTTGTCCGCAGTCCTCATTGCCGCAGATACCGTCAATAGCATCACTGTACATCTCATCCATGATCCTGCGAACCATTGATTCGGTCTTTTCCGGTGCCCCGGCCATGGAGAAGAGGTAGGCTATGTGATGCGAGGGTTCATTGCCATGTGCGTACTGTCCGATGAGGCCGCTGATGTCAGGTGAAGCATGATCACCCTTCACCTCCTCCTGAACCCTGAAGAGCGAGTCAAGACGATCTAAAAAGATCTCCCTGCCTCCGAAGAGAGAGATCAGGCCATCGACGTCATGCGGTGCCAGCCAGGTATACTGCCATCCGTTGCCCTCGGTAAAATCAGAACGGGTATGGTGAGAATACAACGGATCAAAGTCAGGCCGCCAGCTACCGTCGCTCATACGGCCTCTGACAAAAAGTATGGTTGAATCAAACAGGTTGCGGTAGTTACGGGAACGAGCGAAAAACTCTTCCGCAATATCCTTTCTGCCCATCTCTTCCGCCATCTGAGCAATGCACCAGTCATCAATGCAGTACTCCATGGTCTTGGCAACAGACTCATTCTCAAGCTCTGAAGGTATATATCCATAGTTGCGGTAATGATTCAGTCCCCTCAGGTCCAGGGATGCAGTATGGAGAGCTGCCCCCAAGGCCTTTTCATAATCAAATCCGGAAAATTTTTTATGTATGGCATCGGCAATTACCGGTACCGAATGATATCCGATCATGCAGTCGGTCTCATTGCCTGCAAGCGACCAGACGGGCAGCCTGCCCTGCTGATCGCTGATGGCAAGCATAGTATTGATGAAGTCGGGGACCAACCCGGGCACCGTAAGAGTAAAGAGTGGATGAGCAGCACGATAGGTGTCCCATAAAGAAAAGACGGTGTAGCTACTAAATCCTTCCGCAGTGTGTATCTCCATGTCGGTTCCCCTGTATCTGCCATCGGTATCGGAATAGAGATTCGGGGCTATCATGGTATGGTACAGGGCCGTATAGAACACCCGGATGAGGGAGCTGTCTGATGACTCTGCCCTGATGACAGCCAGCTGTTTTTGCCATGCCTGGCGAGCTGTTGCCGCGGTACCACTGAAATCCCATCCGGGCATCTCCGAATCCAGGTTGGCAGCCGCTCCTTCCTCATCTACCGCGGATATACCGGTCTTGATGATCAGCTCATCTCCCCTCTTAAGGTCAAATGTCAGAATACAGGCTATATTAATTCCTTCAACATGTGAGGTGCCTGTAAACTCTCCCCTGTTTATCATTCTGACGGAGGATGGCTCCGATGAAAACTCCGATGAAAAGAACTGGAACTGTTTCTCAGCCCATCCTGATGAAATACGTCTGCCTGCCAGACTGGTGCCATCCCATGACAGCCGGCAGTCTACCGGCCTGTCCCAGTTGATGGCGAACCCGAGATCCACAAGTACGTTTATGGTCCCGTCTGAAACGGAGGTGTATCTCTGAATTCCACAGCGCGGAGTGGCAGTTAGTTCCACGTTTACGCCGTTGGCAAGCGCCACTGCATAGAATCCGGGTGCAGCCTGTTCTGCCTCATGCGAGAATAGTGTCCTGTTCAGCTTTGCCAGTGAGGCACTGCTGTCAGGCAGTGAAAGATTGAACTCATGCATTGAAGGCAGGAAGAGAATATCACACAGATCACCTATCCCGGTGCCGCTGAGGTGCGTATGACTGAATCCGGCAATCATGCTGTCGGCATAATTATATCCTGAACACCAGTCCCACCCCGATGTACCGTTGTCAGGACTGAGCTGCACCATACCAAAGGGGGTTGTGGCACCGGGGAATACATGTCCATGGGCGGCTGTGCCGATGAAGGGATCAACACTTGCCGTGAGATCATCAGCTGAAGGGACGGTGCATGATAATACAGTCAGAAATACTGCTGCAACAACGGGGATGATTCTTTTCATAACCTGCTATTCAAGGATTTTTTTCAATACCTGCTGCCCGGTACCGATCCGGTATCCCTCTGATGAATAGAGCACCTCCCCTTCACTGTTACAGAGTATAACTACAGGCAGTGATCTCTCCTGCCCTCTGCCACCTGACAGAGAGCTCATCAGTTTCAATCCGGGATCGGATGCCAATATTGTATTTACGGGCGTTCCCGCAATGGTTTCAGGGCTGAACCCCGGAGGCGTCACCCCCGGGTCAGTAAGAAAGACAAACCATCCTCCCCACTCATTAAATGACTCCCTGAGGCCCGGCAGATCATTCAGCAGATGGCGGGTGGGTTCCCGACCAGGCTCAATCCACATCAGAACCAGTCCTTTTTCCGACAGGGCGCTGAGACTGACATTTTCCCCGCTGTTTGAAAGCACCTGCGAGTCCAGGTTGAGAGTAAGACCTGTAAGTTTACTGGAGGGAAGGTTCCTGAGATTAATCGTAACCGGAAGTTCATCTCCGGGCTTAAGCTCATGGAATGAGACGGTGGAGAGGACATTACCAATATCATCGCGGTTCCCGGTGGTCAGCATATATGTTCCCGGGTCCAGGGCTATCCGGTCGGGAAGATCACTCAGCTTCACCCCGTAACCATAATCGAGGGTCCTGAATCTGCCCTGTTCGATCTTTGCCAGGGTGAAATGAATGTGATATTCAGGCTCAATTGCCCCGGAGTTGTCATTTCCGGCAATAAACCGCACATACCCGGGTGTCCCTGATGGTTTTGCCTCTCCGTTAAACCACACGTTATGCCATTCACCATCCTTATGGTATTGAGGCCTGCCCGTTCCGGGCGCCAGCCTGGCGGGTACGCCTGCACTCCTGCACAGGGCAACAAAGAAGATATTCCTTGACTGACTGTCGGCAATACGCAACCTCAGCACGGAGCCGGGGATAAGAGGAACGTCATAGTGGTTTTCACCTGTCGTCAGGGTTATTTCAGTGTCAATCCATCCGGCGGCAACACCCGGATCAGCCCTGAATGAATTCATGAGACCCACCGGGAGTGTTGAGAAAATACTTCTGAATGGAGACAGCTGCTCATTGTCCACCCTGGGAGAGAGAACATAACGGTCATACAACGACGGATCAGTCTCCGGTGCAGGCAGTGGAGCGTTCATAAGGTGATCTGCCAGGACTTTGGCAGGTGTATCGCGAAGGTCCTTTTCAGAGATCGTCTTCAGAATGCGGAGCGCCAGACCCGCTTTCTCCCCGGCACCACTGATGAAGTCGGCAACAGTCCTGTAGTTGCCCATTGAAGCTGTAAGGATCTTACTTACTTCTTCCGCGGGCAGGCCGGCTTCCCTGGCCAGGTCTTCAGCACTCACATCAGTCATCCATGTGCTTATGTAAGCATTCCTTATGGAGTCACCTCTCTTGAGCAGCAAATTGTTCATCTGAACCATCTCCGGTTCCAGGGCCGGGAATGTTTCCGGCACCGGGGGCACCTGCAGATCGTATGCAGTAGTTTTAAGGACAGGTTCACCGGCAATGGCAACAGTCACTGTGGTATCTTCGGGGGCAGCCAGACAGAAACCGTATCTCATTCCATCATCGGCCCATATAAGAAGCGTTCCATAACCTGTCGTCATACTGCACTCACCCTGCTTGTTGCATGTCAGCCGCGCAAGGGGGTAGAACTCTGCATAATTGTAAAGCATAAACCCGGCACTGGCTCCCGGGACAGGTGCACCCTCATTGTCGGTAATTTTTACCTTGAGTTCCCTGGTCTCCGCGTACCGGTCAAGGGTGTTTAGTTCAGTGAATAGTCTTTCATTCCGGATAACCTTTTCATTGCCGACATACTTTCCAAAGGCTTTGGTGTGTACCAGCATAGCCCTCCGGGCAGGCTCGGTAAACCAGCCCCTGTCAGGGACCGGTTCGGGCTCACATGCACCCAGGTAGTGCCATGAACCGTCAACCCAGAACTCTACCCAGGCGTGGTTGTCATCGGTATGTGCCCACCTCGGTGTATACACCTGCCTTGCAGGAATGCTCACGGTCCGAAGGGCAGACACGGCAAATGTAGATTCCTCCCCGCATCGACCCCTGGCTGAAAGTATGGTGGCAAGAGGTGATGATGTGCGCGAATCGGCTGCCTGGTAAGCAACCTTTTCATGACACCACCGGTTGATTTCCAGTGCTGCCTCCATGGCTCCCAGGCCATCAACTCGTCTCTTCAACTCCTCATAACAGGTTGTTCTAAAATTGTCGGGATTCTCATTGTTTACCCTTGGAGGCAAAACGAAATTCAGGTATATACTGACGGGGATTGACTCTCCCCATTCCATCTCATGCCTGGCCCGCAGTGCCGCCAGGGCATTGTCAGCCAGGTAATCCGGCTCATAGACTCCCAGATCACTCAGCGGCATGTAAGCAAGCATGAGGGTAATGGCATCACGCAACTCCCCGTCACCGATGGTGTCAGCCATTCCAAACAGGTCGCTGCGCGTCTTGCCGAAGATCGCGGATCTTGCCCTGTAGTCTTCCGCTATTGATTTTCTCAGAGAGTTGTCATCAATGAGATGACTGCTGCTGCAAGAGAGCAGCGCTGCCATGAGAGTAATCACAGGCAGTGCGTAGATCCGTGTCATTCTAAGTTATTTTAGATAAGAGCCACAGCTGCTCCTTACCAGCAGTTCAGGAGCCATATTCACCTGTCTCTTATATTTGCTCTTGCCCTGGTTTTTCACCTCTGACCAGATAATGTTGGCAACCTTGAGTGACATTGCCGGCAACGGCCTGCGCAGCCTGGTGACCGGAGTGGTCAGCAGATCAAAACCAATGCCGTCCTCCATTGATACCAGTGCCACATCCTGCGGAATACGGATATTCTTTTCCTGCAGCGCCAGGTAAAGCGGGAAGACAAGCGGTGAATTGAGAACAAGGATGGCATCACTCCTGTGCGGTGGCCTCAGGAAATTTTCAATGGTTGAGAAATCAAATTTCTCTCCTGCTCCCGGAACCCTGGCCACTGTGAAATATACCGAATCAAAATTTTTAGATTTTTTCGTTGAGCTCCTGAGCTCTTCAAGCATCTCTTTGTCATATGAGGCAGTGTCTTCACCGGAGATTATCAAAAGATTCTTAAGCCCCATTGAAGTGAGATGCTGGGTCATAATTGCCACACCGGCAATCCTGTCTGAACAGACGGTGTTCAGTCTCATCCTCTTTATGCTCTTCTCAAGGAGGACGAGCGGATAAGAATCACGGTTCAGGGCTCTTATCACACTGTCATCAACTGCATTGCCCACGAGAATCATGCCGCTGAAGAACTTCTTCAGTGTGGTAGTCAGCCTGTTAAAACGCATATCATCCGGATCCCTTGTGAAGACCGAAAATCCAAGTCCGATACTTGAGAATGCTTTCTGGAGATATGGAGTGATTTCATAGATGAACGGATCATTCATTGAGGGAACAATCATTCCGATAATGCCCGGTTTCTCCTCTGTCGGCGCAGTCTCCCCCTTTTCTGCGACAGCATTGAAATAACCCATCTGCTTCGCAACAGCGAGTACTCTCTCCTGTGTTTCCTTCTTGATCCCGTGCTGATCAGCTTTGTTATTCAGCACCAATGATACTAACGTGCCCGAAAGACCTAGTCTTGCGGCAATGTCCTTGTTTTTGACTTTTTTCCCCATTTCATTTAAAATTAAAGCACTAAAATAGTCTATTTTTTTTAGAAACTGGAGGGTTTAGCACAATATAGTTATAAAATGCTGAATAGCATATTTTTTAATCTATTTTTTAGGAAGAGGCCGGCCACTCTGTTTAGCCGCGGCTTCCAGGCGCTGTTGCCATTTCGACTTTTTTACCGGCTTTTTCTTGTTTTCCTCCATCCTCTTAAGTATCTCCTTTTCATTTACGGAACGGCGTGAAACCTGGGTCTGTATGATTGAGATCACGTTGGCAAGGAAGTAATAGTAGGTCAGGCCTGCTGAAAAGTTGTTCAGAATGAGCATGAACATGACAGGCATCATGTACATCATGGTCTTCATTCCCGGCATCTGCTCCTGACCTCCGGAAGGGTTGCTGATCTTGGTTGACAGGATGGTTGAGGCCGTCATGAGCAGCGTGAAGAGGCTCACATGATCACCGTACATAGGAATATTAAATGGAAGGTCAAGTATGCTGTCATAGGTTGACAGGTCCTTGGCCCACAGAAATGACTGCTGCCGCAACTCGATGGATGTCGGGAAGAAGCGGAACATGGCAAAAAGGATGGGCATCTGCAGCAGCATGGGCAGGCATCCTCCCATGGGACTGACGCCCGCTTTCTTGTACAGATCCATCGTGGCCTGCTGCTTCTTCATTGCATCTTCCTTCTTCGGGTACTTTTTGGCTAACTCATCCACCATAGGCTTCATCACCCGCATCTTGGCCTGGCTAATGAACGACTTGTGGGTCAAAGGGAAGAGTGCAAGCTTGATTATCAGGGTCAGGATCAGGATTATCAGTCCGTAGTTTACTATGAAGTTATCAAGCAGGTTGAAGATCGGAATGATTACAAACTGGTTTATCCAGCGAATGATATTCCTTCCGAGGAAAACAAGCTCCTCGAGCTGTATATCGTACTTCTTCATGAGGGTGAAGCTGTTGGGTCCGAAATAGAACTTCATCTTCACCGTGCTGTTATCACCGTGTGTGAAGGGCACTCCTATATCCGACTCGAAGAACCTCAGATACCGCGATGTAGGATCGGCATTGGTTGATGATACGGCAGCGTTGAGAAACAGATCATCAGCAATGATAACTGATGAGAAGAACTGATCCTTATAGGCAATCCAGTCAGTCTTCATAAGGCTTTCAGATACCACATCCTTCTTCTGTCGCTGCATCCTGGCACCTCCAAGGTCTTCAACACCCTCCTGATAGACCTTATATTTCAGCCCGGTATACATGTCTTCATTCTGTCTGCCCTTCTCCTGTTGCGGGATATACATCTTCCAGTCGAGGGCCAGCGATGTGGTGTTTGCTGGAATAACTGAACCCAGAGAGATGAACCTGGTATCAAAGGTGATCATGTACTCATCGGGTTGAATTGTATATATATATTCAATGGAAGCACCTCCGTAGCCCTCCAACCTCATCGTCAGACTCTGCGGACTTTCCCGTGCAATAATGGGACCGCTGTATTCCACCGGAGCAAAATAGAGCTCATCAGTCCTGATGGGTTTATTGTCTGCAGTAAAGAACTTATATCCGAAAACGGTTGAGTCGCCATCGAAGAGCACCACAGGACGGCCGTCATGGGTATCGAATTTCTTCAGTATTACCGAGTAGATCTTCCCGCCCCTGGCCGCAACCTTCATTACCATGAGGTCATTCTCAATGGTAAAGTATTCATCCTCTCCGATGGCACTGGCACTGAAGACACCATAGGCAGCACTGTCTTTCACAGCCGCAGGCCTGGCAGTCTGAGCCGCCGGAAGGGTATCAGTAACGGCAGGTACAGTGTCTCGTTGCTCTGTTTGCTGGCTGAGACCCAGCATGCTGTTGAGCTCCATGACCCTGTCAATTGTCGGCTGATCTTTGGGCCGGTAGTTTAACGCCCTTATATATGCCTCACGGGCTCCGTCATAATTACCTGCCGTATAGAGAGAATCAGCATATTCAGTTTCTGCATCGAAGAATTTTCCCGTCCGGTGATTATTGTAAAGGCTGAATCCGAGAAAGATCAGGAAGATCAGTACGATGCCGGTTATTGTATTCTTATCCATTGGTCCGTTATTCCAGTTTTGTATGTTTATTGTTTACTTGATGCAGGCCCTGACAAATCCCACAAAGAGAGGATGAGGCCTCAATACGGTACTGTTGTATTCAGGATGGAACTGAATCCCCACAAACCATCTGTGTGATGGTATCTCCATGATCTCGACCAGTCCCGACTGCGGATTAGTGCCGCACGGAATCATGCCTGCATTCCGGAAATCTGAAAGATATTTATTATTGAACTCATACCTGTGGCGATGACGTTCTGATATCACTTCCTTTCTGTAACACTTCCACGACTCCGATCCGTGCAGCAGTTCGCACTTGTAGCTGCCAAGCCTCATGGTGCCGCCCTTCTCCGTGACGCTTTTCTGCTCTTCCATCAGGTCAATGACCGGATGTTTTGCTTTGGGATTGATCTCGGTTGAGTGTGCACCTTCCAGCCCGAGAACGTTACGGGCAAACTCTATGACGGCACACTGCATACCCAGACAAATGCCCAGGAAGGGTATGTCACCCGTACGGGCAAATCCGGCAGCCAGCACCTTTCCCTCTATGCCCCTTGATCCGAAACCGGGAGCAACAACGATGCCGTCAAATCCTTCGAGCCTCTCACGGTAGTTCGTTTCGGTTATCTCCTCAGAGTGTAACATTATAAGCTCCACGGCAGCATTATTGGCCGCGCCGGCATGAATAAAGGCTTCGGTGATTGATTTGTAGGCGTCAGCCAGCTCTACATACTTTCCCACCAATGCTATTTTCATCTTATGAGCAGGATTCTTCAGCTTGTAAAGGAACTCTTTCCACTCATCCAGTGAAGGCTCGGAGCCTGTCGGCAGATCCAGCTTACGCAGCACTGTCTGATCAAGCAACTCCTTCTGCATCATGAGGGGCACCTCGTAGATGGTGGATACGTCTATAGACTCAACCACGGCGCCTGCTTCGACATTACAGAATAGTGCAACCTTTCTTCTCAGATCCTCCGTAAGGGGATGCTCGGTACGGAGTACCAGCACATCAGGCTGTATCCCCTCCTCCAGGAGCATTTTGACTGAATGCTGGGTGGGTTTTGTCTTCAGTTCACCGGAAGCATGCAGGAAAGGTACAAGCGTCAGGTGAATGACCACGCAGTTCCGTGGGCCCATCTCCCATCGTAACTGCCTCACGGCTTCAATGTAGGGCAGCGATTCAATATCGCCGACCGTGCCACCTATCTCGGTAATGACTATCTCAAAATCATCTCCTGAACCCACTAGTTTTATGCTGCGCTTTATCTCATCAGTGATATGGGGGATGACCTGGACCGTCTTGCCAAGATAATCGCCCCTTCTCTCCTTGTTTATTACTGACTGATAGATCCTGCCCGTAGTGACATTGTTGGCCTGGGATGTATGAACATTGAGGAACCGTTCATAATGCCCAAGGTCGAGATCTGTCTCTGCACCGTCAACCGTGACGAAACACTCTCCATGCTCATAGGGATTAAGAGTGCCGGGATCCACATTGATGTAGGGATCAAGCTTCTGAATGGTGACCGAATAACCCCGGGCCTGAAGCAGCTTTGCCAGGGAGGCAGAAACAATACCTTTGCCCAGCGATGATGTTACTCCGCCGGTAACAAAAATGTATTTAACGTCTGTCACTTTTGGTTCT
>JAAZAP010000196.1 GCA_012514255.1 Bacteroidales bacterium | reverse complement strand
ATAAGCAAGCCAATAATGATACTCTTATAATACTGTTTTATAAAGAGATATATCATGCCTGGTTTTTGAAGGGGTGAAATTAACAAACTAATATTAAATCTTTTGTATTTTTAAAGTATATATTTCAAAATGGCCGGAGCTTATATTCACATACCTTTCTGCAAGAGCCTGTGTGGTTATTGTGATTTCTACAGTATAACAGATAACAGTCTTAAAGAGGCTCTTGTTCAGGCGCTCATGCGCGAAGCTTCACTGAGATCGTCATACCTGGAAGGAGAACCGGTGGAAACCATCTATCTGGGCGGAGGCACACCTTCGCTTCTTGAACCGGCTGAGACAGAAGCCCTGCTGGAGGCCGTCAGGAAGAACTTTTCCATGGACACAAATCCGGAGATAACACTTGAGGTAAACCCGGATGATGTACATGAAGGATATATAAGTGCGTTGAAAAAAGCCGGCGTAAACAGGATCAGTCTTGGACTGCAGTCGTGGAATGACAAACTGCTTAAGTACATGGGCCGCAGGCATGATGCGGCACAGTCAGCCCGGGCACTGGATACAGTGTTACGCGAAGGAATTGAAAATGTCTCGGCAGATCTTATTTATGGCCTGCCCGGCATGACCGTTGCGGATCTGAAGTCAGACCTTGAAAAGACCTTTGCCTACCCGGTGAAACATCTCTCAGCATATCATCTTACGATAGAAGAGGGAACCCGTTTCGGAAAGCTCAGGAAGGAGGGGAAGCTCAAAGAGACAGATGAGGAGACCTCTGCGTTAATGTATGGTATTATTGGCAGTTTCTGTCATGAGCATGGTTTAATTCATTATGAGATATCCAATTACGCCCTGGAGGGATATATCTCCAGGCATAACTCATCTTACTGGAAGCAGGTTCCCTACATCGGGCTCGGACCCTCAGCCCACTCCTATGACAGGCGCTCACGCCAGTGGAATGTGGCGGATGTAAAGAAATATATCAGGGCAATTGAAAAGGGAGAGATACCTTCAGAGTGGGAGGAGCTTGACCGGCTGACCGGGTTCAATGAGTATGTGATGACGTCACTGCGTACAATGTGGGGGATTGACCTGCAGCATGTGGAGGAAATGTATGACAAGGAGTTGCATGATTATCTTGTCAACCTGTCTGACCGGTATATCCGGTACGGACTTATGAAGAGGGAAAAAAATACCCTGATCCTTACGGACCAGGGTAAGATGATATCTGACAATATTATTGCCGAAATGCTTTCCGATCTTTGATCAGCCTCTTCCCTTCAGGGTGAAATCGCTGTTTCCTATCTTTTCACCGTCAAGATAAAGTTCAACATTATATGTTCCCGGAATGAAATCGCCCGTGTTGTCAAGGAAGATGCACATTTCGATATCGGAGTTTGCATAATCAACCGCCCTGTTTGCCGAGAAGATCAGCTGTTCGCCTTTGATCTCGAAGATATTGTCAGGCGAGGGGGTGATTACCAGCTGGTCAGGGCGTACCACTCTCAGGTAGACGACCTTGTTTCCTGCAAGGGCAATGGGATTTTCCCTGAGGGTGAAGCAGACACGGACCTTGTCGAGGTTCCTCAGCTCACTAGTCTCCTTGCGTTTTTTGTTCAGGGCTACGGCAACTATATCCTTGGCCTGGATGACAGAAGCCACGGTGACCTTGGATGTAAGTTCCTCCCGCGCCTTCTCCAGTTCAACATTCGTTTCCTGGACTTCGGTCATCTGTTGTTTTATCTCTACGTTCTCGGCAGTGAGCAGCTGATTACGCGTATTCAGAGAGTCAATCTGCACGATATAGCTCTTCATTATATCACGCATGGTGCTGATCTCAGCTTTATATTTTCTGATCAGCTGGGCGTTTGAGGCATTTACCTCCAGCAGCTTCTGGATCCTGTTCCTTTCGCGCAGAAGCTCAGCATTGAGAGTGTCATTGCTCGTCTTAAGGGTGTCATATCCGTACATCATCATGCGAAGCTCATTGGCCAGAGAATCTTTCTCCTCGGTAAGCACCTGCTCCATCTCAACCATTTTGCTCTTCTGGCTGTAATAGAGTACCACCAATGCTATTAATCCAAGTGTCAGGATAATGGTTGACACAATCATGACAACCGGAGCACCCTTTTTATGCTCAACGTGTTCAGCCTGATATT
>JAAZAP010000195.1 GCA_012514255.1 Bacteroidales bacterium | reverse complement strand
TCTATTTATTTATTGGTTTTACAATCAGTTTATTGTCGTCAATCCTGATAACCTCGATCTCCTGCCTGGGGTCAATCAGAATGTCAATTGATTTTGCCTCGAAATACTCACCGTTGACCAGAACCTTTCCTCCGGGAGCCAGCCGGGTGACAGTTACGCCCCTGTCGCCGGGTTTCACCTTGCCCTCAGCTGCACCCACGGTATCAACTTTGGCATCAATAGCTGTCTTGAGCATGAGCTTGTTCCATGTGCCCGCTTTCAGCATAAGAACGGTCAGCACCATCATTACCAGTGCAGTTATGCCGAGCACCAGGAAGCCTGCCGCTGTCCCGTGACTGGCAAAAGCAAACACTATTGCCGTCACCAGGCAGACTGCACCGCCGATGCCGGCAATGGTAATTCCCGGAATGAGCATGAACTCAATGATGAAGAGCAGAAGCCCTATTATTATCAGAAAAATTATCAGCCCGATTGACATACTGTATACTTTTAAATTACCACTGTATCAAGACTGAGTTCCCTGAGTTTCAAGCTCATTCTCTCAAGGGTGGTGGCGTCTGCCATCTTAATGACACAACCTCCCTTGATATGGGTCAGGACTGCACACTGTTCTGCCTGGATCTCATCATGACCGCAGACAACAACAAGCGACTTGATGACGTGATCAAAACTGTTGATGTCATCATTGATGAGCATCAGTGACCGCTCATTTTCCTCTGGTCGTCTGTTGCTTTCCGGTTTTGGTGCCTTCTTAGTCATCCGGCAGTTTGTTAATCAGTTCTCGTGCAGCCCCTACGGGTATCTCCTGCATACCTACGTATGCTGCAACCCTGGCGGAGCTGTAGCCATTACGTATCAGCAGCGAGACATACTCGTCAGCGCTCTCAAATGTAATAAATTTCCCTATGAGAAACACCGTTTCGCCATCGTTGTTTTTAATTGTTTCAAGGCCACGTGTGCCGGCAAGCTGTTCGAGCTTCAGTATTACGTCAGGCTTCAGGGGTTTGTCAGAACGCATCACCTCGGCCCTGAATGACAGTGTTCCCGCCGTTGCAGGACGGGCAGGTGATTCAGCCGGGGCGGCTGCACCGGCATCGTGGTGCGTGAGTGGCCTGCCTGACCACTGCTTCTCAAGATGTGCAGCCCGCTCCAGTGAGACCCGGGTTCCATCCATCATTGCAATAATAAAGGCATCGGGGAAACCCGCCCGCCGTGCTTCCGGCAGGGCCTTCCTGGCGTCATCAAGCGTGCGGAAGAAACCGGTATAGTAATAGATCACTTCACTCCCCTGCCTCCTGCTGCCAAAAACAGGATATAGTCCCTTGAAAAGTGATGGTGAGACATCATTACGGAAAGCCGCAATCTGAATGGTATAGATCAGACCCTCCGGCATGGCCGGTTCAAGCGGCACAGGTTTGGCATCACTGTATGCCAGTCCTGACCGAATCTCGAAACTGCTTAACTGTTGCGTCGCCGCTTCTGCAGCAGGCACCTCTGGGGCCTCTTCTGTCGGTGCCACGGCGGACTGTTTGTCTGAGCCCCCCGCAGGTGGCTTTTCTGATATCCCTGCGGGTGGTCTGTCAGATGCCCCTGAAGCCCGCTTATCTGAGCCCCCGGCTGCTTGCCTGTTATCTGCCCTGGTCTGCTTCTCTCCGGAAACCCCTGCGCTCCTTTCGCCCGTAGCGCCTCTGCCGGTGACAGCACTGAGCAGCATCGAGTCGGCCTCGGCAGCTTTTGCGTCAGCCTTCGCAGCGGCAGCAATGGCATCCTTCTCAGCTCGCTCTTTATCATGGGATTGAGCAGTGACAGCCTCCCGTGCCTTATTCTCTGCCTCACGGGCAAGTGAATCAGCTTCACGGCGCAGTTCTACTGCCTCACCAAGAATCCTGTACTTTCCCCCGGGAATCCCGGTAACATCTCCTCTGACGGCCGGGCTCTTCTTTCCCGCCGTGTTTGCTGTCGGATCATCTGCAAGGTGTGACGGATACTCTTCAGGCGGCGGTTCACTCCTGGCAACCACTCCCTCGCCGGCGTCACACTGATCAATGTACTTCTGAGTTTCATATTCAGCAGAGATCCTCCTGCCAGCCTGCCTGGTAAACCTTTCATAGGCGTCACAGGCCTGGCTGAAATTGCCGTCCATCTGAAGGGCACGGCCGTAGTAGAACCACACGTCAGTGGGAACGTTCTTGATATTGACAGAGGAGTTGATTGCCGAAGCAAGAAGATTCACCGCCCTCTCTGTTCCGCGCTCCAGTTTCACAAGGCAGGCCCCGGCATAATACTGGTACACCGGATCACGCGAGTAGATAAGCAGAAGAGCGCTGTACTGATTGTATGCAGTCTCATAATCGCCCCGCAGCCAGGCAGCCTGTGCCACGGCTTTTGAGGGTTTCCCGGGGCTCTCCTGGGCGACCAGAGGAGCTGCGGTAAACATCAATATAAAAGTCAGCGCGACAACCATCATGCCTCCCCGGATGTTAATAACTCTGAGGTTGAAATATTTTATGAAAGATGATAACTTCATACCTTTACCAGTCTTAACAAAAATAAGAAAAAGTCATGACGCAGCCCACAGCAGGTATGCCGGCCCCGCCGTTCGAAGGCACGGACCAGAACGGAAACAGACTGAAGCTCAGCAACTTCCTCGGGAAGAAGGTAGTGCTTTATTTTTACCCTAAGGATAACACTCCCGGCTGCACTGCCGAAGCCTGCAGTCTGAGAGACAATTATGAGGAGTTGTTGAAGAAGGGATTTGTGGTGCTGGGTGTCAGTCCTGACAGCGTAGCCTCACACGGAAAATTTGCCTCAAAGTATGAACTTCCCTTCCCCCTCATCGCTGACCCTGAAAAGAAGATACTCACAGAATACGGAGCCTACGGGGAGAAGACGATGTACGGCAAAAAGGTGACGGGAGTCATCCGTACCACCTTCATCATAGATGAGAAGGGAATAATTGAAAAGGTGATCAAAAAAGTCGACACCAGGGCTCACGCGCCGCAAATATTCAAACTGTACGAAAATGTCTAACTGCTAAAGAATAAGTAAATGGAAAGAAAAGAGATCAACAAGGAGAAGCTGAAGGCGCTTGAGGTTACCCTGGGTAAGATCGAAAAGGATTTTGGCCGCGGCACCATCATGAAGCTGGGTGATCATGCCATTGAGAATGTGCAGGTTATATCCACCGGCTCGATAGGACTTGATGCCGCATTAGGCATTGGCGGCCTTCCCCGTGGCAGGGTGGTGGAGATATACGGCCCGGAATCTTCAGGCAAGACCACCCTGGCAATTCACGCTATCGCCGAGGCCCAGAAGGCAGGAGGAATTGCTGCCATCATCGATGCCGAGCATGCCTTCGACAGGTTCTATGCCGAGAAACTGGGAGTGGATGTGGGTAACCTCCTTATATCGCAGCCTGACAACGGGGAGCAGGCTCTTGAGATAGCTGATCATCTGATCAGGTCAAGCGCCATTGACGTCGTTGTGATCGACTCCGTTGCGGCTCTTACTCCCAAGGCAGAGATAGAGGGTGAGATGGGCGACTCCAAGATGGGTCTCCAGGCCAGGCTGATGTCGCAGGCACTGCGCAAGCTGACAGCCAACATAAACAAGACGAACACCACATGCATCTTCATCAACCAGCTGCGTGAGAAGATAGGCGTCATGTTCGGCAATCCCGAGACAACCACAGGTGGCAACGCGCTCAAGTTTTATGCTTCAATCCGTCTTGACATCAGGCGTACCAGCCAGATAAAGGAGGGTGAAGATGCCGTGGGCAACCGTGTCAAGGTGAAGGTGGTAAAGAACAAGCTGGCTCCCCCCTTCAGGAAGGCAGAGTTTGACATAATGTTCGGCGAAGGCATATCACGGACCGGAGAGATTGTTGATCTGGGCACGGAGTTCAACATAATCAAAAAGAGCGGCTCATGGTTCTCCTACGGCGAGACGAAGCTTGCCCAGGGGCGTGATGCGGTCAAGAAGCTCATGGAAGATAACCCGGAGCTGGC
>JAAZAP010000194.1 GCA_012514255.1 Bacteroidales bacterium | reverse complement strand
AGAAGGCGCTGAATAGCGAGTCAAATCCACACAATCTGAGGTATTTCGCCAGTCTTCCGAGATGAACATCAAGGATAAACTTAATTTCCATAATATTCTCGTTATTCTGAATGCGTCATGCAGGCATATATTGCCATTATAGTCTCCGATTGAGTATCTCTTCCATACTATACCTGTCAAGCCTGACAGGGTTGTTTTTAACATCCGCCTGAGTTGCAATTACCTTTACATCATCCTGACTCAACCTGAAACTACCCAGCCTCGGAATCTTCAGCAGGTATGTCACTGAATGTAAATAATCTGTAAAGAAATCGATGTAATAATTGTCACTCTTTGAACCGGCATCTGCAAAAAGCCGGCCCAGGATTATGTACCTGCGAAGGGCATGCTCACCGCTGGGATTTTTCCTGAGCTCCCTGATGTTTATCTCGTTTGCTGCAGCCATCAGGGTGCCACAGACAACACCATGAGGGATGTTGAACATGGCTCCTACCGATCCTGCAAGGCCGTGCACTGCACCCAGTCCGGCATTGGCCAGGCAGATGCCTGACATGAGAGCAGCAAACGACATGTCTGACCGTGCATCAATGTCATCACCGTGAGTAAATGACCTGACCAGCGACCTGCTGACCGCCTTTAGGCCCTCAATGGCCAGTGCGTCAGTCATCTCGCAGGCCTTGACGGATAGAAATGCCTCTGTGAGCTGTGTGAAACAGTCCATCCCTGCAGCGGCCGTGATTTCCGCAGGGGTGTTCAGTGTAAGGCCAGGATCCAACAGCGCAATGTCCGGTACAAAATTATCATGTCTCAGTGATCTCTTGAACCCATCCTTTCCAACCCTGGAGATAACAGCGTTCTTTGTGGCCTCACTGCCGGTGCCTGAGGTGGTGGGGACAGCAATGAACGGCACCTTGGTGCCCGGATGTTCCCGGCTGCCTACCACCTCAAGGTAATCAATAACTGATCCGTCTGTTGTAAGCATTGCGGAGATGGCTTTTCCGGCATCCATCACGCTGCCTCCTCCGATGCTGACAACGATAGATATCCCTGATCTCCTCAATCCGTTGACGGCTTCATCAATAATAGTCGGCGAGGGCTCCCCGGCAACGGTTACCTGATGAATCTTTACTCCCCGGACGGTGAGCTGATCACGCAGGCGGTCAGCATGGGGTGAAGTTGCAAATGACTTTTCACCGGTGACAAGGAGAAGGGTGCTCCCATATCCAGCCACAATAGCCGGCAGATCATTTATTGCACCGCTTCTGAAAAGTATCTGCGGTATTCTGGCCAGGCGGAAAGGTCTCACCATAAGGACCTGTCTGAAGGTTCCAGGATATTGTACCTTATACCCATTCTTGGTTCAGCCATCCACTCCTGAACAGTGTCTCTCCACTTAAGATAGTGAGGAGTCTCCTTGTGCAGCCTGACAGCCTCCTCCGATTCGAACACCTCATAAACCATGAAGCGGCACGGATCATCCGCCTGCTGCAACACATCAAACCTGATGTTTCCGGGCTCACCTGAAGTCCCTATGTGATTTGCCTTTATTGCTTCTGTGAAATCTTTAACCTTTTCTGGTCTCACATTAACGTGTACGCAAGTGACTATCATAATTCTTCTCCCATTTGTCAGTGCAATTTATAAAAATTGATGAATGGGGCAGATAGTATATCTGTCTTTTGCCACCCGGCAATGATGACTGTTCAACCGTCGTCATATTTCAGGAAGCCTGACCAAATGCTTAAATTCATCTGCCGTCAAACTGTCAATGCTATCCCTTTATACCTGCAGGCAAGACGGAGCAGCTCACAATGGTGGCCTGGCAACAAAAGCAGGTGATTGCCCAACGGTCTCTCCCTGAGTTCCCTGAGTGGTTCCGGAGAAAGCTCTATCTCTACCTGTGTGCGGCAGGCATCTTCAAGATGAGGTCTGCTGATAACCCTGCCTGCAGCAATGAAAGCATGGTCAAGCTTTTCAGAGAATCTGCAGACTGTCACCTCCGAAGGTTTGATTTCCCCGTCAACGGCCAAAGACAAACCTGTCTCATAGTGTGTCCGCAGTGTCATGTCTTTCAGAAGGTCAAAGGGAGCAGTACAGTGTGTGAGAACAAGGCTACTATCCGTCAGTCGCGTGGTGTTGGCCATCCAGGGAACGCTGCCCGTCAGTGCTTTTACTGCCATCATGCCAGCCATGGAGGCGAGGTCTCCCTCACATGCAGCCACCGTTCCCTCTGCGTTCAACTGCGCCAGCGCCAGACATGCCGTGACCTTTCGTTCCTGTACCAGGCTGAAACATTCCACTGCAATGGCATCCAGGTTATTATCCCTGATCACTCTTCGCAACAGCGTCAGCACACGAGCCTCATCTTCCAGACCCGGCAGATCCTGACCGTTAAACCTTTTCATCAGGGCCCTGTCAGGCTCTGATCTCGCAAAATCAGGCAAACCGGACCATGGCTTCGCCTTCAGGCTGATCCCAAATCTCCCAAGCAGCGTTTCAGCAGATACATCTGATGCCACAAGCCATTCCGAGACTGTTCCTGCCAGCCCTGCAGTGCTGCCCCTCAACACCTTCCATGCTCCCACAACCCTGTGCCAGTTGTTCAACAGTCCTGATTCTGCCGCATCAGCAGCATCAGACAGAGTGGCAATCCTGCCTTTATTTGTCATCCATGCCATCACCTCAGTTGCTGCCGCGTATGCGTTGTTACCGCGGATACTAAGGAGCAGTACAGGCCGCTCAGGATCAGCCATCTCTATTGCCCTTCGTTCAGAACCGCCACTCATGAACAGGATGATGTCAGGATGGCTGTCTGTCATTTTGAAAGCATCCGGTGGCAGTAAGCGGCTCATGAATTCTTCGGCCAATAAAGCAGTCCCGGGTACGGCTCCGCCGTGTGCCGCCCATGCCACATTCAGACACAAATCCCTGCTGGCATGCATTTTGTTTCTCTCACTCATCAAATAATTGTTATCCTTTATCAAAAATAAACTATAATCTTAAATATCCGTCTGTGACCAAAAGTCCTGCAATGGATCTGAAGTTGCTTACATACAACAAAAAGGACAGGTAAATAAATCATAATTGTAGTATTTATGATCTGTTTTTTTATATTTACCCGCTGAAAAATAAAATTAATAATTAATAACCCGATAGAAAAAAAGAAAAGGAAAATGAAAATCAGAAGGTTTATAGTCGCTGTTGCAGGTATTACTGCCTTTTTCAGCCTCAATCTCGGCGCCCAGGAGCGCAATGATGTGATAGCAGTCTACAATGAAGGCGCCAAAGCTATTCAGAGTGATGTCCCTGCTGCAATAACCGCATTTGAAAAGGTAATCACTCTTTCTGATCAGGTGGGAGAATCCGCCGATGATTTGAAACAGAAGGCCGTTCAGGTTCTGCCGGGACTCTATTACAAACTGGCCGCCACCGCCTATAATGAAAAGAAACCTGCTGCAGAGATCATCTCCGCCGCCAAACTGGCGGGTGCCATGGCTGAAAAGTACGGGAATGTAACCTATGGTGCCAATTCCGGGAAAATTCTCGTTAACGGTTATTACCGGATGGCAACTGAACTCTTCTCGGAAAACGACTATGACAATGCCATGCTTGCATTTGACAGTGTGCTTACACTTAATCCTGATCATATAGCCTCCATCTATAACAAGGCTTTGATCTACAGAAACCGCGAGGAGGCCGACTTCTTTGAACAGACCATTGATCTGTTCCTGAGCAAACTCGATCCGGAGAAGGATGCTGACAAAGCCGAACAGGCAAAAGGCGGTGCTCTGGAATACTTCCGGGCAGCGGGTTCAAAAGCCATCAGTGCAGACCAGCTTGACCAGGCGCTTGAACTGCTGGGCAAAGCAGCAAAGTATGGCGACGACAAGACGCTCTTCTACTTCTTTGCAGATGCATATAACAAGAAAAGCAATTTTACCGAGGGCGCTGCATATGCCCAGAAGGGTCTTGATCTTGAGACAGGTGACGCAGAAGCAAAAGCGATGTTCTACTATCAGCTTGCTGTTGCACAGGTAGGTCAGGGTAATACCGCTGCTGCTTGTGAATCATTCAAGAATGCCCAGTATGGCCCATTCGCAGAAGCCGCCAAGGCACAGCGAACCAATCTCAAATGTGACCAATAGTACTTTCTCCTTAAAATGAGAATATGAAGGACGCCTCTGTCGGGCGTCTTTCTTTTTATTCCCTGCGGTCAGAATTGGAACCTCACCCCCACTGACAATGCCTTGTTGCCTCTCTGATCAATCGTCTGAACATTCTCAATCCTTGAAAAGAAAAGCACGTTTGACCTGTCCGCCGTCCGGCATATGTCCCTATAGAGTGTTCCGAGAGACCCTGTCTCTCCAGTGTCAGCCACCCCGAAAAAGGGTTCCGGATTCTCCGGAGAATCAGGGATCAGGGATTCCAGTTTGCTGTCCTGTTTCTTTTTAAGGATGATGTAGGTTATCACCCCTCCTATTACAAGAACTGCTCCCCCGGCAATAAGCAACATTTCTCCGTCACTTATCATGCCAGGCAGCTCATCACTTCGGTCAACCCAACCCGCATAATGATACTGGGCACTGGTCTCCAGAATTGAAACAGAGAAGATCAATACCCCAATGGCCAAGCCAATTAAAAGCTTCTTTGTTTTCATCTTTTTAAGATTTTAGTTAATCTGAGAGTGAGTATATCTGTTTTGCTTACTCTGCCCTGAAACTGGTTTTGGAAACACTTCACCGGCATATCCATGACAATACGCCCACCCTTCCCTTACAGACCAGCCCGAATCACTTTTTGTTGATATTGTTAATTTTATCTGGCTAATTTATTACTTATTTCAATTTAATAACATAACTTTTCGCCATTATTTTATATCCATTGTTTAATTTTCATTAAACATAATCACATGAAAAGGAGTATCATTGTTGCTGTGATCTGCATTATTTCATGCATGCCGGTATTTGGTCAGCAAGCAAGCCCGATAACCATTGAGAAAAAGGGCCTGACCAGACATTATCTCCAGAACGGTCAGCGACTTGACCGTAAAGAGATCAGTGAGGTGCTGACGGGGTATGAAGGATCAGCAGACGAATTCAGGAAGTCTTCAAGGAATTCAGGCATTGGTGTCGGTCTCGTTGCTGGAGGCTGCCTGGTGATCGGAGCATCGTCACTGATCAGTACCCTTAAGGATGTTGAGACACTGAACAGTGGCAGCCTGGATGTTTCCGGGGCCAACACAGGACCTTTCCTGATAGGTTGCGGAATGGCACTGGCCGGTATTCCATTTATGCTTAAAGGCAATTCACAGTTTGTTCGTTCTGTGAATATTTACAACTCCCAGCCTGGCATCGAACGAACACCCGTTGCCAGCGTCACCATTGCCATCTCCCCGGCAGGTGCCGGAGTGAGAGTAGTTTTCTGAAGACTCACTGACAAACTCAGTCCTCCCTGTCAATCCTAGGCACCTGCAATTCAGGGGGGAGCCGACTATGATCTTGTCTCTAATCCTTATTATGCTCACTTCTCCCGGGTTCTGGGATTTTTTACTCTGTCCATATTGTATGCAATGAGGTCAACATCATTAAGACAATACATCCAAAATCATCCTATACCTGGCACAAACCTGGCGTAAAAGAAAAACCACTTATATGTTTAACCATGTAAGTGGTTGATTTTCAGTGTAGCGAGAGAGAGAATTACGGCAACCTCCGGTTGACCGTGATTCTCCTTGGGGATGCCTGACAAAACCAAGCCCTTGCGGCTTACGACGCTTTCGGGGCTTTTTGTCTCCATGTCTCATTGAACAAGCTCATGAGCCATTCAACAAAAAACCCCTCCTGCTTTCGCAGGAAGGGCCTGGCTTTGTAGCGAGAGAGAGAATTACGGCAACCTCCGGTTGACCGTGATTCTCCTTGGGGATGCCTGACAAAACCAAGCCCTTGCGGCTTACGCCGCTTTCGGGGCTTTTTGTCTCCATGTCTCATTGAACAAGCTCATGAGCCATTCAACAAAAAACCCCTCCTGCTTTCGCAGGAAGGGCCTGGCTTTGTAGCGAGAGAGAGAATTGAACTCTCGACCTCATGATTATGAATCATGCGCTCTAACCATCTGAGCTATCTCGCCTTTTTTTTAAAGAACTCTCGACCTCCCCGATCCGCCAGCCGGCGGATGCGGGACGCTCTAACCATCTGATCCAGACCCGTCGGGATCGCCATATCATTAATTCATTGAACTCCCGACCTTCCCTACAAAAGGCAACTTTTTCGAGGCTGCAAATATAAATATTTTTTCATTTTGTCCGTCAAACTTTTTGTTTTCATCTATTATTTTTATATTGCATGACACTCACCCTCTGACATGAGATCCAGATTTGAAATTGAATACACTCTTAACACTCCGGTAAGAGTACTTTATGAGAGACTGAGCACACCGGAAGGCCTCTCTGAATGGTTCGCTGATAATGTAACAGTGGAAGATGACATATTCACGTTCTACTGGGACCAGACGGAAGCAAGAGCAAAACTCGCATATGCAAGGGAGAATAAGGCCGTCAAATTCATCTGGCTGGATTTCCCGGAACCAGAATCCAACTTCTTCGAGTTCCGGATCATTATCCATGAACTGACAGGTGACATCGCCCTACTGATAACCGACCACGCCGAGGAGGACGAGGTGGAGGATGCCCGTGACCTGTGGGACACCCAGATCTCTTACCTCAAAAAGGTACTCGGCCTCACCGAGTGAAAGAGCTTTGCATCTTTCTCAAAAATAACGTACGTTTGCACCACACCCGAGACAATGAAGAAGATCGATCTTTTCATGATTAGATCGTTTATAGGACCGCTGATCCTGACGTTCT
>JAAZAP010000193.1 GCA_012514255.1 Bacteroidales bacterium | reverse complement strand
GAGGGACTGGAGCAGATGAAGTATGACAATGAATTAACTGACCCGGCAGCGGTCTTCAGGACCAATGTAACTCAATATGTACATGATCTCTACAGGTTCTTTAAACTCTCAGACTTCCGCAATGAATTTGACGACCTCTTCACCGGCAGGCTGGATATTTACAATTCCCTCTTTTACAGGAGTATATGCGGATCAGTTGCCGATGACAGATCCATGGCTGATTATTTCTTCAGCAAAGAATATTATGAGGATGCCCTGGCTCTTTATCTCACTATCCTCAAAACGGTAACGGATGATGCAGAACTCTTTGAAAAAGCCGGATATTGTTACCAGAAGGCAGGCGAGTATGAAAAAGCATTGGAGAAATATAACCTGGCGATCATGATTGAAGCCCGTACCTGGACCCTTCGCAAGATCGGATATTGTCTTCGCAGGCTGGGGAGGCCTGAAGAAGCGCTGAGAGCTTACAGCAGGGCTTTGCAGAATGAGCCTGATGACCTCAGCACAATCCTGATGACAGCCCATTGCTGCCTGGATACAGGGAAATATGAAGAGGCATTGAAGCACTATTTCAGAATTGAATATGAGAGTCCTGGCAACTCACGAGTACTGAGGCCCATTGCATGGTGTTACCTCGTTACCCGTAAATATCCGGAAGCAGAGAAGTATTTTGAAAGGCTGTCTGAAGCAGGACTCACACCATATGACATGATCAACATGGGTCATCTGGCACTGTGCCAGGGAGACATCCGCATGGCTTCAGAGAATTATATCAACGCCATGACCGGTAATGAGATGACAACCGAAGCTTTCATCAATGCATTCAATGATGATATCCCCCTCCTTACTGCAAACGGTGTCAATGCAGATGATATCCCTATCGTTCTCGATTATGTTCTGATGAGCCTGAAAAAATGAACCTGAATGGTTCTGCCACAACCTGCTCTTCAATCACTGGAGGGGGCCATGGCCTGTTGATCTCAATGGTCATGTCCTTATGATAATACATCATGAAGATGCCCCTGTTCTCGTAACCATCCTGCCTGTTGTCACGTCTGAAGTCCGGCTCGAGACATAACAGCGCAGGATTAAAGATGCCCGGATCCCTTAAAAACTCCTTTCCCCCGGTGGCCAACCCTCCGATGAAATACCATGCAATATCAAATCCCCGCCACGCAAAGCTCTCTGCCATCGGTTCAGTCTTGAACTTCTTCAGGAACCGTGAACTGAAAGCCATGGCTGCAGGTGAATCATAATCCACGTAACTATCCAACGGGATTAGGAGCTCAAGCTCATAATAGTACTTCAGATCTATTGTTTCAAGACCTCTGATCTCAGGATAACCCATCACCTTGATGTCATAACGCCTCTTCAAGCCGTGAAGGGCAGAAAAGATCGTGCTCACAACAGATGAGTTGCTTGATGCGAGGACAATGATGTTCTCCCTGTCAGGCAGCAGCAGACTATCTATGGCAGCAACATGGCCGTAAACATTCCGCCCTGGTGACACTCCCGTGTAGTAATGTGACGTCAGCCTGGTGCTGTCTGTTGCTGTACTGTCATTCAAAGTCCTTACAATCCTGTTCCACAGGTCAGATGTTGCCGGATCATACATTGCACTGTCAGCATAAAGAAAAACAACCCTGCTGTCAGGATGATCCTTCAGTTGACCGGCCATAACCTCCCTGACAATCGCTTCCGAAGGAAAGACCCTGTACAGAGTAGGCTTGTTTTCAACAATGTTGCGGTCGCGCAACGAGACAGGAGAAACCAGGGGAATATTTCTCTCAGCTGCCCATCCTGCTATCTGCTCAAGATGATATGAAAATACAGGCCCTAAGATCAGATCAACATCATCCAGGGTACCCGCATGCATAAGCCTGTAAATACCCAGGGTATCAGCGCCCGTGTCATAAACGTCCATCTCCACTGTCAATCCCAGAGTCCGCAGACTGTCAACGGCTATCAGGACACCCTCATATGCTTCAAGGAAAGGAAGGCTGCCGTCATATATATATGAAGAAGACCTGGTTACCTCCCTGTATATCCTGTTACCCTGTGTATCGAGGCTGGCAGAGTCAATGTAGCTGCTGGCATTGTTCTCACGGATAAAGAACGGAAACAGAACAGCCACCTTCACTGATCCGTGAAGCCTGTTAATCACTGTCCTCTCTGCGGGTACTGTAAATTCCTCAGGCTCATCCTCAATAAGAAGGGTGTCAGCTGTGATAGTATCTGCAGGAGCTTCAATGACCGGTTCTTCATGCACTCTCTGTTGCTGCCGCGACGATAATCGCCTGCGGGGTATCATCAGGTAATCGCCTTCATGAGGAAATAACAGTCCCTTGTTGGCACGCTTCAACTCCCTGACTGTTATGCCATACTCGTTGGCAATTGTCCCCAGGGTCTCTCCCCTTCTTACTCTATGGTAGATAAATCTCTCATCCTGTTGTTCCGGAGAGGAGATCGGCCGGGCAGCAGGCCTGGTTGGCGTAGCTGATCTCCTCGTACTATCCGGCTGGCTATCGGCTTGCCCCCGTGTATTCAGGCTCGCATTCCTGGCTGCCTGACCCTGTGCCACCACAGCTGCTGGTATCCGGAGTACCTGTCCCTCTTTTATGCTGTTGTCAGTTATGCCGTTCTCACGGATCAGCAGTTCTACAGTGACGCTGTAAGCCCTGGCAATAGAATAAAGTGTCTGTCCCCTAAGGACTGGATGCATGTAATATACTTTCCCCTCTGTTACTATCTTTTCAGCGGATATGTCAACCCTGACCGGCGGCTCCTGTGCCAGAACCGTGGAAGACAGAGATAGTGCCACTGTTATCAGCAGAGCCGCTGCCTGCCAAATATGTAAGAGACTCTTGTTTTCCTTCATTAAAAACGCAATTCTTGATAATTTACAGATCCCCCTTGTGCTTCATTGTATCAGCTTGTTCATATAGCTGCTCACATTATTCTCAATCCTTGCCAGGGGATCCTCCGCTACAGCTCTTACAAATTCCCTGCCGGTAATCTTCTCAAAGAGCTCTATGTACCGGTCTGATATCTCCTTTACAATCTCAGGAGTCATTTCCGGGACCTGCTCTCCTTCCCTTCCCTGGAAACCGTTGGCCATCAGCCACTCCCTTACAAACTCCTTGGATAACTGCCTCTGCTGCTCGCCCCGGGCGAACCTCTCTTCATAACCATCTGAGTAAAAGTATCTTGAGCTGTCAGGCGTATGTATCTCATCAATGAGATATACTTTCCCTTCATGCTTACCGAACTCATACTTGGTATCTACCAATATCAGCCCCTGCCTGGCTGCAATCTCTGCTCCGCGCATGAAAAGCTTCATTGAATAGTCCTCAATCATGCGGTATTCTTCTTCAGCTACAAGCCCTGACATGATGATCTCCTCAGAAGAGATGTCCTGGTCATGCATGCCATGCCCAGCCTTTGTTGTAGGAGTAATCAGCGGCCTGTCAAACTTCTGATGCTCCTTCAGTCCCTCCGGCAAAGATATGCCGCATATCTCCCGTACGCCTGATTTATAAAGCCTCCATGAACTCCCGGTCAGGTAATTCCTGACAATTATCTCAACAGGATATGGCTGACATCTTACGCCCACTGTAACATTCGGGTCAGGTGATGCAATATTCCAGACAGGAACAATATCCCTTACCTCTTCCAGAAACATAGTCGCTATCTGGTTCAGAACCTGCCCCTTGTAGGGAATACCCTCGGGGAGCACCACATCAAAGGCCGAAATGCGATCAGTAGCTACCATGAGAAGATATCTGTCATCAATGTTATATACGTCGCGAACCTTGCCACGGTATACCCCCTTCTGGGCCGGGAAACTGAAATCGGTTCTTGTAATAGCCCTTGTCATTGATGTTTATTGTGATTTTCTCAAATCCTCATTTGCTCTCTTCTCATCCTTGTCATAAGCCCTGACAATGTTCTTGACAAGCCGGTGTCTCACAATGTCCCTTTCGTCAAAACGGATGATTGATATTCCCTCAATGCCTGCCAGCAGACGCATAGCCTGAAGCAGTCCCGAATCAGTTCGTCCTGGAAGGTCAATCTGTGTGGTATCACCTGTCAGAATGAATTTGCTGCTGACGCCCATCCTGGTAAGGAACATCTTGAGCTGGCTGATCGTTGCATTCTGAGCTTCATCCAGTATGACAAAGCAGCTTTCCAGTGTACGGCCACGCATGAATGCCAGTGGGGCTATCTGTACGGTCCCGTCCTCTATCCACTGCTCAAGTTTGCGGAACGGGATCATATCATTGAGGGCATCATAAAGCGGCTGAAGATAGGGATCGAGTTTATCCCTCATATCTCCTGGAAGAAAGCCAAGTCTCTCTCCTGCTTCAACGGCAGGCCTGGTCAGAACGATCTTCTTTACCTCATGATTCTTCAATGCCCTGACAGCCAGCGCAATGGCAGTATAGGTCTTACCTGTGCCTGCAGGTCCTTCGGCAATGATCAGATCGTTTGAGCTGTATTCCTTTACCAGTTGAAGCTGGTTGATGGTACGCGCCCTCACCGGCTTCCCGTTTGTGCCGAACACCAGGGCATCCTCAAAGTCACCGGTAGCAGCCGTACGCATGTGATCATCATCCAGGAGAAGCCTCTCAAGGTCTCCCTCGTCAAGGCGGTTATACCTCCTGTAGTAATCGATCAGCTCCGTCATCCTGTCAGTGAAAACTGAAACCTCTTCAGGCTCACCGATGCATTTCAGCTCATTGCCCCTGGCAATGATGCGTATTTTTGGGTAATAGCCCCGGATCTGGTCCAGCAGCCGGTTGTTGGGACCCAGCATCACCAACGGGTCTATCTCGTCAAGCAAGATAACACGTTCAGTCATCATCCTCTCTTCTGCCGGTCTTTCTGAAGGATTTTCCCTGTATTCCTTATTATACGCGTCCTTTTTATTCATCAGTCAATCGCAAAGTAAGTTTATTTTTTGCAGAAGACTATCTTTGCTGTAACAAATTTAGGATGCCACTGATCACGCTTACCACCGAGTGGAGGGAGGATGATGTCTTCAACGGGATAGTAAGGGGAAAACTCTCTGCAGCTTGTCCCGGAGCCGTTGTTGTCAACAATGCAACAGCTATTCCCCCTCTCAATATAATGCACGGGGCATTCGTGATAAGGAACACTTACAGTCACTATCCGGAAGAGACAATACACCTTATATTTATCAGCAGTGAAGGCTCAGGAGCACATCCCCACCTGCTTGTGAGGTCACGTAACCATTGGTTCATAGGGGCAGACAACGGCATGTTTAACCTGATACTCAACGCTGCACCTGACCTGATCATCAGCCTTGATAACAACGGGAATGATGATGAGATAACGCTGTTCGTCAGGGCCGCAGCAGCCCTTGTCAGCGGTAAGTCCCCCGGAAGCCTGGGGAAAAAGATCACATCCCTCTCTGAAAAAGTACCCCTGAGGGCAACCATTGACCGCAATGTGATCATCGGCAGTGTCATCTTCATCGACTCCTACGGTAATGCCATAACCAATATTACCCGCGAGATTTTCTTCAGAGTATTTGAGGGAAGGGATTTCAGGATCATGATAAAAAGCAACAATTACTATACCGAAAAAATCAGCAGGTATTACAGCGATGAACCAGTTGGAGAAATAGTTACCCGCTTCAACACCCTGGACCTGCTTGAGCTCTCCATCAACGGAGCCAACCTGTGCCAGCTCTTCGCTGTTGAAACAGGAGATGCTGTACGAGTGGAGGCAAGAAACCAGGAACGTGAAAACAACGGTTTTTTTAAACAGTAACTAAATGAGAGAGAAAACATTAAGGGAATTTACCAGGCTGCTGGACATTATGGATGAGCTCAGGGAAAAATGCCCGTGGGATATGAAGCAGACGAATCAGACACTGAGAAAGCTGACAATAGAAGAGACTTATGAACTTGCAGATGCCATACTGCAGGATGACAGTGATGCCATCAGAAAAGAGCTGGGCGACCTTATGCTGCACGTTGCCTTCTATGCAAAGATCGGATCGGAGAAAGGTGCATTCAATATGGGAGATGTACTGGAAGGCATTAACAGCAAGCTGACATACCGCCACCCCCATGTGTTCGGTGATGTGAACGTTACCAGGGGTGCCCGGGAGGTAGAGGAAAACTGGGAGCAGCTGAAGATGAATGAGCACTCAGGTTATAAGCCGGTACTCTCAGGTGTCCCTTCTTCACTGCCGGCGACAGTCAAGGCTAACAGGATACAGGAGAAGGTAAGGGGTGTGGGGTTCGACTGGGAATCGCGGGAAGAGATATGGGATAAGGTGACCGAGGAACTGAACGAACTGAAGCATGAAATAACCTCAGGAAAACAGGTTGATATAGAGTCTGAGCTGGGTGACCTCTTTTTTTCACTCATCAACGCTGCACGTCTCTACGAGATAGACCCTGAATCAGCCCTGGAGAAGACAAACAGGAAATTCATCAGCCGGTTCAACTACCTGGAAAATAAAACTCTGGCAAGGGGTCGTTCGCTGCGCGACCTTACTCTTGACGAGATGAATGAAATCTGGGAGGAAGCCAAGCAGTTTGATAAACCGTTGTAAAAAAGTAAAATAACTGAGTTTTTATCCGGTACCCGGTTGCACCCGCTTCATTTTGACCAGGTGCCAAACCTGTAGCTAAGCATCTGGTAAATGACTCTTGCAGCCATGAAATCAGGAGCCTTGTTGCTGTCTGAGGGGCATAGTTCCACCACATCAAAGCCAATGACGTTCCTGCTGGTAAAAACATCACGAAGGAAGAACATCAGCTCCCTGTAGTCTGGTCCCCCGGGCTCCGGAGTACCAGTGGAAGGCATTACTGAAGGATCAAATACATCAAGGTCAAGGGTTATGTAAACATTCTCCGATAACTGATCCAGCGCCTTGTTGTACAGCGACTTATTCATATAGAGTTCATGTGCGTAGAAGATCCTCTCCCTGTCAACAAAAGGAAGTTCTTCGGCTGCCATACTTCGGATACCCACCTGTACCAACGGCGCATACTCCCTGGCTCTTGCGGCTGCACAGGCATGGTTGAGGCGTGATCCTTCGTATTCCGGTCTGAGGTCGGAATGAGCATCAAGCTGCAGGATGGAAAGATTGTTGAAAGCCTCTGCTGCAGCGCGAAAGGCACCTATGCTGACAGTATGGTTCCCACCTATCACCACGGGGAAACGGTTTTCACCCAGGATTCCGGAAACGGTCCGGTAAACTGCCCCGGTGACGTCAGCCGGATCATCAGCACACTCCAGCGGCGCTATTGTGTGTATACCCTTGCTATGAACTTCAGAGCCGGTTTCTATATCATAGAACTCCAGGCCAGGAGATGCTTCAAGAATAGCAGCCGGCCCCCTGTCAGCGCCACGGATGTATGTGCTGGTGGCATCATAGGGCACCGGCACTATGATGATCTGTGACTCATCATATCCGTAAACAACCTCCTCTCCTCCGAAGTTGGTGACAGCCATCCTATTTTTCTTCTGCCGGTTTTGCCTTGCTGCTCTTCGGGGCGGCAGCTTTACGGGCTTTGGAAGTCCTGACGGATTCTTTCGCCGTCCCGTCACCTTTGTCAGCTTCTAACGAGGATGCGGCAGCTGATTCAGGCTTCTCTTCCGCCTTGTCTTCTTCCTTCGCTTCCGGTTCCTCCTCTTCCTTTAAAAGCAGGTTCAACTTATGAAGGATATTATACCAGTGCAACACCTTCCTGATGTCGGAGGTGTAAACCCTGTCTCGGTCATAATCAGGTAAAACCTCCGCAAAATAATCCTTCAGATCGGCATCAGCCTGCTTGTGTGACACTGCTTCGCCTCCCTCCTCCTTGTCAAAGATCAGGTCCATAACCTTTGATAGGGGCATATCCTCTCCTGTTGTGAAGATCGAGATCTCATCAAGGGCGCTTACCTTGGCTGTGGGGCCGGCGCTGAACCGCCTGCCTGTTTCAAGGTTCTCAACTATGACTGCATTTTTACCCTGTGCGATGAATTTAAACAGTGTGCCTTCACCGGAGATAGAGAGAAGATCTTTCAGGTTCATTTCTGTTATAATTAATTGTTAATAATTGTATTATAGATCTTTATCAGACAATATTGCGCTCCTTCTTGATTTTTTCCCATGCTTCGTTAACCGCCTTGAACTTCTCTTCTGCCGTTTTTCTGAACTCTTCTCCCAGGTGGCTCACCTTGTCAGGATGGTATTTCAGCGCCATCTTCCTGTATGCTGTCTTGAGCTCTTCGTCCGTGGCGGAGCGTTCCACTTCGAGGACGCGATAAGCAGCATCAGTGGCCGGAATGAACATGTTTCGAATTGATTCATAATCACCCTGGGAGATGCCAAGATAACCGGCAATAATTTCTATCACTTTGGTCTCCGCAGTCTCGAAACGGTTGTCTGCAGCTGAAATGTTGTACAGAATATGGATGAGCTGGAGCCTCGATGGATAATCCATATTATACCTTATCTGGTTACATACATCGCGCAGGGGTATATCCTGCTTCAGCAGGTCCCTCAGCATCTGAAGAGCCTCCTGTGCGGTGTCTGGTCCGAACTGTGATACAAAAAAGCGCTTCACGTAATCCAGCTCTGACTTCAGTACCTTTCCGTCAGCCTTCATGACTGCAGCGATGAGCACTATCAGGCTCATTCCGAAATCGCCCGGAGTGGTACGGTAAACCCTCCTGTCACCGGTCTGCTGCTGCCATGTCACCGAGGTACCGTCAACAACTGATCCGATAAAGAAACCGAGAAGTGCTCCTATCGGTCCCCCAAAGACAAATCCAAGGCCTCCGCCTATCCATTTGGCAAACTTCCCCATCACCTTCCCTTTTCTGCAAGACGGAGCATATCTTCATGGACCTTCAGAACCTCCGGAATGATCATTTCGTTGTCAGAGTTGTTGATAATGTAATATGACTGATCTTCCCTTTCCTCATCCTCAAGCTGGTTATTGATCCTTCTGATTACCTCTTCACGTGTCAGGTCATTGCGGCCCATCACCCTGGCTATGCGTTCTTCCACCGGTGCTGAAATGGTCACTACTCTGTCAACGAGAGAGTCTGCCCCTGCCTCGAAGAGTATGGCCGACTCCATGATTACATAAGGTACCTGCTCCCTGTCAGCCCATTCATCAAAGAGTCTGAGAACGGATGGATGAACCGCAGCATTCACCCGTCTGAGCAGATCGGGCCTGTTGAATATCAGGCCGGCGAGTTCCTTCCTGTCCAGTATGCCTGATGAATAGAGATCCTTTCCGGCTATCAGATTGATCTCTGACCGGACTTCCTCATTGTCATTCATCAGATCTCTTGCCACAACGTCGGCAACAAACACAGGTGTCCCAAGAACCCTGAAGATCCTGCAGACGGTTGTTTTTCCGCTGCCTATTCCGCCGGTGACTCCCAGTCTTCTTACCATGACTGAAATGGTTAGTCTCCCCGGGATTGTTTCACTCCGAAGAATGATGATTGCTTTTCCTTGACGGTCACCTCCACAGTCACTCTCTTCTGTGATGTCTGCAGATAATCAGGATATTCAAGCCGCACTTTCGAAGAAAAATTGTCGTTCATACGCCTGAATGTCCGGTGCTTTGTTGCTATCCCTTCAATGGTGTCCAGTACATGCTGTGGCCCTGTTACACTTATACTGTCAGGTTCCGTCACTATTATGACCTTCTGGCCCTCCGCCAGTTCCACATGCAGATCCGGTATTACCGGCAGCATCCTGGTTACCAGCTTGTCATACCCGAAGAACAGGGTATCGGGTTGGATTGACAGGATGTCAAAATCAGCATGCAGCTGTTTTGAGAAGCTATTGATAAGACCTGAAGTAACGAGATAGTACCTGGGCATGGTTCCCGGTATTCTTCGGGGAGCGACCTTTGAGAAGTCTATCACCACGGGAGCTCTGCTTCCCGATAGTTTCACCTTGAGGATGGAATATCCGGGACCACGCAGATCCATTTCAAGCTTTTCTGGCAGATCCCCGGTGACTATGCGGTCCTTCGGCGGGTTGATGTATCTCACAGGGTAGTTTATAGTGCCCTGTAACTCCTTGCTCAGCTCGTTAAGATACCAGAAGACAAACGAGAGCAGCAGGAAAAAGGCAAAGAGAGGCAACTCCTTGTGCAAAAACCTATCTGATCGTTTTTGTTTGTCTTCAGTCATGATCTCAATCCTCTGAAAAATTTCAATTACTGCCTGGCAGCTACATCCGACGGATCTCTGAGGATGGCATTCTTGTCAACCTTGATCTTTACGTCGTTTGCAATCTCAATGGTAACCACATTGTCAGCAACCTCAACAACCTTACCGTAAATTCCACCGGTAGTTATTACCTTGTCTCCCTTGCCAATGGAACTACGATAATTGGCCAGTTCCTTCTGCTTTTTCATCTGTGGCCTGATCATGAAAAAATAAAAGACCACAAATACCAGAATAAGAGGAAGCAGACCGGTTATAAGATTGGGACTGTTCTGCGATTGCGCTGCCTGCAGATAGATTGATGCGAGTGTTGTCATTTGTGTTGTTGTGTTTGTTATTGTATTTATAAATATTTGTTTCTGTTTATTTTATGGCAAGGACAATCCTGAGATGATTCTACCTTCCTTTTTTCATTATATCAGCAATAATACGCAAAATAACTAAATTATTCTCTGCATTTGACTGAACTACAACAGTTTTTGTCTGCATACCCTCTCGTCCGGAGGTGTCAAAGATCACCTCTATTGTGCCCGAGCCTCCGGGAGCCACGGGCTTTTTGTCAAATTTGGGCACCGTACAGCCGCAGCTGGCCGTGGCGGATGTAATAACCAGGTCTGCATCCCCTGAGTTTGTATAGGTAAAGATGCACCCTACCTTCTCTCCTGCATTGACCTTGCCAAAATCATGATCGGGTGATTTGAAAGTAAGTATTGCCGTTCCTGTGGTATCTGACGGCAGATGCCTTGCTGCTCCAGCGTTCGTTCTGCCGCATGAAGAGGTCAGTACTCCCGCCAGGGTCAGCACTGATGCAAGATTTATGATCACTCTCCTGTTCATGTATACACAATGTTTTTTCGTTCCGTTATTATCAGATTTGCTCTCCTATAAGTCCTCTCCCCGACTTTGTCATGGTGCCGCTGGCCCTCATTTCCTTAACGATCTTGTCGAGTATGCCGTTCACAAAAGTACTGCTTTTAGCTGTGCAATAGTCCTTGGCTATTTCAATATATTCATTCAGGGTAACCTTCACCGGGACCTCGGGAAACTCAACCAGCTCCGTTATTGCCAGTTGCATCACCAGCTTGTCCATCAGCGCAATACGCTCCACCTCCCAGTTGGTGGTGTGCGCATCAATCATGGCACTGTTCTTTTCGCTTCTGAGCAGAGTCTTACGAAGCAGAACCCTGACAAACTGCTCGTCTTCCTCATTGGTAAATAGTGGCGGGATGGTCATGGCACTGCCGACATCCTTCTCTCTGAACTTACCCACCGTATTGCGTATCATGACTGCCACAAAGTGCAGATCATCATTCCAGTAAACGGACTGTTCCTCAAGGCTGAGAGAGAGGTCTTCCGATGCGGGAAAAAATCTTGTGACAAGCTCCCTGATAAATTTCTGATCAGCACGGTAGCTGTCCTCATCAGAATTCATGTATGCTGTGTACACCTCCCATTGGATTATCTCCCTGAAGATTATTCTGACAACCTCCGGATTATCATCCCAGGAGAGGCCCTGTGTCGACAGCCAGCGGTTCAGTGATTTCATGCTGTTAAGCTTGTCCTTCCTTGTCCATAACGCCGGGGTGGCCTGTGCATACCTGCGCAGTTGGTCATTGTCACGCAACTGCGCAATGATCCTGTTGTCAGCAAAACGCCTGTTCGGGTTGAGGTCTTCAGGAGATGGCATTTTCTTCATCCCTGACAGTTCCAGCTTTTCACGTGCAAGGTCAGAGAGGGCAATCAGCAGAAGAAGGAGATAGTGATAGAGGTCATAGCTCTTTCTGATGCTTAACATCAACTCCTGTTCTGCCGTCTCGAGGTCATCGAGCTCCTTCCTGTTGCAGGCATAGAGCACAGCCAGCGCCTTTATCCTGAGTTGTCTTCTGCTTATCATTTAAAGAACTCATTTTTTTCAGGCAGCAAAGTTATAAAAAACGGTTACCAATAAAGTGACAATGCCAAAAAAGTACCACAATTTAAGTGCTCCATTTTGAGATGAAAAAATAATTGTTACATTTGACCATGCTAACCGGTTGAAACCCTAAAACATTCGCTACTGATGGAAGACGAGAAAGGAAGAATTGAAGGCCAGAATGAGAGAAATGACAAGGAGGAAGTATTCACAAAAGTTGTAAGGGCAGGTAAAAGGACATATTTCTTTGACGTCAAGTCGACACGTAATGAAGACTTATACCTGACAATCACAGAAAGCAAGAAAAGACTCGGAAAAGAGGGGAAGATGTTCTACGAGAAACATAAGATTTTTCTCTATAAGGAGGATTTCGAGAAGTTCACGGAAGGTCTTCGCGAGGCAGTGGAATTTGCCGGCAACGGAGAGGCAGCCCGCTCCCTGACAGACAGTGTCAGCGAACCTGGCGAAGATGTCACAGAAGTGCCTGCCACCGAGTTCTCCGATGTTGATTTTGACGAACTGGGCACGAAGTAAACATGCCCGGCTTAAAAGAGTAAAAATAGCCAGATCAGATGGATTATTTTTTATTGGCTCTTGCCATTGTTCTGATGATCCTTGGCATAGCAGGTTGCCTGCTGCCGGTCCTCCCCGGACCACCTCTGACCTACCTGGGGCTGGTAGCACTGCACTTCACACGCTTCGCGGATATCAGTAAGAATCTGTTCATTATCCTCGGCATTGTAGCCGTGGTGGTGACGGTAATTGACTATGTTGTACCAATCTGGGGTACGAGACAGTTCGGCGGTTCCAAATACGGAATGAGAGGGGCTACGGTTGGACTTATTATAGGACTCTTCCTGGGGCCGGTGGGAATCATTGTCGGACCGTTTATCGGCGCCGTGGTGGGCGAACTGATTTTCAAGGATGACATCAGATATGCACTGAAGGCCGGATTCGGCAGCCTGCTCGGATTCCTTACAGGCGTCGGACTGAAGCTGGCTGCTGCCCTCCTGATGACTTTCTATTTCGTCAAGGCACTCCTGGTATAGATTGTCGATTGTCGAATATGAAAATCGCAATCGCAAATGCCCATGACCTTCCGACCGTCCGACCTCCCCGGCCGGGATCTCCTCTGCGCTCCGGCAAGACCCTGACAGCAAGGCTGCGGACCGCCATTCCGATCCGCCAGCCGGCGGATACGGAACAAAACTGCAGACTGCGGACCGCCGTCCCGATCCGCCAGCCGGTGGATGCGGGACAAAACTGCAGACTGCCGACTGCTGACTGCTGACTGACTATTACCCTCCCAGCGTTGCAACCATAACCGCCTTGATTGTATGCATGCGGTTCTCAGCCTCATCGAAAACAATGGAATGCCGTGACTCGAACACATCTTCCGTCACCTCCATGCCGTCAAGACCATATTTCTTAAAGATCTCCTCGCCCACTTTGGTCTCCCTGTTGTGGAATGCAGGCAGGCAGTGCAGGAACTTGACATTTGGATTGCCCGTGAGTCTTATTGCTTCAGCATTGACCTGGTATGGTTTAAGGAGGTTGATCCTCTCTTCCCATACTGATTCGGATTCGCCCATTGAAACCCACACATCTGTATAAAGGAAGTCAACGCCTTTCACCGCCTCTGCCACGTCTTCGGCAAGTGTGATCCTGGCCCCGGTCTCAGCAGCAATCTCACGGCACTGTTTCACCAGGTCATCTGCCGGCTGGCATGCCTTAGGAGCCCCAGCACGAAAATCCATACCCATCTTGGCAGCCCCCACCATCAGGGAATTGCCCATATTGTTACGGGCATCTCCTAAATAACAAAAGCTGATCTTATTAATTGGCTTGTCGCTGTGCTCCATCATTGTCATGAAGTCGGCCAGGATCTGTGTGGGGTGGAACTCATTGGTCAGCCCGTTCCAGACAGGCACACCGGCATAGGTTGCCAGCTCCTCAACAATATCCTGCCCGTAGCCGCGATATTCAATCCCGTCATACATGCGCCCGAGAACCCTGGCGGTGTCTTTCATCGACTCCTTATGACCTATCTGTGATCCTGAGGGTCCGAGATAAGTGACGTGGGCGCCCTGGTCTAAAGCGGCTACCTCAAAGGCACATCGGGTACGGGTAGAGGTCTTCTCGAAGATAAGTGCAATGTTCTTTCCCTTAAGCCTCTGCTGTTCGGTACCGGCATATTTTGCCTTTTTGAGTTCAAAGGAAAGATCCAGCAGGAATCTGATCTCTTCGGGAGTGAAATCAAGCAGCTTCAGAAAGCTGCGGTTACGTAGATTATAAGCCATGATATGTTTTGGTTTATGTTATAATACTTTATCCTCTCCTGGGAAGATTGAATTATTACTATTGCTCCTGTTACAATTCTTTATGGCCTACGGCCATTTACCACCACTGCCTACTGCCTACTGTCCCGATCCGATTTATCGGATCGAGGATCCTCGATCCAGACATGTCTGGATCGGGACCTACTGCCTCTTGCCTACTGCCTACTCATAAGTCATGGTTATCTTGGTGCCATACCTCCTGTCCTCCATTTTAAAGGCCTCTGTGATAATGCACTTGCTGCCTCCGGCCTTCACAAAGTTAAGGCAGGCCTCTATCTTAGGCGCCATGCTGCCTTTGGCAAACTGACCCTCATTAAGGTACTTCATGGTGTCATTGTAATCGAGAAACTCCCTGGCCTCCTGGCCTGGCTGCTTATAATTAATATAGACAAAGGGAACGTCGGTGAGGATATAGAATTCATCCGCTCCAATATTTGATGCCAGCAGCGATGAAGCCAGGTCCTTGTCAATCACTGCTTCAGCCGGCCTGACATCGTTCTTTTCATCTATATATACCGGGATGCCGCCACCACCTGCAGCAATGACTATATTGCCACGAAGTGCAAGCTCACGTATGAGATCGTGGTTCATTACGCTTACCGGTTTTGGGGAGGGTACCACCCTGCGGAAGCCTCCCTGAGCCTTGACTTCCTCCCTGAAGATCCATCCCTTCGCGTTTGCGAGCTCCTCCGCCTCCTCCTCCGTATATATCTTGCCTACCCTCTTCTGCGGATCACTGAAGGCAGGATCATCCTTGTCAACCACCACAGGGGTTACCATGCACACCACATTCTTCTTTATTCCGTGTTTATTGAGAACATTCTTGAACATTCGCTCAATCATGTACCCGATCCCTCCCTGGGAGTCAGCCACGCATATGTCTAATGGCATCTGAGCAATCCCGTACAGCTGTTCACCGGCATCGTTCCGCATCAGGATATTGCCTACCTGGGGACCGTTCCCGTGGGTTATAACGAGATCATAACCCTCCTTGAGAAGAAAAACGAGATTCTCCAGAGTATCGGTTGTATTCTGCTCCTGTTCATCTATGGTGCCCAACTGATCTCCCCTCAGAAGCGCATTGCCTCCGAGGGCCACTACCGCCAGCTTGTTGCTCATTGTTTTGGTTTATAGTCAGGTGACAAAGCTAAAATTTTAAACGAAAATAAAACATGGTAAATATTATTCACTGTATATATGAGTTATATTATTATCGCGGAATGCCCTGACAGGTTGATTTTGCATAATTTACTACATTTACAGCCAAATTGCGCAGCGTGAAAAACAGCTTTCTCCCCTTGATACCGGCTCTTGTCACTCTGCTGTTCCTTGCTTCGTGCGGGGGAAACAGGGTATACAAGAACATGAGGGAGGGCGAGATCTACTATAACATAAATTATGTGAGCAATCCTTCAAGGCTCTCAAGTGACCTGTTGCCAAAGGAACTCGTCATTGCCTTCAGAAATGACCTGATAAGCACCAGTCTTAAAAGCCCCATT
>JAAZAP010000192.1 GCA_012514255.1 Bacteroidales bacterium | reverse complement strand
GCGGCAAGTACCATGTTGTCCATCTCCGATGCTGTGCCTGTCTTCTCTACTTTTGCCAGTAATGCCGCAACTGACTCGTAGCTGAAGATGCCTGCCAGTCGTGTCATCTTTTCTGAGAGCATCGTCTCCACATAATCCGGTCTCTCCTTACCCATGAATACACTGCTGATCGGAGCACGATAGGGTTGTTTGGGACGTTTCACTATACTTTCAGGTATCCTTCCGGTCATCAGCTTCTTCAGCAAATATTTCTCATTCAGTCCGTTGAGTTTAAGCTTATCAGGGAGAGATGAGCAGTACTCGATAACTCGGTAATCAAGGAATGGATACCGGCCCTCAACTGAGTTGGCCATTGCCATCCGGTCGCCCTGGGATGATAGCAGATAGCCTGACATGAAGACAGTGGTTTCGAGCCATTGTGCCCTTGCCAGAGGGGACCACTGCATGAACGATTCTGGTAACCTGTCCGCCAGGTCGGCTAAAGGATCATATCCGTTAACCGAATTCCTTAGGTGATCCGAAAAGTGCTTTTTAATATGGTTGGAATTATTCCACCTTAAAAGGTGAGAATAAAGCGGATTTGCAGTGTCCTCAAGCCTGTAACCGAAGAACATTTTCAGGATGTTTGGACTTGCATTGCGCAGGTGAGGAATGTCAGGGTAGATCTTCTTCAGCAATGTCGGTCGAAGTGATGACCCCGGCTGTGATGCCCAGAATCTCCTGATGATTGCCTCCCTGAAGATGTCATAGCCTGCAAGGATCTCATCCGATCCCTCGCCGGTGATGACGACTTTTATGTTATTGTCCCTGACCAGCTTAGACAGGATCAGCATAGGGGTAGGGGCGGTACGGGTAAGCGGTGTCTCGGAGTGCCAGACCACTCTGGGGAATGCCTCAGCTATCTCCTTTGACGTACAGCTTATTGCCCTGTGGTTGGTATTGAGGTATTTAACAGCCTCCTCCTGGTATTTGCTTTCGTCGAAATCTTTATCCTCGAACCCGATGGAGAATGTATTAAGAACTCCAGGTTCGATATCTTTTATATAGGCAACAGTTGTACTTGAGTCAATCCCTCCGCTGAGGTACGCGGCGACCTCTACATCAGCCCTGAGGCGTATCCGCACTGCATTGGTAAACAGCTCGTTGAATCCGTCCAGGGCATCTGAAAGGGATATCATGGCATTGCTGTCTGTGAAAGTCAGATCCCAGAACTTTTTGACTGTTAATCCTTTTCGGCTGAACTTCAGAAAGTGACCGGGCGGCAACTCACTGATATTCCTGAATGCCGTTGCGGGTGTTATTGCCGTCCAGAAGGTATAGATCTGAGACAGGTTTTCCGGATTGAGCTCGCGTTTAACTTCAGCGTTCCGGAAAAGGGCTTTAATCTCTGAGGCAAAATATAGCACTCCGTCCGCCACAGTGTAGAAGAGTGGCCTGATCCCTACCCGGTCGCGTGCAATGAATAGCTTCTCCTCTCTTTTGTCCCAGATAGCGACGGCGAATTGCCCGTTCAGCAGGCTAAGGCATTTTTCCCCGTACAGGGCGAAGAGGTTGACAAGGACCTCGGTGTCAGACTGTGTCTTAAGTTTAATGCCCTTCCTATCAAGATCTTCACGGAGCTCGATATAGTTGAAAATCT
>JAAZAP010000024.1 GCA_012514255.1 Bacteroidales bacterium | reverse complement strand
CGGGTCGGAGGTGCCTGTGATAGAGAAGCCCGGCAGCACGCTGGCGGAGAGCTTCCGCAGCATACGCACCTCGCTGAAGTATTTCATGCCTGAGGGACAGCCCGCGGTGATAGCCATCACCTCCACCGTCAGCGGCGAGGGCAAGACCTTTGTGGCGGTGAACACCGCGGCCATCATCTCCATGCTGGGGCGGAAGACGCTGCTGGTGGGCCTCGATCTGCGCAAGCCGCGCATAAACAAGATACTGGGCCTCGACAACAGCGTGGGGATGAGCACCTGGCTCAGCGGCAACAGCCGGTATAACGAGGTGGTGCAGGCCACACACATAGAGAACCTGTGGTTCGTCTCCTCCGGCCCCATACCCCCCAACCCGTCGGAACTGATTGAGAGGGACGCCATGAATGAGTTCCTGGCTAAAGCGAGGAAGGAGTTTGACTATATCATTATTGACACCCCACCTGCGGCGGTGGTCACTGATGCCCTCCTCCTTGCCGCGCGTGCTGATGTGACCCTTTTTGTTGTGCGTCAGCGCTACAGCGCGAAGAGCACGCTCAGCCTCATAGACGAGATCTACAGGACACGCGAGATAAAGAATCCCGGCATCATAGTGAATGATATCTCGATGTCAGGATACTACGGGTATGGTCTCCGTTACGGCTACACCATGGGTTATAATTACGGTTACAACTACGGTTACAAGTATTACGGTCACGCCCCGTACGGCAGGGGCGCCCGCAACAACGCCGGCTCATACTACAAGGAAGACTAGCCCCGACCAATGAAGGGTCTCCTCAACGCTCATTATAAGTGGAAGATTGCATCTCTTCCACAGAACGAATCACTACTGCCTTCCCGACCCTTTGGGTACGGGATTGACCCTTCTCCTGCGTCGAAGGATCAAACTGCCAACTGTCCCGATCCGCCGACTGGCGGATTGAGGATCCTCGGTCCCGATTCCCGGGACCGGGACCGACTGCCGACTGTCGACAAGCATCGCTTGGCGATACTTGTCGACAAAAGAGACTGGGCTTATCACGAAAAAGCTGAAGAAAAGGCAAGATACATCCGCGACACGTGGCACACAGAGATCTTCTTCCTTCAAGACAATCCGAAGATTGATCCCGGTAAATTTGACCTGCTATATAACTTCAATCACACCCCCTCAAAGTACGATGAGCTTTTTCACGGAAGACTTATCAAGGGATTGTATAGTCATTATTATCAGGGATCTTTCATACCATGGAGGTATCTGTACAACATGGTTAAGCATGCCTCGGTGCTGGTTGTTGCCAACAGGGAGCAGGCGGAAGAGATAAGTCCATATTTCAGGAACACGGTGGTGTTGCCCGATGGTGTTGATACGGAGCAGTTTTATTTTGAGCGTGAGCGTACGGGCGATGATATTGTTGCCGGCTGGAGCGGCAATCCCGGCCGGAAGCTGAATGGCAACAGGGTGAAACGATTCTACGAGGTGGTTGAGCCGGCATGCCGGGCAGCAGGGGTGGAGCTGAAGGTAGCCTGGAACATGAGCAGGGATGAATTACGGGCGATGTACAATGATGTTGACGTCGTGCTGATAGCCTCCGTCACCGAAGGTAATCCTTTGTGCCTGTTTGAGGCCGGCGCCTGTGGCCGCACAGTCATCGCCACCCCTGTCGGCGTGGTCCCCGAAATAATCGAAGACGGCATCAACGGATTTATAATTGATTCCACCCTCTCTAACCGCAAGACTTCAGACCTTCTGACCCTCAGACTCAGGTGGTGCCAGTCCCATCCCGCAGAAACGAGGCAAATGGGTCACCGTCTCCGCGAAAAAATCCTCTCTACCCGCACCACCGAAATAACCGGCCAGGCATTTTTGAGCTTGCTCAATAGCCTGGTTTAAGGTTGATTTGCTATTGGCTGTTGCTTTTAACCTGTAGCCTGACTTCCGGCGGACTTGATGCCTGCAGTTTATTTTGGATTGGTTCCTTTTTGGAAAAAATTCCACCCTAAAGAAGAATATCCTGAATCAAATTATCCCTATATTTGGGTGCCAATGCTGCCGTCTGATAGCAGCAAATCAAAGGGGAAGAGTATTCATTGTAGCATAGCGTAGAAAAAGGTCTCGCTGATGCTATTTTGAATTGATTTATTGCTTGTTAGCCACTTCTTAAGATGTGACTGACCAACCGGAGGGTTATCAAATACCTAAAACAGGTATCCCATCCGGCTGTCAGGGATTTATGCCGTATAGGAACATTACTGTGACAGTGTTTTGTATATTTACACAATTGTTTACGGTACAATATAAGGTTTGTTATGATAAAAAAGGTAACATCCGGTGTTGTCGTGGCGGGTATGCTGATGTTCTTTACGGTCAGCGCTTCGTCCCAGGTTGATCCTGCGCTGATACAGAAAGCCAAAGCCGCGGGTGTCACACAGGAGCAGATAGACGCGGCCCTGGCAGAGCAGAAAGAGGGCAACGGTGCCCGCAACCAGGTTGGCGAGATAACCTCCTCCGGAACTGAAAGACAGCAGCCGGAAATAGTTGTCCCTGAGATAATGTTCCCCGCAGACTCTGTCATTGCTCCTGAAAGCATTGTATTCGGGCGGGATATCTTCTCATCCAGGAATCTCACTTTTGCCCCTGACTATAATATGGCCACTCCTCCCGGATATGTACTCGGTCCGGGCGACGAGGTGGTAATAGATGTCTGGGGCGCCTCGGAGATGAATGTAAGGACAAAGGTTTCTCCTGAAGGAAGCATCACCCTGTCAGGGGTAGGACCGGTCTATCTGAACGGACTCACCATTACCGACGCAGGCGAGAGGATACGGGGAAACCTTAAAAAGGTCATGGGAGGGATAGGTTCACTCACACAGGTGAGAGTAACACTGGGGCAGATAAGAAGCATTAAAGTGCACCTCGCAGGGGAGGTAAGACTACCGGGCACTTATACCCTTCCCTCCCTTGCCACACTGTTCAACGCCCTCTATTCGGCAGGGGGAGTGAATGACATCGGCTCTCTCAGGGAGATAAAAGTATATCGTGACAGTAAAGAGATTGCCAGCCTTGATGCCTATGACTTTCTTATTAACGGCAGGTTTGACAGCAATATCCGTCTTGAGGATAATGATATGATCATTGTTGCTCCGTACGTCTCGCACGTCGTTGCCAGAGGCAGGCTGAAAAGGCCAAGGATTTATGAGATGAGAGCGAGAGAGGCGCTATCTGACCTTATCAGGTTTGCAGGTGGTTTTACCGGCGACGCTTACACTGAAAACATACAGGTAAAGCGAAAATCGGGACGGATGCAGGAGATCCACACCGTCAACAGGAATGAGTTCGCCACCTTCGGGCTCGCTGACGGAGACACGGTCTTTGTTGACTCCATCTTCCATGAGTATTCGAACAGGCTGCTGCTGAACGGCGCTGTCTGGCGCCCGGGTGAATACCAGTATTCGGCTGAGACTGACAGTCTCTCAAAGCTGATAGCCAAGGCGGAAGGGCTGAAAGGGAATGAGTTTGCAACCAGGGGGCAGATCACCCGCCGGAGGAGTGATTATACACATGAGATCATTTCTTTTGATGTCAGGGCTGCCGTGACCGGCGAAGGTGATATTGCCCTCAGGAGCAGTGATGAGATCTATATTCCCACCATCTTCGACATGCGCGAAGAGTATTATGTCATAGTCAAGGGTGAGGTTAACAGACCCGACACCCTCCCGTTCCGCGAAAACATGACAGTGGAGGATGTGATACTTCAGACAGGCGGGTTCAAAGAGTCGGCCTCACTGGTTCAGATTGAGGTGGCACGCCGGATCAAGGACCCGGAGTCAGTGAGTTACAGTGAAAAGACAGCGGAAATATTCACCTTCAATGTATCGCATGACCTTGCAACTGACATGTCGGCGGCGCGATTCACGCTGAAGCCATTTGATGAGGTAATTGTCCGCTCTTCTCCCGGTTACCAGCAGCAGGCATACGCCATCATCTCCGGCGAGGTGCTCTTTGGAGGTGAGTATGTGCTGGCTACAGACAATGAGCGTTTGTCTGACCTCGTAAGGAAGGCCGGAGGATTCAATCCGAATTCCTATCTGAAGGGGGCCCATCTCAGACGTAAGATGACCGATGATGAGCGCAGCAAGATAGAGTCGCTGTTGCGGATGGTAGCCGGTACGGGGGACCAGGATACCATTTCATATGAGTCTCTTATAATAGAAGATTCATACCTGGTTGGCATTGACCTTGAGAAGGCGCTGAAGAGACCCGGCGGCAATGAGGATATTGTTCTGATGCCCGGTGATCATCTGATCATACCCAAGTATAACGGTGTGGTTAAAGTATCCGGCACGGTGTTGCATCCCAATGCGATCACCTATGTCGAAGGTCTCGGTATGAGGGGTTATATTTCCCGTGGCGGGGGTTACAAAGTCGGAGCACGCCGCACCCCTTACGTTGTTTATATGAACGGTAACGTTGCCTCCACCAAGAAATTCCTTTTCTTCAGAACATTTCCCCGCATAGAGCCGGGCTGTGAAATAATTGTGCCCATGAAGCCTGCGAAAGACGGAACACTCGGAATGTCTCAGATACTTAGCATGTCATCCACCTCGGTCTCGCTGGCATCAGTAGTGGCAATGCTGATAAATGCACTTAAATAGTCTGTTATTTACTTTACCTGGCAATGGACAATCAGAATGATGAACGTGAGAGCAGGGAGGTGGACCTTCCTGAAATGATGCGACTGTTATGGGCTAAAAGACTGTTTATCATAAAGACAACGCTGATTGTCATGGTGGCAGGCGTGATAATAGCCTTCAGCATACCGGCGGAATATACCTGCACGGTGAAGATGGCACCGGAGGTTCCACGGTCCGACGTCATGGGAAGCATGGCGGGTATTGCATCTATTGCAGGAATAAACCTTGGAATGGAAGGGACTGAAGAGCTGAGCTATGCACTCTATCCCGATATCGTTCGCAGTACCCCGTTCATTACCGGGCTGATGCATATCCCGGCAGATATCGAAGGATCCGGAGCCGGAAAAAACCTGTATCATTATCTCAATAAAGAGCTCAGATTTCCATGGTGGGAGACTGTCATCAACGCCCCGTTTAAACTGATCGAGCTGATTCGCTCAGGGAAACAAAAAAGTGAGGGCACGAGCATTGACCCTTATAACCTGACCAGAAGGGAGGAGCGTATCTACGCACGACTCAGGGGCAGGACAATCATCAATGTCGATAAAAAAACAGGTGTGATAACCGCCGGGGTCACTTTACAGGATCCGGTACTTGCAACTGTAGTAGCCGATTCTCTTGTGAAAAAACTTGAGAGGTTTGTCATCAACTATCGTACTACCAAGGCAAAGCAGGATTATGACTTTGCCGCAGAGATGCTTGCCGGGGCAAAACAGGGATACTATGAGGCACAGAACCGGTATGCGCAGTATGTTGACCGTAATAAGAACATAGTGCTGGAATCTGTCAGGATAGAACAGGAGAGACTCAATAATGAGCTGACACTGGCTTTTAACGTTTATTCCACACTGGCGCAGCAGACAGAGACAGCAAGGCTGAAGGTACAGGAGCAGACCCCCAGTGTCACAATCATCGAACCAGCACGAGTCCCAGCCGGGAAATCAAATACATCCCGGATTGTCATCCTGCTGGTCTCATCTCTGATAGGACTTTTCCTTGGCTCCCTGGTGATCATCTTTAAAAAATGGGACAGGATTTACATCAGTCATTAAATAAGGGTTCCTGCGAAATGAATAAGGCTTTGCCTGGCTGCCTGGTCATTGTTCTGCTGCTGTTTCTTTCGTGCAGTAAAGAACCGCCGGCAGATACCGGGACTATTGTTTCAAGGGAAGCATTCGCTGAACATCTTGATGAAAATTCAGAATTTATAATTATTCTGCCTGATATTCAGAATTATATAAGTGTGGAAGCCTATACCCCTTATCTCGAAAAAATCATCAGTTGCATCCTGGCTTTAGACACTTACGGATTTAAGATAAAGGCAGTCATCCAGGTGGGTGACGTTACCAACTATAATACTCCGGGAGAATGGGAGCGGGCCAGATCATTATTCTCAAGATTTGACTACAGAATACCGTATATCATGTGCACAGGTAACCATGATTATGGAGTGAATGGCGATTGCTCAACGAGGGAGACCCTTTTCAGCGGGTATTTCAATTACAGGAATGACTCTTCACTTGTCGCCTCTTTTGAAAGGGACAGATTTGAAAACACTGTTTTCGAAGTTGAACTCTTTAACAGGCCGGTACATATCTATTCACTTGAGTTTGGTCCGCGTGATAAGGTACTGACCTGGGCTGACAGCGTGGCAAAAGCCAATACCGGTGTTATGGGGATACTTCTTACCCATGCATATATGTTCAAGGCTGAGCAGAGGTATGACTTTTCGGTATTTCATTACGAACAGAATGTTTCACCATATGCTTTTTCTTTTTCCATGAGTGAAAAAGTAAATGACGGTGAAGAGATCTGGCAGAAACTGGTCAGGCCAAACGATATCTTCAGATTTGTTTTTTCAGGTCATAAAACCAGCCCGGATTACCTCGGCACCCTGATCTCTGAGAACACGGAGGGTAATGGTTGTCTCCAGATATTATTCAATACCCAGGACTTACCATACGGCGGTGAAGGATGGTTCCAGATACTTGAGTTTCATAGTGACATGAGGAGTGCCAGTCTGAAGAATTACTCGGTCTTGCTTAATGCATGGGAAAACAGCATTCTAAACAAAGGAAGTTTCATATATAAGTAAAAAATGCAGGCAATTATTTTAGCTGCCGGAATGGGTAAGCGACTTGGAGAGCTTACCAGGGAGAACACCAAGTGCATGGTCAGGGTTAACGGCATTACTTTAATAGAAAGGATGCTCGATCAGCTCGAAAGATCAAGACTTAAAAGAATAATAATCGTGATCGGGTTTGAAGGAGAAAAATTAAAGGAATTTGTCTCCGGGCTGAACCTTTCCACACCGATCGAATTTGTGGTCAATGAGGTTTACTATAAAACCAATAACATCTATTCCCTATTCCTTGCCAGGGAAAAGCTGAGAGAAGATGACACGATCCTGCTGGAGTCAGATCTGATCTTCGAAGATTCGGTACTGGACAAGGTGATCAATGCCAGGCATCACAGTGTCGCGCTGGTCGCAAAGTTCGAAAGCTGGATGGATGGCACCGTTGTTAACATTGACGGGAATGACAATATAGTCAGGTTCATAGACCGGAAGCAATTCAGGTTCGAAGAGATCCCCTCGTACTATAAGACAGTTAATATTTACAGGTTCAGCAAAGAGTTTTCCACAACCCACTACATACCTTTCCTGGAGGCGTATTGCAAGGCTCTTGGCCACAGCGAGTACTACGAGCAGGTCCTCAGGGTGATCATTCTGCTGGATAAGCCTGAGATCAAGGCCCTCAGACTTGGTCGTGAGCATTGGTACGAGATAGATGATATCCTGGATCTCGATAATGCCGAGACGGTCTTTGCTGATGGAGAGGAGAGGACAAAAAGAATTCAGAACAGGTATGGCGGGTACTGGAGATACCCTTACCTGGCAGATTACTGTTACCTCGTAAACCCGTACTTCCCGACACCAAAGCTGAAAGCTGAGATCAAAGCTAACCTGGAGCGACTGATGGATAATTATCCTTCCGGAATGCATGTCAATTCCCTGCTGGCAGCAAGATATTTTAACGTCAGGCGGGAATATATAAGCATCGGTAATGGCGCTGCAGAGCTGATAAAAAGTATCGTCGGTCATCTCAGGGGTAAAATGGGGGTCTGCTATCCTTCATTCGAGGAGTATTCAAACCGTAAACCAAAGGAGGAGCTTGTGGAGTTCATCCCCGGGAACAGCGATTATTCTTATACCGCGGACGACCTGTACGGATTCTTCCATGATAAGGAGATATCGACGCTGCTCCTGATAAACCCCGATAATCCATCGGGGAATTTTATACCGGTTAACGGACTGATGCACTTACTTGAATGGACGCGGAAGAAGGGTATCACACTCATTGTTGATGAATCTTTCGTTGACTTTGCTGACAACGGTGAGAGTAACAGTCTACTCACCAACGAGATTATTTCAGGCCATCCCAATCTCATTGTAATCAGGAGTATTTCAAAATCATACGGAGTTCCCGGATTGAGACTCGGGATCCTGGCATCAGGGAATACAGAGATTATCAGTTTTGTTAAGAAAGATGTTGCCATCTGGAATATTAATTCGATAGCAGAGTTTTATTTACAGATCTTCGGGAAATATGAGTCGGATTACACAGCAGCATGTAAAACCTTTATTGCTGAACGCTCCCGTTTCTATGGCAACCTGTTGAAAATACCCTTTCTGAGAGTGATCCCCTCCCAGGCGAATTACTTCCTGTGTGAGGTCCGGCCTCCATTTGACTCTGTCTCGCTGACGAGGCAATTGCTTGAAGAAAAAGATATCCTGATCAAGGACTGCAGCACCAAAAAGGGATTTAACGGTAAGAGTTATGTTCGCATAGCAGTTCGCGATGAGGAGATGAATGACAGACTCTGCACCGCTCTTCAGGAATTACAAAGATGAAACCTGCATGAGCAGCAACTGATTAAAGGAAATGATTATCCGGTTCATGTAAATTCCGGTCGGCCAATGAAATAACAACTTTAAGAACTAATGAAAATAATAGACTTCCGACAGATTGAAAGCCTGGCTGTCTCCCCTGCCGAGTGCATGGAGTGGGTCTATGATGCGCTCCTGGTGAAGGATAAAGCTTATCTTCCCCCTAAATACAGCCTGAAGCTCGATAACGATATCTTCATAAACACGATGCCCTGCTCCATCCCGGAGCTGGGGATCTTCGGCGTTAAGATAGTATCGCGTTATCCGCTGAATATACCGTCACTTGACAGCACGCTCCTGCTTTATGATCTGAATACCGGCGAGTTGCTTGCGTTGATGGATGCCAACTGGATCACTGCAATGAGGACCGGGGCGGTGGCATCACTTGCGGTCAAAACCCTGGAACGCAGCGAGGCCTCCATCTACAGCATCATGGGCCTTGGCAATACTGCCAGGGCAACACTGCTTTGCATGCTTCACTCAAGACCGGAAAAGTTCTTTACCGTACGCCTCCTCATGTATAAAGACCAGGCTGAACGATTTGCCCAAAGGTTCTCAGACTATAAGAATATCAGGTTCGAGATTGTCGGAGACCCGGAAAAGCTGATCAGAAATGCAGATGTGATCATATCATGCATTACCTCGGCAAAAGGTGTCATAGCCCCGGATGACTCCTTCAGGGAAGGCGTTCTGGTTGTGCCGGTACACACAAGGGGCTTTCAGAACTGCGACCTCTTTTTTGACAAGGTGTTTGCAGATGACACTGAACATGTCAGGGGCTTTAAATACTTTGACCGGTTCAGGAGATTTGCAGAGCTGGGCGATGTGTTAAAGAAAAAAGTTGCCGGCAGAGAGACGCAGGAAGAAAGGATACTTTCTTATAATATTGGTATAGCGCTGCACGACATCTACTTTGCCGGTAAGATCCTGAAAAAGGGCACCTTTGACAGGGAGGTCTCCCTGAATAAAAGCAGCGAAAAGTTCTGGTTGTGACCTGTTCAGAAATACAGAGTATAAAGTACCGTTGAGCTGTTATGGAAGATCTTAGCGCTTATAATCCAGAGGGATCCGATCTGCGTAGCATGCAGCTCAGGATGCTCGAGATGCTCGGATATCTTGATGAGGTGTGCCTGCGCAATAATATTAAATACTGGATGGGAGCCGGCACCCTGCTCGGGGCGGTCAGACACCAGGGATTTATACCATGGGACGATGACCTCGATATTGAGATGACCAGAACCGACTATAAGAAATTGATCAGGATACTCCTGAAAGAAAAATCAGGGAGATATGTGCTCCAGACCCCCCTGACAGACTGGAACTATGTGTTTCCCCTGGCTAAATTAAGAGATACCGGATCAAGGGTCACCGAACTCAGAAATGCAGGCAAAAACTACAGGTATAGAGGGATCTATATTGATATCTTCTATCTTGATCGCGGGAACACCTTTCTTGCCCGCCTGACTGTCAACCTGCAGAAGTTCATCTGGGTGCTCTCATTGGTGAAGAATGACCCCCTGGGTATATTGCCTGCATTGAGGTTTGCCCTCAGGTTTGTGCTACATGATATAATCTTTCAATTCCTGCGGCTCTGTGCCCGGCTGTTCGGGATCAGGACCCTGATCCTCCCTTATGGTACCGGGTTTACCGCATTCAGGGATCTGAAAGAGATATTCCCTCTGCAGAGGATTTCATTTGAAGGCAGATATTTCAATGCCCCGGCAGACACTGATGCCTACCTGAAGAGACTTTACGGTGACTATATGAAGCTGCCTGACAGGGATAAGAGAGAAATTCATACAATAAAGAAAGAAATGCTTTGATGGTTAACGCGGGATTTTATCGGAAGCCCGGGAGAGGGAAACCCGGGTCAGAAAATACGGGCATCATTAGATAATTTCTTACCTGATAGATTTTGATAATGCTCATCAAAGGAGGGATAAAAAAACTTGACAATACGCTCTACGCGCTGGGGAGTAATGTCAACTACACCCTTGCCATCTGGCTTGTCTCCGTGATCATCAATCATTTCCTGGGGGCAGGGGAGCTGGGCAGGTTCTCACTGGCACAGGCCATCATCTCTCCAATTGCCCTTCTCTTCCAGCTGCAGATGAAGATGCTGGCAACCATCGAGTATGATATTAAGGGCCGGTTCCCGGTTTACCAGAAGACAATACTTATTTCGGAATGCGTCTTCATGATAGTCATACTGGTGATCGGCATGATTACAAAACAGCCGGGATTATTTTATGCTTTTGCCCTTTTTAAAGCGGTAGAGGTCTATTACAACCTGATCCAGGGCTATCACCAGAGTGGCAATAATTTCCGTTATGTATTCTTCAACTCTACATTCAGGGGTGTTGTACTTATCCTGCTGCTCATCACAGGCCTGAGGTTCTTACGGTCTGCCTCAATCGGTTTTTTCGCCACCAATGTTGTTCTCATATTGACCATCTTCATATTCGACCTGAGAAACATCAAAAGGGAAGTCCCGTCAATAGCGCCCCGGGGGTCCACCGGAGAGACGAAGAAGCTTTTTACTGACGGGGTGACAATATCCCTGGTGGCCTGCATGGATTCCCTGATTGTATCTATCCCGCGGTTTATGATCAAAGCTGAGTACAATGAGGTAGAACTGGGTAAGTTTACAATGGTGCTGCAGTTCTTCATTGCCGCCACAATCTTCGTGGTTTCAGTCGGACACCCTTTTCTTGTCAGGTTGAAGACGAGCCTGCAGAACAATGATAAACGAAGCTTCAATATTGAGGTCAGGAATACACTTCTTCTGTTCCTTGGCGCCTCGGCCCTTGTCATCATCGGTT
>JAAZAP010000191.1 GCA_012514255.1 Bacteroidales bacterium | reverse complement strand
GTCATCAACGCTGAGGGAAGGGAGATAGACTCCACTGTGACCAACATGGAAAACCCGGCTGACATCAAACAGCTGATGGTCCTTGAAGAATGGTTCTTTGACAAGAAGCACTCACGCCTTGACGTACGCATTATCGGCATCTGCCCCATATATATGGGATATGACCAGATCACCTCGAGGCTCGTGAAGAGACGCCTCTTCTGGATAAGGTATGAGGATGTCAGGCAGGCTCTAGCCACCCACGAGGCCTTTAACTCCTTCAATGACGCACAGCGGATCTCGTTCGAGGACCTGATGCTGCAGCGCAGGTTCAATGGCTACATAGTGGCTGAATCAAATGTCTATGACGACAGATCGATTAACCAGTACAAGATGGGCCCTGCCCAGATCTACGAGGCAGAACGCATCAAGAACGAAATATTCAATTTCGAACAGGATCTTTGGGAATACTAGGCGGAAGATCTGCCTTCAGGGCAGATAATCTGTATCCATTAATGACAGCGGCAGGCCTGAGACCTGCCGCTGTCTGTATGTTTACAACATTACAGTATGATCACAGATATTTATCCCCGGTCTCCCGACCCACATCGTCCAGGTATTTCTTTATATCCTGCTCCTGCGCGCGCGAGACTATCAGCAATACATCTCCACTGTCAATGATAATGTAATCATCCAGCCCCTGGATCACAGCCACCTTACCGGCCGGAAGACTGATTATGTTGCCCTCCGAGTTGTAGGTAAAGGCACTCGCATTAACCACGGCATTGTCATTCCTGTCATGTTCAGAATGCATATAGAGAGAGCCCCATGTGCCGAGATCAGACCACCCCAGGTCAGTGCAGATCACATACACATTGTCTGCCTTCTCCATTATGCCGTAATCAACAGAGATGCTGCTGCACTGGGCATAGGCACGGGTGATGAACTGCTTCTCCGCCGGCGTGTTGAAGAGCTCCCTGCCCTCGTTGAAGGTATGGAAGATATCAGGCAGATGCCTGTCATATGAATCAAGAATGGCTGATGCTTGCCAGATGAAAATCCCGCTGTTCCAGTAGAAATCACCGCTCTCAAGAAAGACTTTGGCCATAGCCAGCTCAGGCTTCTCGGTAAAAGCCTTGACCTTATGCAGGTTCTCATAACCGCTGACAGGCTGCATGGTATTAGCCTGTATATAGCCGTAACCTGTCTCGGGCCTGTCTGGCTTAATGCCAAGGGTAAGCAGTGCATTATTCTCCGAGGCGAACCTGAAAGCCTCATCCATCACCTTCCTGAACTCGTCCTCCTTCTTTATCAGGTGATCAGACGGTGCCACCGCTATAACCGCATCAGGATTCTTGGCCAGAATACGGAAAATGCCATACGCAATGCACGGAGCCGTATTGCGTCTCAACGGCTCGGACAGGACATGATCGGGATCAATGCCAAGCTGACTCACAACAACCCCTGCACTGTCCTCATTCGTCACAACATAGATGTTCTCCGGTGGACAGATATCACAGAACCGGCGATATGTCATCTGTATCAGCGTCTCTCCAATACCAAGGATATCAAGGAACTGCTTCGGTGTCTCCTTCCTGCTCAACGGCCAGAAACGGCTACCCACACCGCCGGCCATGATCAGTAAATAGCGATTCTTCATATTTTCACTATGGATTTGAACTGTCACAAATATATAAAAACCTCGCCGGAAACAGGTCTCCTGCTCGTGTGCAGCTAATTATTCTTAAATTTGACCGTATAAACATACCCTATGTTCAAATTTCTCTCAGGCTTTGGTTCATACTGGATGTTAATGGGAAGGGTCTTCTCCAAACCCGAGAAACCTTCAATATACTACCGCCAGACCATGAAGGAGCTGGTTAACCTGGGACTGCGGTCAATAGGCATAGTCACAATCATCTCCTTCTTCATGGGCGCGGTAATCACCCTGCAGACAGCCTATAACACCGAAAATCCAATCTATCCCACCTACCTCATTGGCCTTGGCGCCAGGGACTCAATCATACTTGAGTTCTCTTCAACCATTGTGGCGCTGATACTTGCCGGGAAAGTAGGTTCCAATATAGCATCCGAGATAGGTACAATGAGGGTAACAGAACAGATTGACGCCCTTGAGCTTATGGGCGTCAACTCCGCCTCCTACATCATCCTGCCCAAGGTGGTGGCAACCGTGCTCTTCAACCCCTTTCTTACCCTGATAAGCATCATCACAGGCATAATGGGCGGATGGATAGTGGGGACCTCTGCCGGAGTCATTACCTCGCAGGACTATATCTACGGCATACAGTACGCCTTCATCCCCTACTATATAACATACTCACTGATAAAGACTGTCATCTTTGCGTTTATCATTACCACCGTGTCAGCCCACCAGGGATACCATGTTGAGGGCGGATCACTCGAGGTGGGCAGGGCCAGTACCAAAGCGGTGGTCTACAGCAGCGTTGCAATACTTCTCTTCAACGTCGTACTCACTCAGCTCCTCCTTTCATGATAAGAGCAGAGAATATATCAAAATTTTTCGGTGACCGGCAGGTACTGACAGACATCTCTGCCCTGTTTGAGCCGGGGAAGACCAACCTGATCATTGGAAAAAGCGGATCGGGGAAGACGGTCTTCCTTAAGTGTCTTGTAGGGCTCCTCGAGGTTGACGAAGGGAAAATATACTATGATGACGTGGACTTTACCGGCCTCGATTTCCGCGGAAGAAAGGAGCTGAGAAAACAGATGGGCATGCTTTTCCAGGGCAGCGCCCTCTTTGACTCGATGACAGTTGAGGAGAATGTGAGGTTTCCTCTTGACATGTTCTCATCCATGTCATCAGCAGAAAAACTCGAAAGGGTAAACTTCTGCCTTGAGAGAGTGAAGATCATCGACTCAAACAAACTCTTTCCTGCAGAACTCTCCGGGGGGATGAAAAAACGGGTGGCCATAGCACGAGCCATAGTCCTCAAGCCACGCTTCCTCTTCTGTGATGAGCCCAACTCGGGCCTCGACCCGAAGACCTCTATCGTCATTGATGAACTCATCAGGGAGATCACCGTAGAGCTGAACATGACCACCGTGGTAAACACTCACGACATGAACTCGGTCATGGAGAACGGCGAAAAGATCATCTTCATAGAAGAGGGTGAGAAATGCTGGGAGGGCAACCGCGATGAGATACTGAAGTCGGACTGCCGGCTCCTGAATGATTTCATCTTTGCCAACGCCCTGGCCCGGCAGCTTAAGGATTCATCAAAATAAACCGGCCCTACATCGGAGGCAACGGTTTTTCATCTTGCCTGTTCCCAAAAAGGAGGTTGAGCCCTGCTCTTACGTGGACAGTGTTCCAGTTTTCCGGCAGCCTGAATGTATCCTCCCCGCTGGTAACCCTGGTCCACCTGAGGGGAATATTGTCAACCAAAGCAAAGAACTGAAGAAATCCGCCCCTTACTGCCAGACCAAAGCCCAGGTTGTCATACCTCCTGTTGGCCATCGTATAGGCAAGGGTGGTTGAGAATACGTTCCCCAGGTTGACATTGCCCGAGAGTGTTACTGCCTGGTGTACCTGCTTCCCGGCAAAACGTGTCCGTGAGAGAACCCCCGCAGTGAACCAGGGCACCGGAGTGTAGCCGAACCCTGCAGAAAAGGTTGTGGGCAGATAAGTGGTATAATGTCCCGGCAGGTCAGTAATATCCATGGCATTCTGCAGGGTATCAATTGTCCAGTTAAGCAACTCCTCAAAATCGAGACTTTCATCATAGACATCCCGCATAGTCAGACCGTTAAACACAAAGCTGTCCCTCAGTGAAATCTCTGTTCTGTCGCGCTTCCAGTTGATGAATCCCAGGTCAGTCAGCGCAGCCGAGACCGCAAACATATCATTGAACCGGTACTCAGCGCCAAGGTCAATCCCCAGGCCGGGATTGGCAAATGCCGTCAGGTATGAGCTTATGCCTGAGGCATCGTCAAAGCGGGCATTATCAAACTCAATAGCATGTACGGCCCCATCCTCCTCGGTGATGAACAGCAACGGCGCACTGAATTCCATTGCAATATCAGCATCAACGGTATGGGTATAGTCTTCGTTGACGGTGAGAGTTACTCCCTTATTGTTGAGATGGGCTGATGCCACTCCCGAAAGGATCAGCGCCCTGGCGCCAACACGCAGTTTCTCGGTTATATTTTTGGATGCGCCTATGCCTATCTCATGATAATAACTTATGTCCGTCCTGAGTGAGGAGAGGTCCATTGATCTCCCTATGTAATCCTGGGTGTTTCCCAGTCCAAGCCTCAGCAGGTCGCCCGGCATGACAATGCTGGCATCAGCCTTCTCGGTAATGTCAAAGGTGATCCTGAGGTCATCCTTCACGGTAAAAGCCAGCCCCAGCAGCCTGACTGAGGCATGCGGCTTAACTGAGTTATTGTCACCCAGACCATCAACAAAATTCTCTAACCACTCCCCTTCATCAAGGAAGGTGATGGTGGAGTCGGAAATGACACCCCCGGCAAAGAGATCCGAAAGGCTCAGGAAGTTATTGTCAATCCTCACGGAGATATCTGTTATCCCTGGCAGGCCGATATAGGTTCTGCCGCCGGGTTTCAGGGCAGGATTGACCGTGTTGGCCTGGGGCAGATTCATGAACCAGAGGGTGTTGCCCGTCTGTGCCTGGAGACCTGCTGCTGCCACCAGCAGCAGGATCAGCATCAAAATTTTCCTTTTCATCTTTTTGATTATTTTGAACCGCCTGTCAGTTCATAAATGCAAAGATAGTTCTCATTTTCGCTAACGATGAGGTTCCATGAATTGTTTCCGGTCACCCTGCCTATGTTGAAGAACGGTCCTGCATTGCGCGGGAATCCGGCCACAGCAGCACCGTTCCTGCCGGTAAGGTGTAGCACTCCCTTGCCGGTCTCGTATACTGCTATTCTCCGCTCGCCCGTTCCCATACTGAATATATATGGCCCTGCCAGCTGCTCGCTACCGAAGGTGTATGTCCACAATCCTCTCCCGTTGATGTCAACAACGCTCATGCTGCCGCGGTCCAGTGTAACGCGGTCAGTCATCCTGTCCCCGTCAAGGTCCGCGAAGTCAGCCCTGTGTTGTGCGGAGAGGCCCGCCATGCTGTCGCGCTTAACCGTGCCGTCAAACAGCAACCTGACTGTTGAACCGTCTGGGGAAGTGAAGATGACAGCCTGTTCATCGCCCCAGGTAAGCCTGACTGCCGAGCCTGCCGCCTTCATGAGCGGTTCCTGGTGCGCCACCCTGATGTTGCCGGTGCGGTCAAGCACATACACAGCCTGATCATCTGCAACAAACAGATAATCCTTGCCCCTGACTCTGAAGAAAGAGACCGGGTCAGTCACCTTTCCCCTGGCGGTGAAGAGGTTCCACCCCCTTACCGGCGACCCGGAACGGTCATAGACATAGATATTCCTGTCTTCGCCTGCCAGGAAGAGCCTGTACTCCTTGTTGCTCTCATAATCAAACACAGCCAGTGTGTTTGATGCCGGAGACCTCATCTTTACAGGGTACTTGTCAACATAGTTTCCGTTTCGGTCTATGAGGTGCATATAATCTCTGCCGGCGAAGAGCAACTGCAGCTTCCGGTTCTTGTAGTAGTCAATCATGAAGATATCTCCCCTTATTCTCTCCCTGATGGAAGCCTTCCATAGTATCGTACCCGATGAGCTGATAAGGTAAATATTGTTATTCCGGTCCTGAATGAAAATCTCTGTGGCACCTGTATTATGGTTTGTAAACAGGTACGGCATGATTACCGGCTCCGCCTCAAGCTTCGCCCGCCATAGCAACCGCAGCGCTGCAGTATCATTGTCTGCCGCTGCTTCCCGGCCGGCACCGGCAGCAGTGGATGCATCTGCCATCACGCTGCCCGGCTGCTTCTCTCCCGGCTCATGTCTTACTGACACGCTGGTGTAGAGCATCCTGTCGCTGGGATTAAGGCTTAACGCCACACCGTTCAGGCCTGACAGCGCCTTATAGTCCAGCGCTGCCCCGGCCTCCGGGGTCATGTATTCAGATAGCAACGTGCCAATAATGCTGCCGGAAGCCCAGAAGAGCAGTGAGCTCTTCGTGGGCATGCTCTTCTCCATCTCCCTGAACCCGGGGTCATTTATCAACGTGTTCTCACTGTCTGACTCCCTGAGGACCCTTGCCAGTGCCTCCGGTGAACCTGAGAAGATCATATATGACCTCTCAAAAGTCACCCAGTCATCCTTTGTCTTGCTCTTCTCTGCTCCTGACAGTATTGACGCCACACCGGTGAATGGCAGACGGTAGAGGGCAGACTCCTCCCCGTCAGCCTCCGTGGCAGAGGCCATGAATTGATTCTCCCTCAGGCCCATCGACCTGTATTTGGCGACAAGCCTCTCCCGCAGCACCTTCTCTGCCGCCCTGGGGTCAGTCATCCTGAATGCCCTGATCCTTTCGCTGCCGTCACCCACGGTGATCAGTGCCTCAGTGACCTCCTGGCCGGTAAAGGGACTGAGTATCAATGCCAGGTCAGTGGCATTGATTGAGGCCGGATCCCTGGCCGTCTCTCCGGCAAGAGATGCACGGCGCATGACAGTATGATAGCTGAGGGTGCTTCGCGGCAGCAACTCCTGAACACCACATTCGGCGGGTGTCACCTCACTCATCCGGTCAGCCCCGGTGCCTGCCCCGGCAGTGGAGAGGAACCCGCTGATGTAAAGCCCTCCTTCAGTTATGCTTAGATCGCCTCCACCGGCAATGGCTGCTGTGGAGATGGCGGGGATCCTTTCAGCATCAATGAATGTCCTGATGAATCCTGGCAGGTTCCTGAAGAGGATGAAAATATTGTCTGCATCCTTGCCTGCGGCATTGACCACAGAGGCAAAGCCCTGCTGATGGCGCACGTCTGATCCTGCATTCCTGTTATCGAGGGCAGCGGTTACAAGACTCTCCTGCGGTGAGATGATCATTATACCTGAGGTGAGGGCTATGTAAAACGACTTTCTGACGCTTCCCGCCCCGTAGCTGACGGTGAAGGTACGCGTGCCGCCCAGATCGCGCTTCGCCTCAACTACCCCCCCTGACTGTACGCAGAGCGAGGTCAGCCTCCTGGCTGTCAGCATTGTCCCTGTGCTCATCACCCCCAGCGGAGCAGGTCTGCCCGGGGCAGCCATATGAAACGATATGACCACCCTCCTGTTGCTGATCAGCTCACGCACCTCCCTGCCTCCCGTAACACTGTCAATGGCGGATGCTGACTGCATCAGCGATGCAGCCCAGTCCATCCCCCGGAGACCGGAGAGTATGCCCGAAGGATCAGTTATACTGGTAAGCAATTCGGGAAAGTCATCGGTATCGACAATGAAAAAAGCATCGGCAGGCACTGCCTCCCAGGGATCAATCACCACCACCTGCTTGTCCCTGCGGATAAAGTAAGCAGCTACAGCCAGAGCAGCGGCAAGAATTCCGACCAATATGAGAGCTGTCCTTTTCCGCATAATTAAACAGGTAAGCAACATCAAAAATATAAAATATTAATTTGCCCCGACAAAAGAGTTATGCCTGCCGCAAACTTATGCCGAGAAACATATTACAGATGATGCGTTATGGAACGTTTTTTGTGCAACTTTTGCATCGCATATACCTGTTGACCTATGAGGAAATCAATATTTCTGCTGTTTTTTCTGTTGCCTCTGCTGAGCCTTGATGCACAGACTGTTACTGTACTGGATGTGGAAAATGACAAACCCGTCTCTGATGTGGCCGTTTACAATGAGACAAGGACCCAGTTCAGTTATACCAATCCTTCAGGCAAGGTGAGCCTTGCCGGATTCACACCGGGACAACCGGTATTCTTTCAGCACTTCTCCTATGAGAGAGTATCATTTACCCCTGAGGAGCTGAAGGCTGAAGGATTGGTGGTCAGGCTGGAGACAAAAACCTTCGAGGTGGAGGAGTTCATCGTCTCTGCCAACAGGTGGGAACAGAAGTCTGATGAGGTCCCCAATTACATCAGCGTGGTGGCACAGCCGGTTGTAAGGATCATGAACCCGCAGACAACCGCTGATCTTGTTTCGCTGGGCGGTGATGTCTTTGTGCAGAAGAGCCAGCTGGGCGGAGGCAGTCCCATGCTGCGTGGCTTCGCCACCAACAGGGTACTGATCAATGTTGACGGGGTACGGATGAACAACGCCATCTACCGCGAGGGGAACATCCAGAACATAATCTCTCTTGATCCCAATATCATTGAACGAACCGAGGTTATATTCGGCCCCGGGGCAACAATGTACGGCAGTGACGCCCTGGGAGGAGTGATGGACTTCCATACCAAGAGAGCCCTCTTCTCTACGGGTGACTCCCTTTACCTTAAGGCCGAGGGAATGGCCCGATGGTCCTCAGCCGCTAACGAGCAGACATACCACGCTGACATCAATGCCGGGGGCAGACGCATCGCCTTCCTCTCCTCGGTGAGCTGGTCACACTTCGGCGACCTTATGATGGGATCCGTCTCTCATCCCGAATACCTCCGGAATGAATACCAGCAACGCTTCGGTGACCGTGACAGCATAGTTATCAATGATAACCCCCGCAGACAGGTGGCTTCGGGATACAGGCAACTCAACACCACCAATAAGTTCCGGTTCAAGGCGGGAAAGGATTTCGATATTGACCTTGCACATCATTACTCGCACATATCAGATGTGCCCCGCTATGACAGGCTGATACAGGTAAGGAACAATACCCTCAGATATGGCGACTGGCACTATGGTCCTCAGGTGTGGATGATGACAAACTCCACAGTCAGATACAGCAAGCCCTCCCCGATGTTTGATGAGGTACGCATGACCGTTGCAAGGCAGGACTACCGCGAGAGCCGTCATGACAGGAAGATCAATGACATCAGCCTCAACCAACAGTTTGAGAAGGTAGGGATATGGTCTGTTAACCTTGATCTCGACAAAAAGAGCGAAGAGAATGACAATCTGATCTACTACGGCGCTGAATATGTGCGGAATAATATCAGGAGCACGGCAGATGTAGAGAATATCATCACAGGTGAGACCGTTCCTGCCGGCTCACGCTATCCCAACGGGAAAAATATCTATAACAGCTTTTCACTCTACGGAGGCTACAAGTTCAACCTGGGCAGCAAGCTCACCGTCAGCACGGGTGCAAGGTTCAATCATGTCAGCCTCAACTCGGAGATAGCAGACAACTCATACTATAATTTTCCCTTCACAACCATTGAATCGGCCAACAGCGCACTCACGGGAGCGGCGGGAGCAGTCTACAGGCCCGATGCCCGGACAGAGGTGACCCTTAACCTCTCAACAGGCTTCAGGGCTCCCAATCTCGACGACCTGGGCAAGGTCTTCGAATCAGCACCCGGAGTACTGGTGGTGCCTAACCCTGACCTCAGACCGGAGTATCTGTACAATATAGACCTGGGAGCTTCGAAAGAGTTCGCAAAGTTGCTGCTGGCAGAAGCCTCACTCTTCTTCTCCTACCTTGACAATGCAATGGTGCGCCGTGAGTTCCTCTTCAACGGACAACCCACAATTGTTTACCAGGACGAGGAGAGCCAGGTCTATGCAATGGTGAACGCTGGCTATGCCATCGTTTACGGAACACAACTCAAGGCTGAACTGCGCCCCTCATCATTTATAAGGGTAAAATCATCCCTTACCCTCACCGGAGGACATGACAATGATGATGAACCTCTCAGGCATGTGCCTCCCCTCTTCGGAGCCACACACGCAATATTTGAGAAAGCAGATCTGAAGGCTGATGTCTATGCCGTCTATAACGGCTGCATAACATATGAGAGGCTGGCGCTCAGTGAGAAGGATAAACCTTACCTGTACGCCGAAGACAGCGGGGGGAACCCATGGTCACCGGGCTGGTTCACACTCAATTTCAAGGTATCCTATAACCTGGGCAACAGGCTCGACCTGACTGCAGGGATTGAAAATATCCTCGATCTCAGGTACAGGCCATACTCATCAGGAATAGCTGCCCCCGGAAGGAACTTTCTTGTCTCGGCAAGGGTACGGATCTGATCCCTGCCCGTCACCTGCAGTTTGGATTTCCAAAATGATTGAGTAAATTTCAACCATATTTGGTTATTCCGGGGTGATGAACAATAGTTTCAATCTTTCTGAACTAAGCAGCAAAAAAGATATCCGGGACTTTCATGAGCTGCCTGTCGTGATCAACAGGGGCGACAGTAACTGGGTGAAGCCCCTTGAGACAGATATCGAATCAGTATTCAATCCTTCAATAAACACCCTTTTCCGTACCGGCGAGGCAGTAAGATGGCTCCTCAGAGACAGCACGGGAGCTGCAATAGGCAGGGTTGCGGCCTTCTACAGCCGGAAAATTGCCAAAGCATACAGCAGCCAGGTTGGAGGAATGGGTTTTTTCGAGTGCATAAATGACTATGAGGCGGCAAAAATCCTCTTTGACACCTGCCGCGACTGGCTGGCGGATAAAGGAATGAGTGTGATGGAGGGGCCGGTGAACTTCGGTGACCGCGACAGGTGGTGGGGAGTGTTGGTTGATGGCTTCACCCCTCCTAACTACTGCATGCCGTACAACCCTCCATATTACCGGGAACTGTTTGAAAAATACGGGTTCAGGAACTACTACGAACAGTATACATACTATATGCCCGTTGATGCCAGCCGCATCAGCGACATCATACGCGAAAAGGCTGAAAGGGTCTTTACCAACCCCGACTACACATTCCGTTACATGACCCGTTCCGAGATACGTGACCTGGCCCGCAACTTCATGATAGTATACAACAAGGGATGGGCCCGTTTCCCGGGAGTGAAAACCATCAGCGAAGGACACGCAAAGCTGCTGCTCAAAAGCCTGAAACCAGTGCTCGACGAGAAGCTGCTATGGTTCGGCTTCTACAGGAATGAACCGGTATGCTTCTTCCTTATGCTGCCCGAGGTGAACCAGATAGTCAGGCATCTCAATGGCAGGTTGAACTGGATAGGAAAGTTGAAATTTCTCTGGCACAAGAATGTGGGAAATGAGCTCACCAAAGCCTTCGGCCTCATCTTCGGCATCGTGCCGGAACACCAGCGCAGGGGAGTGGAGGGCGCCCTCATAATGTCCTTCGCCAAACTGGCGATGTCTGAGGAATTCCAGTACAAAGAGCTGGAGTTTAACTGGATAGGCGACTTCAATCCCTCGATGATGCATCTCCTTGACCAGATAGGCGCCCGGATAATAAAGACCCATATCACCTATCGTTATCTGTTTGACAGGGATGCCCCCTTCGAGAGGGCGCCGGTAGTCAATGTCTGAACCGGCTGAGGAGATTGTTATTTATGACAGTAAGATCACTCCTGCCACACTCTGTTGATGTGCATGACCGTCAGACTTCAGAATGACTTGTAACCAATTATCTCCCTGACTTCACGTATTGTTTTTGAGGCGCTGGCCCTGGCCTTCTCCGCACCCATGTCCACCACCCTGGCCAGATAGCTGCGATCATTCAGTATCTCATTGATGCGGTTCCTGATGGGATCTGTCACCCTGATGATATCCTCGGCAAGCTGCTTCTTCATGTCACCATATCTGATGCTGCATGAGGCATGTTGCTCCCGGAAATACTCAAGGGTTGATGGATCAGAGACTACCTCCATGATTGTGAACAGGTTCTTCACCGGTTCCGATGGCTCCGAACCGGGTTTTTCAGGGCCGGTGTCAGTAACTGCCCTCATCACTTTTTTACGTATCTCCGCCGGAGTGTCTGCAAGAAAGATGCCGTTACCCTCACTCTTGCCCATCTTTCCAGTTCCGTCCAACCCCGGTATCTTGATGAGCTTCCTGCCAAAATTGTACGCATCGGGCTCAGGGAAATAATCCACTTCATACATAGTATTGAAACGGCGCGCAAAGCGGCGGGTCATCTCCAGGTGCTGCTCCTGATCCTTGCCCACCGGCACCTTGTGAGCCCTGTGTATGATGATATCAGCTGCCATAAGCACAGGGTATGTGAGTAATCCCGCATTGATGTTGTCAGGATGCTTTCTGATTTTTTCCTTGAACGAGGTCGTACGCTCCAGCTCACCCACGTATGAGATCATGTTGAGAATGAGGTAGAGCTCCGTCACCTCCGGCACATCACTCTGAACATATACCGTTGCCTTCTCCGGATCAATGCCCGCGGCAAGGTATTCTGCAAGCACCTGCCTGATGTTGCCATGTATGTCATCAGGATGAGGATGCGTAGTAAGTGAGTGATAATCAGCTATAAAGAAGAAGCAGTTGTTCTCTTCCTGCATCCTGAGAAAATTTTTCAGGGCCCCGAAATAATTTCCCAGGTGAAGATTGCCCGTTGATCGTATGCCGCTTACTACCGTATCCATCAGAAAATTTTTTGCAACTGCAAAAATAGCTATTCTGAGTGACTAAAGTGAATAAAGCCTGATAAAGTGATCAGGCACTGCAACCGATAACCGACAACCAATAACCGACAACCGATAACCGACAACCGATAACCGACAACCGATAACCGACAACCGATAACCGATAACCGATAACCGATAACCGATAACCGATAACCGATAACCGATAACCTCCAACATATTTCGTATTTTTGCCGGGAAATTCAATTACCATGGAATCAACACGGCAGAAAAAAGTAGCGAGGCTGGTGCAGAAGGAGCTGGCGGAGATAATCATGCATCACGGTAATGAGTTGGCCCACGGGAAGATGATCTCGGTGACCACCGTGCGTATAAGTCCTGACCTCTCTCTGGCGAAGGCATGGGTGAGCATATTCCCCTCCGAGGGATCTGCCGCAACCCTGTCACTGCTGCGCTCCAACGCCCCGAGACTGAGGTACGAGCTGGGACAGAAGGTACGCAACCAGCTCCGTATCGTCCCGGAAATAGCCTTTTTTATTGACGACAGTAATGACTATATAGAAAACATCACCAACCTGCTCAAGGAGTAAGACAATGCATTATGACCCCATAAAAGAGCTTCTGGGTCGACTCTTCAACAGGCATCCCCTTTTGCGCAGGCTCTTCTACCGGCTTCTGGAAATACTGCTTCTGCGGTCGTGGCACGTCAGGCGGACCCTGAGAAAACTCGGACCCTCTCTGCCGGCTGAAGCGAGAGTGCTTGATGCAGGAATGGGATTTGGTCAGTACTCATGGTGGATGGCCTCGCACTTCCGATCGTGGAAGATCACTGCTGCCGACATAAAGAGTGAGCAGGTAGCCGACTGCAATGCCTTCTTCCAAAAGAGCGGTGTGGCTGACAGGGTGAAAGCCGTGGAGGCTGACCTGGTCACCTGGAACGGAGGAGAGAGCTATGACCTGATACTGTGCGTTGACGTGATGGAACATATTGCCGAGGACCGGACAGTCTTTGCCAGCTTCAGCAACATGACATCACCTGGTGGATATCTCATCATCTCCACTCCCTCTGACATGGGTGGATCAGATGTCCATTCAGAGGATGACACTTCCTTTATCGGGGAGCATGTGCGTGACGGCTACGGCAGGGAGGAGATAACCGGGAAGCTCCAGACGGCAGGTTACAATGATGTTACGGTATCATACACCTACGGCACGCCAGGAAGCATCGCATGGCGTCTTTCGATGAAATATCCGGTCATCATGCTGTCAGCATCAAAACTCTTCTTTATTCTCCTGCCTTTCTACTATCTTGCCGTTATGCCTTTCGTGCTGGTGCTGAACCTGGCCGACCTGCACGGCACACACGCAGGAGGGACCGGACTGCTGGTCGTTGCCCGCAAAAAGAGATGAAGCTGTCACTCTATATAGCAAAGAGATACCTCTTCGCGAAGAAATCGCGGAACGCCATCAATGTTATCTCCGCTATCTCCGTGGCCGGAGTGACGGTGGGAACAATGGCACTCATAACCATCCTCTCAGTCTTCAACGGACTCGAAGAGATGGTAAAGAGCATCTTCAGCACCTCTGACCCGCAGATAAAGATAGCTCCGGTAAAAGGCAAGGTCTTTACGCCTGACAGCCTTATGCTCAGCCGGCTGGCCAATACTGACGGTGTTGAACTGTACGCCCTTACCCTTGAGGAGAATGCGCTCCTGCGCTATGAGGAACAACAGTATATTGCAACCGTCAAGGGTGTCTCACTCAACTATGCTGACGTCACTGACCTAGACACGGCAATGTGGGACGGCGAATTTATCCTTCGCGCCGAGAACGGCAGACCCTATGCCATCGCCGGGCTGGGAGTGGCCAACTTCCTCGGCATGAGGCTTAACTTCGTTTCGCCCCTGGCAATATATATCCCTGAGAGAACGGCAAAAATAAGAGGCACCCCCGATAACGAGTTCACCAGGAAATACATCTATATGTCAGGCATCTTTGCTGTTGAACAGGAGTTCGACTCCAAATATGTCTTCCTGCCCCTTGATTTTACCAGGGAACTGCTGGGTTATACTGATGAGGTAAGCTCAATAGAAGTAAGAATGACTCCCGGTGCCGATGAGAAGAAGACACAGAACGCCATCAGGGAGGTGATGGGAGATCAGTTCGTGGTACAGAACCGCTATGAACAGCAGGAGATGTTCTATAAGGTAATGAAGGCTGAACGACTGGCCATCTTTGTGATACTCACCTTCATTCTGATCATTGCCTCGTTCAACATCATAGGTTCTCTGACCATGCTGATAATTGAAAAAGAGAGGGATATCACCATCCTGCAAAGCCTGGGGGCTGACACGCGGCTTATTAAACGTATCTTTATCTATGAGGGATGGATGATCTCATTCATCGGAACAATCCTGGGGCTCCTCCTGGGATTCATCCTCTGCGCCGCCCAGCAACACTTCGGGATAGTTAAGCTGGCAGGTGATTCGCTCCTCATTGATGCCTACCCGGTCAGAATGCACCTCTCCGATTTCTTCATTGTGGCTGCCACGGTGCTGGCAATAGGCTATGCAGCAGCATGGTATCCCGTCCACTACCTCTCACGCAGACACCTTAAGGAAAACAATAAAGAAGACAGATGAGGGCGGCAACAGTAATATTTTTTGCCATGGCACTGCTCCTGGCATCATCCTGCGGAGGCTCCGGAGATGGCAAACCCGGAAGGAAACAACGCATCCCCGATGATAAACTGGTAGCTATCCTTACCGATACATACCTTACTGCCGGCATGCTGGAACTCTTCACCATGAGGGACTCATGGGCACAGCGCGACTCTATTCTCAACTATATTGATGTCATTGAGAGCCACGGCTATACATATCAACAGTTTGATGCCACCATGCGATACTATTTCTCCTCCAAGCCCAGGAAGCTGTCACGAATTTTTGACCGTGTCACAGGAAACCTTCTTGAGCTGGAAGCGGTGGTGGTATCAGAAAACGCATCTCTGGATCAACCTGAGAAAAACCTCTGGCCCGGGAAGCAAAACTATACCTTCCCTGAAGATTTTACAAGGGATCCTGTCTGGTTTGACATACCGCTGGATAAGCCCGGAGATTATGTACTTAATGCTGACATCCGTGTCTTTGCAGATGACAACAGCCTGAATCCGAGGGTCACCGTCTACTTCAGCTACCCCGACAGCTCCAGTGAGGAAAGGCGTGACTACTGGGATGAGATATTCCTTTCCAAAGACGACCAGTTCCATAAGATACAACTGCGGGAAACCCTTGATACCATTCCGGGTGCCCGCCTGAGAGGGTGGCTCCTAAACCACGACAACCAGCCGGGCAAGTGGGAGAAGCATGCCCGCATTGCCAACGTCAGTATTGTGTACAGCGGGGAAACCGAACTGAAATAATGATGAGAAGGATCTCGGCTCAATACCTGTTCACCATGGCCGGAAGCCCTCTGAAAAGAGGAGTGATCACTATGACGGAGAACGGCACTGTTGCCGACATTGAGGATACCGGAGGCGACCTCGTGGAGAGCGCCGGCACAGAGTTCTATAACGGCATCATCATTCCCGGACTTATCAACTGTCACTCTCACCTGGAGCTGTCGCACATGAGAGGCCTCATCCCTCCCGGCAGGGGACTGAATGAGTTTGTAAATGCAGTACGTGACACTCGCGCAGCATCACCGGAGACGGTCAATGAAGCTGCCAGGCATGCAGACAGTAAGATGTATGAGGAAGGGGTTGAGGCGTGCGGCGACATAAGCAATAATTCTCTCACTATCAGCATCAAGCGCAACAGCTCCATCAGATATCTCACCTTCGCTGAGGTTTTCGGCCTCGACCCCTCCCTTGCCGTGACCCGCATGGGCGAGGCGATGAAGCTTGTCCGGGAGATGCAGGCTGCACAGCTCCCCGCACAGGTAACACCCCACTCCCTCTATTCGCTCTCGGAGCCCCTCTCAGAAATGGTCAGTGAGCAGATCAGTACAGGATCAGTGATCTCACTGCATTTCCTGGAATCAGACGACGAGCGCAAGCGGACCAGTCGCCTTGCCGAAAGGGCGCTGGAGCTCTCACGCCTCACCTCACACCTGCTTCTTGTGCATAATACCGTTATCACCCGTGACGAGGCCGCTGCACTTGCTGCCACTGGCAATACCTGGTTCTGCCTCTGCCCCTCATCCAACCTTCATATCTCCGGCCTCATGTCACCGGCAGCCATGCTCAGGGAGGTGACGGACAGGATTGTTGCGGGCACTGACAGTCTTGCCTCATCAGGCCACCTCAGCATGCTGACCGAACTCAGGCTGCTCCATGAGGCAGCGCCCGGCATACCCTTTGACGAGATAGTGCGGTGGGGCACAATTAACGGTGCGCGAGCCCTGAAGATGGATGATACCCTTGGTTCCATAGAACCCGGCAAGAGACCGGGGCTGCTGCTGGTGGAACCGTTCGACTTTGAAGGTATGCGGCTGCTGCCCGGGAGCCGGATACGCAGATTATTGTAAATTTACAACCTTAATCTATCTGCTGATGGCAACCTTCCTTTTTGACAGTATCGTATTCGGACCGGTGAGCAGCCGCAGGCTGGGCGTCTCCCTCGGCATAAACCTGCTGCCCGTAAACAGGAAGGTATGTTCATTCAACTGTATCTACTGCGAGTGCGGATGGACTGACGCCGTCTCCGCAAGCAGGGAGAAACTTCCCTCACGCACAGCAGTGTACGAAGCCCTGAAGAAAAAACTGTCAGAGATGAAGGAACAGGGTAAGGCACCGGATGTAATTACCTATGCCGGCAACGGCGAGCCAACACTCCACCCGGCCTTCGCGGGGATAATAGACGACTCCATCGCCCTGCGCAACGAGTTCTCTCCTTCAGCCAGGATCTCTGTACTCTCCAATGGCTCAATGCTGCACCGTAAAAGCGTCCGCGAAGCACTGAAGAAGGTTGACATGAATATTCTTAAACTTGATTCAGTCCTGCCCGGTACCGTGGAACGGCTGAACCAGCCCCGCAACAGGTTCGATATTGAAAAGTACGAAGGGTATCTGAAGGAGTTCCAGGGCCGCTTCATCATTCAGGCCCTGTTCGTGAGGGGTGAGTGTGATGGCAGGCAGGTTGACAACACCACCCCGGAGGAGATAGAGGAATGGCTTCATGCTATTGACAGGATACGCCCCGGCCAGGTCATGATCTATACCATCCACCGCGACACCCCGCTGGGGAACAGGCTTAGGAAGGTGCCCGTGAAAGAGCTCAATGAGATAGCCCGTAGAGTCAATGCCCTGGGCATCGCCACCTCCGTCTCAGGATAAAGAGCCATGGACAGCCTGACGGTGCTGATAAGCCCGCTTAGCTGGGGATTTGGACATGCCGGGAGGATGATACCCCTGGCTATGGAGCTGCAGAAGAGAGGCGCAAAGATCATCTTCGCTGCTGATGCGCCCCTGCTGGAAATGGCCGGCAGAGAAATTCCCGGCATCACCGCTGTTGAGATCGCGGGACTGAGGATGAGATACTCCCGCTTATTGCCACAATACATCTGCATCTTCCTGCAGCTGCCGCACATCATTGCCTCCGCTGTCAGGGATCACCGGACCCTGCGCTGCCTTGTCAGTGAATACAAACCATCAGTGATTATCTCGGATAACCGTTTCGGTTTTTATAACAGGAGCATATTTTCAGTCTATGTCACTCACCAGCTGCGCATACCCTTCCCCCGGCTGCTGCGTTTCATGGAACCCCTGGCAATGTGGATGCACCGGATTATTATTAACCGCTTTGACCTGTGCCTTGTGCCCGATTTCCCCGGCAGCGTGAACCTCTCCGGCAGGCTTTCACACGGTGTCAGGCTGACCCGGAATACAATCTTTTGCGGCCCCCTATCCAGGTTCGAAATACCTGGCGGAACTGAGCCGGCTATCCCTGACCAGGGATACCCTGTCTGCCTCCTTCTCTCCGGTCCCGAACCGCAGAGCACACTTCTACTTGAAAGGATCGCAGACACTCTCAGCGGCTTCAGCATGGTTATTCTCTCTGCCACTCCGCTTCCCCTCTTCATGAAGGAGACTCCGCCTGGCATCCGGGTGATCACTACTCCTGATAATCCCACCATGCGAAAGATGCTGATCTCCTCATCACTCGTCATTGCCAGGTCAGGTTATTCGTCGGTGATGGAGCTGGTCTCTCTTGGCAAGGGCGCGGTGATCATCCCTACTCCCGGCCAGCCTGAGCAGGAATACCTTGGCAGGCACCTCAACGGCAGGTTTGGATTCATTACAATGAGTCAGGATAATCTTGAAAAACTGCATGAAATTGCCGAAGAGCGGACCCCTGACCACTTTCCCCGGCGGTCCGGGGTCAATGACGCTCTCTTCGCCGGCAAGCATGATAGTACAGGCACTGCGAAGACCATTGAAAACCTGCCAGCAGCAGCGCCCCTGCTTGAAAAGACAATTGATTACCTACTTGAGCATAAGGAAAAGTGACAGCCCCATCACCGCTGCCCCGATGAGCAGTCCTGCCCATACCTCCGCAGCATTGTGATCACCCTTCCAGATCCGTGATGACATCACCGCTCCTCCCGTGAGCAGAACGGCCACAATCTGCCATACCATGCTTATATGGTACAGTATTATCATTGTTACCACCAGCATCAGCAATCCTCCGAATCCTGCCGCATGCAATGAGATCCTTGAGAAAGTGGTCACCACCAGGGTGACAAGGGTGACAACAGCTATTGATATGAAATATGCCTTGAAGAGGGAGGGCACCTGCATCCTCAGAAGAACGAAAGCTGTCAGGCTGTACATCATCAGGGCAAAGGTGAGCAGCAGCACTCTCTCATTCCGGCCGCGGGCATGAAAACTGGCGATGGCGCCCCTGGCATGAAGAACTGCAGCCAGCGCCAGGGGCAGCAGAACATTATTGGCCATGACAAGAATGAAGATCATACGTTTCATCTGCGCCGGGATGAAGGAGAGAAGCGTATGTGAACTGAAGATAATGAGCAATCCGTACAGCGGCATGAATACCGGGTGAAAGATCACGGCCACGATCTCTGAAACCGTCTTCAGATGTTTATTGTCCCCTGATTTTCCACTGACGGGCTCCTCCTGCAACCCGTCGCCGGGTGTTCCATTTACCTCCTGGCTCATGTTATCTCCTTCCTCATCCTGGCAACGGCAATGTTCAGCTGCTCACGGTACTTGGCCACCGTGCGCCGGGCTATCTGGTATCCCTTCTCCTGGAGGATCTCAGTCAGCTTCTCGTCTGTAAGAGGCTTGCGCTTATCCTCATTATTGATGCACTCCTGCAATATCCGCTTGATCTCCCGGGTTGACACCTCATCCCCTCCATCGGTCTGCATCCCTTCGGAGAAGAAGAACTTCAACGGGTAAATCCCAAAATGGGTCTGTATATACTTGCTGTTGGCTACCCTTGATACGGTTGAGATATCAAGCCCCGTCATCTCCGCCACATCCTTGAGTATCATAGGCTTAAGCTTGGTGTCATCGCCTTCGGCGAAGTATTCCTTCTGGTATTCGAGAATGGCATTCATGGTGAGGAGCAACGTGTTCTGCCTCTGTTTCATGGCATCGATGAACCACCTTGCAGCATCAAGCTTTTGCTTGACGAAGAGAATGGCATCACGATTCTGCTTGCCTGCTTTTTTATTGCGTGAGTATGACTCAAGCATCTCGCTGTAACCCCTGTTGACCTTCAGCTCGGGGATGTTCCTGTTGTTCAGGCTCAGCTCCAGGCCGCTGTCACTCTGATCAAGTATGAAGTCGGGAATAATATGTTGGGCTGATTTGGTATATGGGTCGCTCAATGTCCCTCCAGGTTTGGGATTGAGCTTCAATACCTCGTCAATTACCTCCTTCATCCCCTCCTCGCCTATGCCCATCCTTGACATTATCTTTTCATAGTGCCGCTTGGAGAACTCCTCGAAATAGTCAGTCAGCACGGTACGGGTGAGGGCTATTTGTGGAACCGACTGATCCTTTCTCCCTATCTGCAGCAGGAGGCACTCGCGCAGGTCACGCGCACCCACACCGGCAGGCTCAAGGTCCTGTATTACCTTAAGAATGGCATCCAGCTCCTCTTCCGTGGTGGTAATGTTTTGCAGGAACGCCAGGTCATCAACCATGTTCTCAACCTCACGGCGGAGGTAGCCATCGTCATCAATGTTGCCTATAATATATTCCCCAAGTGTCTCTTCCCTCTCAGTGTCCACCCGGAGATTGAACTGTTGCGACAGGTTTTCATGGAATGATGCGCCGGAAGCATATGGTATCTCCTCACGCCGCCCATCATCCCTTGACGTATTGTTGATCTGCAGGCGGTAGTCAGGGATATCTTCATCATTCAGGTAATCATCCAGGGCGAACTCCTCCTGCTCACGCTCAGCCTGCTCCTGATCAACATCATCCTCATCCTCCTCATTGTGCAGCTCGTCATCATCAGGACCCTCCTCCAGGGCCGGATTCTCTTCCAGTTCCTTCTTGATGCGCTGCTCCAACTGCATTGCAGGCACCTCCAGCAGCTTGATCATCTGGATCTGCTGTGGCGAGAGCTTCTGTAACAGCTTCTGTTGGAGTTTCTGGTCGAGCATAACGACTTTTATCCTGTTGTTTAGAATTCAGCGTTTCTGGGGGTACGGGGGAAGGGTACAACATCGCGGATGTTTGACATACCGGTCATGAAAAGAATCAGCCGTGCAAAGCCAAGGCCGAAGCCTGAGTGCGGCGCAGTGCCGAATCTCCGTGTGTCGAGGTACCACCACAGATCCTTCAGCGGCAGGTTCAGCTCCTGAATCCTTCGCGTCAGCTTATCCAGCTCCTCTTCCCTCTGCGAACCGCCGATTATTTCACCGATGCCGGGGAAAAGAACATCCATGGCCCTCACCGTTTTCCCGTCATCATTCTGCTTCATATAAAAAGCCTTGATGTCCATCGGGTAATCGGTAAGTATCACCGGTCTCCTAAAGTGTGTCTCCACGAGGTATCGCTCATGTTCTGCCTGCAGGTCACGACCCCAGCCCACGGGATACTCCCACTTTCGGCCTGATGCCTCCAGTATCTTAACCGCTTCCGTGTAGGTCAGCCTCATATAGCTGTCGGCAAGCACAAACTCAAGCCTCTCAATCAGGCCGTTGTCAATCATCTTGTTCAGGAACTCAAGGTCATCGCGGCAGTTGTCTAGGGCATAGCGGATGAGGTACTTGGTAAAATCCTCCCCAAGATCCATGTTGTCATTGATATCCCAGAAGGCCATCTCCGGCTCAATCATCCAGAACTCGGCCAGGTGGCGCGGGGTATTTGAGTTTTCTGCCCTGAAGGTCGGCCCAAAGGTATAGATCTCTCCCAGTGCCAGGGCTCCCAGCTCACCCTCAAGCTGTCCCGATACGGTGAGATTCGTGGGTCTGGCAAAGAAATCCTGATCGTAATCGATCCTGCCGTCAGCCGTCCGCGGAGGATTCTCAGGGTCAAGGGCGGTGACGTGGAACATCTCACCTGCTCCCTCGGCATCACTGCCGGTGATGATAGGTGTATGAAGGTAATAGAAGCCCCTGTCATTGAAGTATTTGTGCACTGCAAAAGCCATCGCATGCCTGATGCGCATCACGGCACCGAAGGTGTTGGTGCGGAACCGCAGGTGGGCAATCTCACGAAGAAATTCCATTGAATGACCCTTCTTCTGCAAAGGATAGGTCTCCGGGTCACACCGGCCGTAAAGGATTATTTCCGATGCCGTGATCTCCACACTCTGACCCTTACCCTGTGACTGCACAAGGGTACCTGTCACTGCAAGGCTTGCACCGGTTGTAATATCCTTCAGCAGCTCTGCCGGGAATGCATTTATGTCAATGACAATCTGTATGTTGTTTATGGTTGAGCCGTCATTCAGCGCTACAAAGGCAACATTCTTGATCTCTCTCTTTGTCCTGACCCACCCCTTGACAAGCACCTTTTCACCTGTGGCTTGGCCGGCAAGCAACTCCTTTACTCTTTTTCTCTTCATAAATGATCATCTCATTAATATGGCAAAAATAGCATTTTGTTCCTCTCTCCGGAATGATATGCCTGCAAATGGCACTGTTTTTGTGCACAAACGCAATTTTTCATATGACACAGGCGTTTTTCTTAGGTGCCCTGCCTATTGACTTAATCGGGTAAAAAGGGTAATTTTACTATTCTAATTGAAACCGTTTGAATTATGGAAGTCGACAGTAAGATCATTGTAGTGCCATGGGATTTCACACCGGTAACGGAATACGCATTGCAGCATGCCATCAAGATATCGCGTCAGACGCGCAATGATGTCTGCCTTCTGCATATAGTTGACAAGATCACCTCTGACGGAGGCATGAAGGCCAAGCAGGGTTCCATGGAAAAAAGGGGAGCTGAGGTTGAACGCACCTTCGGGGTAAAGGTTAAAACCCATGTTACCCGCGGGACTATCTTCAAACAGATACCTGAATTTGTCAATGACCGCAAGGCATCACTGGTGGTGATGGGAACGCACGGCATGAGCGGGATGCAGAAACTGACAGGCAGCTGGGCGCTGAAGGTGATAGCCAAGTCAAAGGTGCCTTACATCGTTGTCCAGGCTCCGCCAAACGACAATGAGAGATACCACGACATAGTCTTCCCTGTTGATTTTCGGTCTGAAGAGAAAGAGAAACTCTCCATGGCAATCTTCATGGGAAAATATTTCGATTCAAAGATTCATATCCTCAAGGCAATGAGGAAGGACGATTCGCTTGCCAAAAAGACCAACCTCAATCTTAATTACACGGTGAGGATGCTGATCCAAAACAACATTGAGTACGAGATCCGTGAAATCCCTGCCGATAAGCTTGGCGAACGCGCCCTTGAAATAGCCCACGAGATGAAGGCTGACCTGATACTGATCATGACCACCAAGGATATCACTTTTGCCGACTATGTATGGGGTGCAAAGGAACAGTATATTATTGCAAACAGCTCCAAGATACCCGTTTGTTGTGTGAACCCGTCCTCGGCATTTGCCAACCTCGGACAATTTATGTATGGTTAGAATTGTTGATTGTTGATTGTAGATTAATACAGATCTGAGTTCGTACATCTAATATCGCACGTTGCAGATCCTGAAATCGACAATAGCACATCGTAAACCGCAAATCGACAATCCTCAATGTCTATTGTTGTAAATAACGTAACCAAGCTCTACGGGCCGCAAAAGGCCCTTGACGATGTCTCCTTCACCATCCCGGCAGGAGAGATAGTAGGGTTTATCGGTCCTAACGGCGCGGGAAAATCGACAATGATGAAAATCATCACCGGATTCTTCCCGGCAGATTCGGGAAAGGTGACTGTCTGTAGCCACCCGGCCGGACCGTCAGCCAGGGAGATGAGACGACTGATCGGTTACCTGCCTGAAAACAATCCCATCTATCTTGACATGTACGTCAGGGAGTACCTGGGTTACGTTGCTGACATATATGGACTTGGAAAAAGAAGCAGAGAGGCTGTCAACTCTGTGGTAGAGCGTACCGGTCTTACCCCGGAGCAAGGGAAGAAGATCGGTGCATTGTCGAAGGGCTACAGGCAGCGTGTGGGGTTGGCGCAGGCGCTGATCAATGATCCGAAAGTGCTGATACTTGATGAGGCCACCACCGGTCTCGATCCCAACCAGATAGTAGAGATCCGTAACCTCATCTCCGAGGCCGGAAAGGAAAAGACCGTGATGCTCTCAACTCACATAATGCAGGAGGTTGAGGCCATCTGCAGCCGGGTGATAATAATTGACCACGGCCGCATCATTGCTGACGGACCCATTGACCAGATCTCATCCCTCGCCGGCGACCGCCTCGAGGAGACATTCCGCCAGCTGACAGGCAAATAGCCTGCATCATATCCATGCAGGTCGCAGACCTGCAAGAATTGTAGAACAGAACCCCCATCATATCTACGCAGGTCGTAGACCTGCAAGAACTGTAGAACAGAACCCCCATCATATCCACGCAGGTCGTAGACCTGCAAGAATTGTAGAACAGAGCCTGCATCATTTCCACGCAGGTCGTAGACCTGCAAGAATTGTAGAACAGAGCCTGCATCATTTCCACGCAGGTCGTAGACCTGCAAGAACTGCCGAACAGAGCCCCCATCATATCTACGCAGGTCGCAGACCTGCAAGAATTGTAGAACAGAGTCTGCATCATTTCCACGCAGGTCGTAGACCTGCAAGAATTGTAGAAAATAGCCTGCATCATATCCACGCAGGGAACAGAGCCTGCATCATTTCCACGCAGGTCGTAGACCTGCAAGAATTGTAAAAGCAGACTCACCCCCTCCCCCTGGCCACTCTCGGGACTGCACCCGGTACTAATTCATTGGCTGCCGCCAGAAGGCTACCGGTCGAACTCTACTGCCGCTCCAGCCACCTCGAGAGAAAAAGATCATAAACAGAATAATACCTCCCGTTGCCGTCACTCTCCAAATAGATCATCTCCTTGTCAAGCAGGGCATCAACAGCTCTCTTTGATCCCGCAGGCGTTCCCAGGAAATGCTTGCGAAGGAATTCCCCTGACTGGGGCTTATATACCCTCCCCTCCTTCGCCACGGCCATGAGAAGCCGCCACTGGTTGGATGTAAGCAGATGGCGGTATTGCAGAAATGTCTTTTCCTGTTCATCCAGGATTTCCCCACACACCGCTTTCACAAACTGTATATCAATTTCTTTCGCACCGGTGCTGAAAAGGGTATTGCAAACAGACTGGGTATAGTATGTATGCCGTCTGGTCCAGTCAAGTACAAAACTGATCGCTTCCTGAGATATCTTTCTTTTGTTTTCTGCAAACTTCTCCCCGATAAACCGGCTGTAACTGTCATCAGAGATAGCCGACAGGCTCATAATTCTGGTACTTGCAAAGAAAGGTCTCTTTGAGCTGTGAAAGATATCATGCATCATATGCTTGTTGCTGCCACTGAATATAAAATGAATATTTTTCAGCGGCTGAATAACAGTCCTTAGCATGGCCTCGGCATTTCCCTCCTCGTATGAGGCAATCGACTGGAATTCATCGAATGCAAGGTAAATTTCAGTCCCGAGATCATCAAGAAACTTCAGCAGGGCACTAAGCGTAACCTCATATTCCGAGGCAGATGAATATTCAAACTTCACCCCCGGCGCCCCTGTCAGTGGATCATAAGTAATAACCGGCCTTAATCCTTTAAGAAAAGAAAGAAAACGATTCCCCGCCTTTTTTTTCCGTGGCAGTACATTCATTGAAACTGTCGCCAGCTGACGTGTAAGATCCCTGACGTTCCTTGTGGGATAAAGATCAACATAGAGACAAACCGATCTGTTATCTTTTAATATTTTATCAAAAACATGATAAATTAGTGCAGTTTTCCCCATTCTACGAAGAGAAATCAGGGTCGTATTCAATCCTCCGGTGAGATTCACTAAAAGTCTCTCAGTTTCTGTCTCTCTGTCGCAAAATAGCTTACTCCCATGATATCCGACTACAGGAAATGGGTTTTTTGAAGTCATGATAAGTCGTTTTATATTGCAAATATACACATTTTATCAACATTTTGCATCATACATTTTGTATGATACCTTTTGCATGTTGTTTCTTTGACTGAATAGTGCCGACTCCACTTTTGCCATCGCGGCAGGCCGGCTCCTTCTCTGCCAGCTGACCATGAAATAACCCTGCCTTTAACCTGATCGCAGGCCATTCTCCTCACTATTGCCTATTGCCTCTTGCCTGTTGCCTAATAATGATTATCTTTGACCCCGTTATACGACAGGTGGACAGATTTGCACTGATTGCAACCACGGAAAAAAATGCTAAACCGGTATCCAACCGCTGCTTTGCCAACAATCCGTCCCTGCCATTGTTAAACTTAAAAAATTAACAGAT